>JAUHXR010000116.1 GCA_030426845.1 Polyangia bacterium | reverse complement strand
GGTCGGCGACGCGGTCGAGCAGGCCCTCGCCCGCGATCGAGACGACCGCTTCTCGACCGCGCTCGCGTTCGGGGAGGCGCTCGGCCACGCGCTCGGTCAGCGCCTGCCGGGCCGCGCCGAGGTGGGCACGTTCGTCCAGCGCTTCGGCGGCGACGCGCTGCGGGAGCTGCAGCACGGCATCCGCCGGGCCGCGGGCGGGTCGTTCGACGAGCTGCCCGCGGAGCCCGAGGTCGCCTACCCCATCCCGCTCCGCGCGAAGACTGAGCCTCCGCCGCCGGGCGACGACCCGGACGCCGCCGCCGGGACGATCCCCATGTCGCCGCTCGAGATGCCCGACGCGGTCCGGGCTCACCTCGCCCCGGACGCGGCGGTCGATGGCCCGGCGCCTGATCCGCGCGATTCGCCGCCCCGAGACCTCCGCGCGCGGATCCGCGCGGACGAGGCCCTGCGCGCCGACGAGGTCCTGCGCGCCGACGAGCCCCTGCGCGTCCCGCCGCCTCCGACGCCAGCCTCCGACCCGAGCGCGACCCAGCCACCGAACACGCCGCTCGACACCTACCCACCGCCGACCACGCGCCGGGGCCTTGGCATCGGAGTCAAATCGTTTCTCCTCATCCTGCTCGCGGGTGGGGCGATCACGGCGGCCGTGCTGCTGATCGGCTCGCGGGGTGACGCCCCGGCGACGCCTGCCCCCAGCGACGGCGTGCGCGCGGCGACGCCGTCACCGACCGTGTCCGCGCCGCAGGGAACCGCGCCCGAGGGCGCCGCCTCGGACGGCACCACCGCGGACGGCACCACCTCGGACGGCACCGCCTCGGACGGCACCACCGCGGACGGCACCACCTCGGACGGCACCACCTCGGACGGCACCTCGCTGGAGCACGAGGTGGTCCCGGTCGCGCCCGTCCCGCCCTCCGCCGAGGCGACGGCCCCTACGCCCGCACAACCGGCGGAGGTCGCCGGCGGCCGGCAACCTCGGCGCCGCGCCGCCCCGCGCGGCGAGCCTCCGCCCCGGCTCACCGGAAGCGCGACGGGGAACGAGCCGCCGGTCGGAGACCGCGAAGCCGCGATGCGCGAGGTGTTCGGCGACGGCCCGCGGTGAGTCGCCGCAGCCCGGTCGAGCCCGGCGCGTTTCAGAACGCGTTCTTGCGGACCGCCTCGCCGAACACGGTGAGCCAGACGATCTTGAGATCGAGCCAGAGCGTCCAGTCGCGCATGTAGGCGAGGTCGTGCTCGACGCGCGCGACCATCTTGTCGAGGGTGTCGGTCTCGCCACGCCAGCCGTTGACCTGGGCCCAGCCGGTGATCCCGGGCTTCACCTTGTGGCGCAGCATGTACTCGAGGATCTGCGTCTTGTAGTGGCGGTTGTGGGCGATCGCGTGGGGGCGCGGGCCGACGACGCTCATCTGACCGGTGAGGACGTTGACGAACTGCGGCAGCTCGTCGAGCGAGGTGCGCCGCAGGAACGCGCCGAGCGGGGTCACCCGCGCGTCTCCGCGGGTCGCCTGCCTCACCTGGGCCCCGTCCTCCTGGACGCGCATCGTGCGGAACTTCCAGACCTCGATCTCCTCGCCCGCGCGGCCGTAGCGGCGCTGCTTGAAGAGGGCCGGGCCGTCCGAGGTCAGGCGGACGGCGAGCCCGATCGCGAGGAGGATCGGCCAGGCCGCCAGGAGGAACGCGCCCGAGAACGCGACGTCGAACGCGCGCTTGGCCCAGCCGTCGAGGCCCGGCGCGACCCGGATGAGCAGATCGCCGACGTCCTCTTCGGTCAGCGCGAGCGCGAGGACGAGCGCGGTGACGAAGCGGTCCTCCTCGAGGCAGAACGCGCCGTCCGCGTCGCAGACCTCGCGCACGAGCGCGACCAGCCGCCGCCGCTCACGCGGGCTCAGGGCCCGGAACGCGTCGGCCGCGGTCGCCATGTCGTAGGTCGCCGGGTCGAAGTCGGCGACCCGCACCACCAGGGACGGCGGGCAGTCCTCGAAGCGCTCCTTGCCGGCGAGGCGCGCGAGGAGATAGAGCGCCTTCGACTGCTCGCGGGGATCGAGCTGACCGTCGGCCCACGCGGCCGCCATGAGCAGGTCCGCGATCGGGTAGAGAGCGCGCGCGTCCTCGTGGACGACCAGGGTCCAGCGCGGCGGCGCGCTGATGCGGACGCTGTCTCGGCGGGCGCTCATGCCCCGGCATGCCGCGACGGCGGACCCGGCGCAACGCCCCGATCGGGTGGGGGTCGCGCGGCCGATCGCGCAGCCGCGGGCTCGGCCACTCCGCCAGCGGTCGGCCCCGGACGTTGATAGACTCCGCGCGATGAACGCGAGATGGGGACGGTTCGGGCTGGTCGCGCTGGCGACGCTGAGCCTCGGCGGGTGCAGCGCGGTGCGCGATCTGCTGGGGTCCGACGGCGACGATCCGCCGACCGTCGCGCCCGATCCCTCGCTCGCGCCCCCAGCGCCCCCGCCGCCCCCCGCGCCCGCCCCGGCGCCGACGCCGCCCGCCACCCCGGCCGCCGGCGGCTTCGCGATCCCCGGCCTCCCGGGCCTCACCGTCCCGCTGCCCCAGGCCGCGCCCAACCGCGAGCCCGCGGCGCCGCCCGCTCGAGGGTCCCTCCCCGCCGCGCCGGCCGGCAGCTACGACGCGAACGGCTTCTTGACGCGCCAGTTCATGGACGCGGAGGCGGAGCGCATCCACCAGGCGCTCGTGACCGCGCTCGACCCGGCCCAGAACGGTCAGGTCGCGCAGATCCCCTTCCACGTCGTCGTCCAGCACGACGAGCCGAACGCGGCCGCCGCCTGCACGCGCGGGGTGGCGTCGATGATGATCACGAGCGCGATGCTCGAGCTCTGCGCGGGGATCGCCGAGACGAAGGCCTACGACGAGGTCGCCGGCGCGGACACCTACACCCAGTACGTCACCACGGTGGTCGACCAGATCCGCCACGACCGACCGGTGCAGGGCGTCGATCCGAGCCTCCACGCCGATCCCCACCGGACCGACGCGCACAAGCTCGCCCGCCAGATCCACCTCTTCGATCAGCAGGTCGCGTTCATCGTGGGCCACGAGCTGGCCCACCACTACCTCGGCCACACGAACTGCGTCGCCGGGCGCTCGGACGCGCAGGTGCAGCGCGACGAGATGGCCGCGATCCTCGCGCACACGGTGCCCCCGTTCAGCCAGCCGCGTGAGGTCGAGGCCGACATGTGGGGCACCGTCAACGCGCTCGAGGCGGGCCGCGTCCAGACCAACGGGACCTGGACCGAGGAGGGCGCCTTGCTCAACCTCGACTTCTTCCGGCGCCTCAGCGACCAGGGCGGCGCCGAGCTGGTGATGGCGTTCCTGAGCACGCACCCGCCGAGCGTCGTGCGCATCCCGATCGTGCAGTCGACCGCGCAGCAGTGGACGCCGGGCTACCGGCCGCCGCGCATGCCCGTCCCGGGCGAGACCGGCACCGGGCCGATCGAGCTGCCGACCCCCGGCGGGCCGATCCAGCTCCCCAACCCGGGGCAGCTCGGGATCGATCCCAGCCAGCTCCCCATCCCGCTGCCCGTTCCTCGATGAGCGCCTCGGGACGCCGCGGACGCCGCGCGCTCGCCCTCGCGGTGGCGCTCGCCGCGCTCGGGGCCTCCCCCGCCGCCGCGCAGCAGGCGTCGTACGGGCAGTACCTGCTCGTCCTCGACGACTCGGGCTCGATGAACCAGTCGGATCCGCGCCGGCTGGTAGAGATGGCCGCGCTCGCGTTCGTGGGCGCGCTCGAGGACGGCGACCAGGTGATGCTCGCCGGCCTCAACGAGCTGGCCGAGGGCGCGCCCGCGATGGGGTTCGTCTCGCCGCGCGAGATCCTCGCCGGCCGCGACGGCGAGGAGGCGATCCGTCCGATCGGGAGCGAGAGCCTCGACCGCCACGAGGGGCAGACCCCGTGCCGCGCCGCGCTCGAGCGCGCGCGCACCGAGCTCAACGCGATGGCCTCGGGTGGCGCGCCCCAGACGCTGCTCCTCCTGACCGACGGCGCCTGCAACGGCGGCCCGGTCGAGGACGCGGAGCGCTGGCTCGCGGGGCTGCGCGCGCGCGACCGCTTCCGCTTCGTGCCCCTGATGCGCGAGGGCCGCGGCGGCGTCGACCCCGCCCTCCACGCCCTCGCCGAGCGGACCGGCTGGCGCGGGCCCGAGCGCGTGGGCTTCGACGCGCGCTCGCTCCTGCGCGCCTTCGCCGACGTGCTCTCGTTCAGCCGCGGGCTCCGCTTCGACGACGGCGGGCGAGTCGGCCTCGAGCGCACCTTCGCGGGCGCGCGCACGGTGCGGGTCCTCGCGATCCGGGACCGCGGCGAGGGGACGATCGGGCTCGAGCGCGCGGACCGCGACGGCGTCCGGCCCGTGCCCGGCGGGCCGACCTTCCGCCACCGCGCCCACGGCTGGAGCGTGCGCGCCACCGCCGAGACCCCGGCCGAGACGCCCTACGCGGTGCGCAGCCCCGACGCGGGCGCCGACGCGCTCGTGATCCCGGTCTACGGCCGGCTGCGGGTGGAGGGCGTGGTGGCGCCGTGCGGCGAGGCGCCGCCCCTGCCGTGGAGCCTCGAGCGCACCGTGCGGGCCGGCCAGCCCGCCTGCGCGTGGGCGCGGCTCGTCGGCGACCGCGGCGACACCATCCACCCCGACCGCTCCTTCGCGTTCCAGATGGAGGTCTGCGAGGCGCCCGGGTGCGAGGACGCCTCCCCGATGCAGGTCGGCCCGGACGGCTCGTTCCACGCCCAGCTCGGCGCCGAGGTGCCGCTCGGTCGCCACGAGCGGACCTTCCGCGCGAGCGGCGACGGGATGGCCGCCCCGATCGAGGCGCGACGCGGCTTCTCGGCCGTGTCCTTCGGGATCCACCGTGTGGCCACCGCGGCCGCGCCCGCCGTGCCGATCCAGGAGGTCGCGCTCGGCACGCTCCCCAAGCCGACGAGCGACGACGTGCAGCTCGTCGTGCACGGCGCCTTCCCTCGAGATTCGCACGCCTCGGTGTCGTGCCAGGCGGAGGGCGCCCCCGAGCTCGCCGAGTGCGTGGTGTGTGAGCCGAGCGCGCCCACGGTGGAGCTGACCGATCCGTTCACCGTCCAGGTCCGGGTGCGGGCGACCGCGTTCTGCCCGTCGGTCAGCGCCGACGGCCGCGACGCGCCGATCGAGCTGCGCCTGGTGATCCGCCCGGAGGGCTCGGTGCCGGAGCGCTCGATCCCCCTGCGCGCGACCCTCCGCTACGCCCGCGCCGAGGCGGTTCACCTCGGGGTGGTCGGCGGCTCGCGGGCACGCGGCGTGGTGCAGGTGCCGGCCCCGGTCGCGGCCGAGGAGGTGGTGGCCACCGTCGAGCTGGACGTGGACGGGCTGACGGCCGCGCCGCTCGAGGCCGAGGCGCGGCAGCGGGCCGGCGAGGACGGCCGGGCCGAGCGCGAGCTCACCGCCGAGGCCGAGGGCTGCTGCGGCGTCGACACCTACCGCGGCGCGCTGCGCCTGCGCGCCCGCTCGGGCGGGCCCGAGCTGACGGTGCCGCTCGAGGTGCGGGTGACCGACCCGGGCTTCTGGGTCTGCCCCGGCCAGCAGATCGCGCTCTGGACCGGCCTCGCGCTGGCGCTCCTCCTCCTCGTCTGGATCGTGAGAGGCTTCTTGCGCCCGTCGCGCTTCCGCGACGGCGCGGTGCTCTGCTGGGCGGAGAGCCATGAGGCGCTGCTGCGCCTCCGCGAGGGGGACGAGGGCTTCCGCAAGCTCGCCCGCTTCGTCGAGACCAAGCGCGGCTTCCGCCGCGACGCGGCGCTCCACCTCGGCGGGCCCCGCGCGCCGCTTCCGTCCCTCAAGCGCCTCCCCGACGACGGGCACGTGCGCGCGACCGAGGGCGGCGGCGCGACCCTCGTGGTGACGGGCCCGGGCATCGAGCGGTTCGAGGAGTCGAGCGGCTGGGTCGAGCTGGCTCAGGGCGAATACCCGGTGAGCAACCGCATCACCCTCCGCCGCGTCGGCGAGGACGTCTACCTGCAGCTACGGCGGTAGCCGCGGCGCGGACGAGCTCAGGCGTGGCCCATCATGGGGCGCGGGCCGCGAAACGGGAGGTCGACCGGGGTGGACGGCGACTCGCTCTCGCGGGCCGGCGCGAACGGGCGCTCGCTCGCCCACCAGCGGCGCGCGTCGTCGTCGGTCCACTCCTCGACGGACAGCGCGTCGAGCATCTCGAGCAGGCTCTCGGCGTCGGGGCGACGGACCGGGTCCTTCTCGAGGCACGCCATGATGACCGCCTCGAGGTCGGCCGGGACCTCGACCCCTCGCCGGCTCGGCGGCACGGGGACCTCGGTGATGTGGGCGACCGCCGCGCGGATGACGTCGTCCGCCTCGAAGAGCCGCTCGCCGGTGAGAAGGAAGACCGCGACGCAGCCGAGCGCGTAGACGTCGGCGCGGCCGTCGACCTCGCCGTCGCCGACGAGCGACTCGGGCGCCATGTAAGCGGGCGTGCCGCTGATGCGGCCGTCGGCGGTGAGGGTCGGGCCGAGGCTCGCGTCCTGGGCGCGGGCCGACTTCACGAGGCCGAAGTCGAGGACCTTGAGGTGATCGTGCGAGAGCCCGAAGCGGCCGAGGTGAAGGTTCGCGGGCTTCACGTCGCGATGCACCATGCCGCGGCGGTGGGCCTCGCCGAGGGAGCGCGCCGCCTGCTGGAGCACGCTGACCACCCGCGCCGGCGGCAGCGGGCCGTGCGCGGCCACGAGCGCCTCGAGGTCCATCCCCTCGAGCAGCTCCATCGCGTAGAACAGGCGCCCGTCGTCGGTCGCGCCGAAGTCGAACAGCTCGACGGTGTGCGGCGACTTGAGCCGCGCCATCGCGCGGGCCTCGCGGCGGAAGCGCGCGATCTGGGTCGAGTCGGGGCGGTCCTCGGCCTTGATCAGCTTGAGCGCGACCGGGCGCGCGAGGAGGCGGTGACGCGCCTCCCAGACCTCGCCCATCCCGCCCTGCCCGAGCCGCTTCACCAGCTCGTAGGTCCCGACCGAGCGGGCCTCGGTGATCTCGGCGCCGAGCTTGTCGAGGTGCTTGGCGCCCACGTACGCGAGGAGCGCGCCCACGTAGACCGGCGCGAAGAGCGCGACCAGCTCGACCGGCGCGGGGAGCGGGGCGCCCGGCAGGACCACGAACGCGAGGAACGCGATCGGCGTGGCGCTCGCGGCCATGAGCCCCTTCACCAGGGTGTGCCGCGGGGAGCAGGGGACCATGAGCGGGAAGAACGCGATCCAGACTGCGTTCCAGGACACCCCGCCGCCGAGGCCCGCGCCGAGCCCCGCGTGCTGCTCGAAGGCGGCGATCGCGAAGCTCGTGGCGATCAAGTAGAGCGAGCCGAAGCCGCCGAGGGTGCGCTCGGTCCGGGCCCGCCCGGCGAGCCACATCAGCGCGATCGAGGCCACGGCGACCCCGCCCGCGATCGCGAGCAGCACCGCGTCGAGGCGACCGCGCAGCCCCTCGAAGACGAGGTTCAGCGCCCAGAGACCGAGCGCGAGCCCCGTCGCGGCCCGGACCCGGGCCCGCGTGCTCCCCATCGCCTGCCCGGCGAGCGTCGCCGGCGACCCCTCGGCCGGCGGTAGCACGCCCCCGTGGGGGCAGAATTGTCCGTGCTCCATCGCTCCGCTCATGGCTGCTCTCCGCCGTTCCTCGCTCTCGCCCCCGCGGGGACCGGCCGCGCCCCGCGCAGGGGGGACGGGTCCCATCGACGGGGGTCAGCGTGGGGTCGCTCCGCAGGGGGTCAACCGACCCGTCGGGTTGGTTCAGACGAGCCACACACTTCTTCACAGCCTGCGGTGGCACGGCGGACCGGACGCGGGTTCGACCGCGGCGCGGGCGCGTGCGAGCCTGCGACCGTGGATCCGGGCCACCGCGCCGCCCTCGCCCTCGCGGTCCCCCTCGGCGCCGCCGGCGCGGCCGCGCTCGGCTCCCTCGGCGCGGACGGGCTCGGGCTGACCGGGGTCGACGAGCGCTACGTGGCGGTGCTCCTGCCGGCCGCGCTCACCCTGATCGCGGGCCGCACGATCCGCCCCGGGACCCGCCTGCGCACCCGCGTCGTCCTCGCGGTCCTCGCCGCGCCGCTGCTGGCGACCGTCGCGTGGCCGCGCGCGACCCCCCTCGTGACCTGGCTCACCGGCGGGGCGCTCGTGATGGGGGCCGAGGCGACGGTCCACGCCGCGGCGGCCGCGAGCCGGCTCGCGCGTGGGTGGCTGGCGCGGGTCGGGCTGGCCGCGCTCGCGGGCGTCCCCGCGCTCTACCTGTTGGCCGCGGCCGCGGTGGTGACGGTCAACACCCAGCTCGCCCCGGCGCCCGTCCGGCTGTTCCATCAGTCCCCGACCCTCGACCCGGGTGAGACGCTGATCGAGCTCGACGTGGGCGACGCTCGCGCGCTCCGGGCCACCCGGTCCCCCGCGGCCGCCGGCCCGATCGTCGTCCTGCACCACGGCGTGTCGGACGGCCGGGAGCGGTTCCTCCCGTGGGCTCGGCGCCTGCGCGGTGAGGGGATCGCGTCGGTGCGCCTCGACGCGCGCGCGCACGGCCGGAGCGACGGCGCGGTCTGCACCTACGGGCAGCGGGAGGCGGGGGACCTCGTGCGCGTGGTCGCGCAGCTCCACCGCGCCGAGCCCGAGCGCCCGGTGGTGGTCGTGGGCACGTCGATGGGCGGCGGCACGGTGCTCGCGGCCAGCCGCGGCCTCCGCGGGGCCGGCGCCCGCGCGCTGATCGCGCTCGCCCCCGCGTCGCGCTACCGCCCGCTGGTCGACGCGCGCACGAGGTTCCTCGGCCCGCTCCGGGACCGCATCCTCAACGGGAGCGCGCGCCTCGCCCGCGCGATGGGGCAGACCCCGATGACCGACTGGGCGCCGGCCGACCGGCTCGACGCGCGGATCCCGGTCCTCGTGCTGCATGGCGTCGAAGACGCGACCATCCCGCTGGCCCTGAGCCAGCGCCTCGCGCGCGAGCACCCCAACGTGACGCTGCGCGCGCTCCCCGGCGTGGGCCACGACGACATCCCCGGCGCGGTCGCCGCCGACGACGACGCGTGGTCTACCGTGCAATCCTATCTGCGTGGCCCGCGCGCGGGCGACGGGCCCGAGCCTCAGCGGCGGTAGTTGCGCGCGCCGAGGCTCTTGGTCCGCCGCTTCTGCAGCTTGGTCGCCGCGCGGTGCTGCGCCTCGGCGTGCGTGACGAAGGTGTCCTGGCAGCTCAGGTCGCCGCCCGTCCGCTGCTCGTAGGTGCCGTCGGGGCGCATCTCCCAGGCGGAGCGGTAGTCGGTGAGCTGGGTGTCGAGCACGTAGAGGAGCTCCTCGCGGAGCACCGGGTCCTCCACCGGCACCACCGTCTCGACGCGGCTCTCGAGGTTGCGCTGCATCAGATCGGCCGAGCCGATGTAGAGCTCGGCGTCGCCCGCGTTGTGGAAGTAGTAGATGCGCGCGTGCTCGAGGAACTTGCCGACGACGCTGATCACGCGGACGCGGTCGGTGATCCCCGGGACGCCGGCGCGCAGCCGGCACGTGTCGCGCACGACGAGGTCGATCTCGACGCCGCGCTGGGCCGCGCGATAGAGCGCGCGGGTCACGTCGACGTCCTCGAGCGCGTTCATCTTCATGCGGATGAGCGCCTTGCGACCGGCCTCGGCGTGCTCGGCCTCTCGCTCGATCTTGGCGAGCATGGCCCGCTTGAGGAGCTTCGGCGCGGGCAGGAGCTTGTGGAAGTCGCGCCCCGGCTTGTAGCCGGTCGTGAGGTAGTTGAAGAGCTCGGTCAGGTCGTGGCCGATCTGCGGGTCGCAGGTGAAGAGCCCGACGTCCGAGTAGAGCCGCGCGGTGCCGGAGTGGTAGTTGCCCGTCCCGAGGTGCGCGTAGCGCCGCAGGCCGTCGTAGTCCTGGCGCACGACGAGGATCACCTTGCAGTGCGTCTTGAGCCCGACGACGCCGTAGGTGACGTGGATCCCGACCGACTCCAGCCGGTTCGCCCAGCGCAGGTTGGCCCGCTCGTCGAAGCGCGCCTTGAGCTCCACCACCACCGCGACCTGCTTGCCGTTGCGGGCCGCCTGCTCGAGGTGGTTCACGATCCGCGAGCGGTCCGCGGTGCGGTAGATGGTCGCCTTGATCGCGCGGACCTTCGGGTCGTTCGCCGCCTCCTCGAGGAAGGTCTCCACGCTCGTCGCGAACGACTGGTACGGGTGGTGGACGAGGAGCGAGCCGCGGTCGCGGATGACGTGGAAGAGGTTCCGGTCGGTCTGGAAGTCGGGCAGGTCCACCGGGTGGTGCGGCTCGAACTTCAGCTCGGGGCGGTCGAGCTTGTAGAGCTCGAAGAGGTCCGCCAGGCCCAGCGTGCCTTCGATCTCGAAGACGTCCTCGTGCTCGTCGAGGCCAAGCTCCGCCGCGAGGTAGCCGCGGGTGAGCGGGGTCATCCCCTCGGCGACCGACATCCGCACGATCGCCGCGAACTTGCGGTCGCGCAGCTCCGTCTCGATGAGCGAGACGAGGTCGTCGGCCTGCTCCTCGTCGCGCTCGGTGTTCGAGTTCCTGGTCACCCGGAACAGCTCGACGCGGTCGACGTGCATGTCGGGGAAGAGCAGGTCGAGGTTGGCGGCCATCACCTCCTCGAGCGGCACGAACGTCGCCTCGTCGCCCACGCGGACGAAGCGCGAGACCCCCTTGCCGACCGGCACCTTCACCCGCGCCTGCAGCGTCTCGAAGTCGGACGGGTCGCGCCGCAGGGTGACGAAGAGGTTCAGCGAGAGGTTCGACACGAACGGGAACGGGTGCGCCGGGTCCATCGCCTGCGGCGTCACCAGGGGGAAGACGTTGTGCAGGTAGAAGTCGCGCGCCGCGGTCCGCTCGGCCGTCGTGAGGTCGTCCCAGGAGGACACGCGGATGCCGACCTCCGCGAGCTCTCGCCGCAGGCTCTCGAGGAGCTGCTTCGAGCGCTCCTTGAGCCCGCGCATGACCGCGTAGCACTCGCTGATCTGCTGCGCGGGGCTCCGCCCGTCCACGCTGAGGTTCGAGACGCCGGCCGCGACCTGCTGCTTGAGGCCGCCGATCCGCTTCATCACGAACTCGTCGAGCGTCGCGTTGGCGATCGCGAGGAACTTCACCCGCTCGAGGAGCGGGTTGCGGCCGTCCTCCGCCTCGTGGAGCACCCGGCGGTTGAACGACAGCCACGTGAGCTCGCGGTTCAGCAGCAGCTCGGGGGCGTTGAGGTCGCTCGGGTCGGCCGGCGGGGCGGGGCTCGGGATGGACTGCCGCTCGGGGGCGGTCACCGCCCCCGGGGAGCTGGTGAGCTCGAAGGAAGACTCGCTCATATCGGGAAGCTACGAGATACGCACCGAGCCGACCACCACAACCGCGCCGGTCAGTTCGGGTAGCGGCCGACGTAGCCCCGACCGGGCGCGAGGCTTGTGTTCACGACGCAGCTCACCGCCGCGCCCAGCCAGGTCGCCGAGGACGTGCAGCGGCCGGGATCGATCGAGAGGCGGATGCGGCCGGGGCCGCCGTCGCCGCCGTCGTCGGTCCCCGAGACGCCGCCGATCCCGCCGAGCACCGAGACGGTCCCCGAGACGTCGAGGTCCGGGGCCGACAGGTAGATCACGCCGCCGCTGCCGCCGCCCCCGCCGCCCGCCCGGTCCGGAGAGCCGGGTCGCCAGGAGCCGCCGGCGCCGCCCTCGGCCAGCACCGCGCCGCGGATCACGATGCGACCGGCGCTCGCGACGCGCACCGCGCCGCCGCCCCCACCGCCGCCGCCGCCGCAGAGGCCCAGGCGCGCGCCCCCGCCGCCGCCTCCCGACCCGGCGTAGAAGGTGCCCCGCTCCACCCCGGGATCACTCGAGGCCTCCTCGCCGATCGATCCGCCCCCGCCGCCCGCGCCGTGGCCTCGGCCCATGCAGTCGGTCGAGACGTTCCCGTCGCCCCCCGCGAAGTACGGGTCGGAGGCCTGGCCGCCGGTGCCCGGGGTGCACGGAGCCCCCCCGAGACCGCCCTGGTCCGTGCCGAAGGAACCGCCGTCGCCGCCCGCCGCGGCCATCCCGCCGCCGCCGCCGCCGCCCGCATAGCCCCCGCCTCCGCCGCCGCCGCCCCCGCTGATCGAGACGCTCTGGAATCCGCCCGCGCCCCCGCCGAACCGTCCCCCGAGCGCGCAGGTGCTCAGGGCGGCTACCCCGTCACCTCCCTGCGCGCCGGTGCCCCCGATCGCGCGGGGCTCGCACACGTCGGCCGTGCTCCCTCCCACGCCGAGCGGGTCGGCGGTCGCGCCGCCGCCCGCGCTGCAGCCGCCGGTGTCGATCTCGCCGCCCGCGCCGCCCGAGACGTCGATCGTGCCGTCGATGATCACGTCACCTTGCACGCGGAGATCGAGCACGCCGACGCCAGAGGTCCGCAGCGTGACCCCAGCGGGGATGGTGAGGCTCGTGAAGTGGTAGATCCCCGCCGTCAACACGGCGTCCGTGGTCAAGCTGAGGGCGCCGTCCGAGCCGTCGCTCGGGAACGGCGGCGGCGCGCAGGCGCCGTCGGTGCACACCAGGCCGGCCGCGCAGGTGCGCCCGCAGCCCCCGCAGTGCAGCTCGTTCCGCGTCGTGTCGGTCTCACAGCCGTCGGCGGGGTCGGCGTTGCAGTCGTCGAACCCGGCGTCGCAGCTCACCTCGCAGGCTCCGGCCACGCACTGCTCGCGCCCGCCGAACACCGCGCCGCAGCCGCGCCCGCACGCGCCGCAGTTGAAGTCGTCGACCTGGAGCTGGGCCTCGCACCCGTTGGCCAGGTCCCGGTCGCAGTCGCCGCGGCCGGGATCGCACACCGGCAAGGTGCAGAAGCCGCCCTCGCACGACGCGGTCGCGCCGTCGCCGACCGGGCACGCGTTGTCGCACCGCCCGCAGTGCAGGGCGTCCACCGCGAGCTCGGCCTCGCAGCCGTCCACCTGCACGCCGTTGCAGTCGGCCCAGCCGTCGTCGCACGAGAGCTGGCAGTCGCCGGCCCGGCACTCCCCGGTGGCGTTGGGTCGGCCGTCGCAGTAGGCGTCGCCGCCTTCGTCGACGTAGCCGTCGCAGTCGTCGTCCATCCCGTTGCAGCGCTCCACGAGCTCGCAGATCTGGCCGTCGGCCGGCGCGCCCGCGTCCCCGAACGTCACCCGGCCGTCCGGGCCCGTCGTGACGTCCACGCAGAAGCCCCCGACGCAGGCCCCCGTCTCGAGGCACTCACCCTCGCCGCTGCACGCGCTCAGGCAGAGTCCGGCGGGCGAGCACGCCAGGTCGGACGGACACGGGTTGCCCTCGCCGGTCGGGTCGCAGGTGCTCTCCTCGGGCAGCAGGCACGCGCCCAGGCCGTCGTTGTCCACCGCGCAGTAGGTCCCGAGCGGGCAGTCTCGGTCGCCAGCGCACCAGTTGCGGCAGCGCGCGAGCCGGCAGACCAGCGGGTCGGCGCAGTCGGTGTTGAGCGAGCACTGATCGCCGAGCGGTTTGCGACCGGTACAGGCGGCGGCGAGCACGGCGAGGAGGAGGAGCGCGGAGCGGTGGAGGGTCATGTGCATCCCGGTCTACGAATCCCGTGCCAGGCCCGTCGCGCGGGAGCACGGGCCCGATGGACGGCCAGACGACGACGCGCGACGTCACCGCGACGCGCCTCGTCGCCGAGCCGGGTCAGGGGAGGAGCGTCGAGCCGATGAGCGCCCCGCCGGCGACGTAGGTGCCGGTGTCCGAGGCAGGGAGGATGTCGTAGGTGAACGCGTGGGCGTAGGGCACGCGCTCGATCGCGGCGACCCGCAGCTCGCCGAGCGGGTCCCCCGGGCGCAGCGCGCCGAAGAGGCCCCCCTCGGCCGTCGGGTGGCCCGGGCTGACGTGGAGCTCCGCCCCCGAGTCGAGCGTCACGTGCATCACCACGTGGTCGACCACCGGGGTCCGACCGACCGCACGGATCGGCACCGCCACCAGCGCGCCCTCGTGGGCGCTGTAGACGAGGTCGCCGACCCGGAGCTCCTCCACCGCGACGTCGCCCGTGGGGGTGGCGATCGGCGTGTCGGGCGCGAGGCAGATCGGGCAGGTCGCCCCGCAGTACTCGGCGCCCGGTGGCACCGGCACCCCGGAGCAGCACATCAGGCCCGAGCAGCACGCCTGGCCCTCGGCGCAGCTCTCGCTCGCCCCCGCGCACTCCCCCCCGTCCGGCGGCCCCGCGTCGCCGGGCATCAGCCCCGCGTCCCCGGGCCCGCCGTCGATCCGGCCGCCGTCGGTCTGGCCACCGTCCGCGGGGCCCGCGTCGCCGGGCATCGGCCCCGCGTCGCCCCCGCCGTCGTCGGTCTCGAAGCCTGCGTCGAAGGCGCCCGCGTCCGCCCGGCCGCCGTCCATCACGCCCTGACAGGTGCCGCTCGACGCGCAGATCAGCCCCGGATCGCAGCCGTCGTCGTCGTCGCACGCGTCCCCGACGCCGCCGCCGCCGCAGCCCGCCGCCATCGCCGCCGCCGCGAGCGCGACCGCGAGCCCCCCCCACCCCGATGTCCGCATTGCCGCAGCGTAGCAGGCCCCGCCTCCGGGCTATCCAACCGCGCCGGCTCTGTTGGTAGAGTCGCCGCTCACCGGAAGGAAGCGGATGCCGATCAAGATCATGCCGGGGGAGGTGACGCCGACCCTCTTCGTCGGGCTCGGCGGCTCGGGCGGCCAGGCCATCGGCCGCATCGCCAAGCGACTTCGCGCCTCGCGCGACTACGAGCTCAAGTACCGGAGCCTCGTCCGCTTCGTCGCGATCGACACCAACGCCGCGGACCTCGCGCGCCTCCGCCAGGGCTACGGGCCGGTCGGGCACGTCGACGCGACGATCACGCTGAGCGACTTCGACAAGGTCGAGTACACGAAGCTGCGCCGGGGCGAGGGGTTCGCGGAGGCGGACGCCTTCTTCACGCAGTGGGTGCACCCCTGGTACCGCTTCCGCGAGGAGTCGGGGGCCGGGGCGGGCCAGATCCGGATCGAGAGCCGCCTCGGGTTCTTCCGCTCGATCGAGGTCGGCGAGCTGACGCGCCAGCTCCAGGACGTCATCCACGAGCTCCGCTCGCACGAGCACGGGATGCGCCGCCAGGGCGCGCCGCTGCAGGTGTTCGTCTACTTCAGCGTCGCTGGCGGGACGGGGAGCGGCGCGTTCATCCCCTTCGCGTACCTTCTGCGCGACCTCATCGGCGACAAGGCGGCGCGCCTGTTCGGCTTCGCGATCCTGCCGGACGCGTTCGAGGAGGTCGTGGGGATGAACCGCGACGGGACGCTCGCCAACGGCTACGCCGCGCTCAAGGAGCTCGAGCACCTCGACCGGCTCGACACCCAGGCGATGGAGCAGCCGACCACGTTCCACTACGACCCGCGCAACAAGCACAAGACGACCGTCGAGCGCCGCCCCTACGACCTCATGTACGTGGTCGACCGGCCCACCAGCTTCAGCGTGGACGACGTCGGCGACGCGCTCGCGGACGCGACCTACGTGCAGATCTTCAGCCCGATCCTCGGCGACCAGCAGGGCGACTACGACAACTACACCAAGGAGAGCCGCTCGCTCTTCCCGCCCGAGCTCGGCGCCGACGGCTACACCGCCTTCTACGGGACGATCGGCGCGGCGGTGCTCGTCCTGCCGCGCCAAGACCTCTTGCGATACTGCGCGCGCCGCTTCGCCGCCACCGCGGTGCGCCGCTACCTCCTCCTCGACGACCCGGCCCTCGTCAGCGAGGCCCAGCGCGAGCGCTTCAAGCAGTTCAACGTCGACCGCGAGGAGCTCGAGCGGCTGAGCCCCGAGGCGCGCGCCGAGCGGCTCGACACCGCGTTCGTGCGCAAGCTCGACATGCTCGCCGACCAGGATCCGGAGGGCGGCACCTGGCACCGGCTCAAGACGGTGGCCGAGACGGCGTCCGCCAAGCTCGCCGAGGTCTCGAAGCGCCTCGAGGACGAGCTCCGGAGCCGCTGCGCCCAGATCCGCGAGATCAGCGCCGACCGCATCCTCGACGACGCCTGGACGCCGGCCGCGACGATGAACTCCCTCGCGCGCGAGGTCGCCGAGGCCAAGTCCCAGATCGACGCGAAGCTCGCCTCGACGATCGCCCAGATCGAGAGCGGCGACTTCTGGGCCGAGCTCCTCGCGGAGGCCGGGCCCGACGCCGCGCCCGAGCTGAGCCCCTACGAGCAGCGCTACGTGCTCATCAAGTTCCGCCAGGACGGAGGCCCGCTCTCGAGCGGCGCGCTCGACGAGCTGTCGCGCACCGTCGCGCGGCTCCGCGCGGAGGCCGACCTCGGGCGCGACAGCCGGTTCCGCAGCGAGATGGACTCGCACGCGGCCGAGATCAAGCGCACCTACGGCGGCTGGGACAAGCTGCTGACCCGCAAGGACAGCGACTTCGAGGCCGCGCGCGAGCGCACCGTCGGGACGTTCAACGAGTACGTCGACAAGGGCCGCGCCCTGCTGATCCGCGGCGGGCTCTACGAGCTCGGCGTCGCCCTCGGCCGCGCCGCCGACACCCTCCGCGCGAGCTTCCGCAACATCGAGAGCAGCGCCGGCCGGCTCGCCACCGAGCTCGAGGAGAAGGCGCGCCGCTACGAGTACGACGGCGGCCCGGACGCGCAGGCCAACGAGTTCGTCCTCGACGTGGAGGTCCTGCAGCACCCGAACGGGCGCGACCGGTTCTGGGGCTGGTACTACGAGGACCAGGTCGCGACGCGGCCCGAGTCCTCGGATCAGGCCGAGGTCCTCGCCGCGGTCCGCGAGGCGCTGCGGCCCAAGTACGACGAGCAGGGGCGCGCGGTCCGGCGCACCGCACGCCAGATGATCGGCGACGTGGAGAGCTCGCTGATCGGCGCGGCGGAGCGCTTCCTCGAGAAGCCGATCCTCGGCGATCCGAGCAGCGACGACCCCTTCGAGCGCCAGGGCCTGCGCCTCGATGACGCGCTCGCCCTCGAGGCGAAGTACTACGGGCTGGCCACGGAGGACGGGGTGCGCGCGCCGCGCCAGGCGCTCGGCGCGGAGTCGCCGCTGAGCGCGAGCGCGCTGTGGCAGAGCGACGCGGTGAAGCGCTACGCGCGCCGCAAGATCGAGACGGCGCTCGCCAAGGCGCAGCCGCTCACGCGCTTCCACCCCGAGGCCAAGAGCATGATCAACCACGCCGACATGCTCCTGGTCGGGCTGCACGCGCAGCTCGCCTCGGGCGCGCTCGGCGAGGCGTTCACCGAGGCGACCTACGGCAAGAGCGCGAACGTCATCGAGGACTGGGACGACCCGGACCGCGTCGTGCTGTACCGCTCGATCCTCGGCGTGCCGATCTACTGCTTCCCGCACGTCAACGAGGAGATGAAGGCGGCCTACCGGCGCTACCAGGCGCGCACCGAGAAGGGCTGGCCGCTCCACATCGACGCGGGCTTCGAGGGCCTCGCCGATCTCGACCCCGAGGACCGCAAGCGCGATCGCGAGGCGAAGGCGGAGCGCTCCCGCGTCGGGGTCACCGCGATGGCCCTCGGCGCAGCGCGCGGGTCCATCGTGAGCGAGGGAGGCGCGTTCGCGCTCCGCCTCGACGGCGGCCAGACGGTGCCGCTCGCGGCGGGGGTGCTCGCGGCGGCGGAGCGGCTCCTCGGGCTCGAGCGCGACAAGCCGGCGGTCTACGACCTCGCGGTGGCCGAGCTCGCCAAGGACGCGCGTGAGGCCCGTGGCTCCAAGGCGCTCGCGGACGAGGTCGCGCGCGCCTCCAAGGAGTGGAAGGCGCGCTGCGTCGCGCTCGAGCTGATGGACGGCCGCGACGCGGCGGAGGAGGCGGAGTACGCCGCCCTGCGCGAGGCGACGAGGCTCCTCGAGGGATAGACCGAGCATGGAGCGCGAGCCCGAGGTCCCGTCGATCCTCGTCGGGCTCGGCGCGTTCGGCGCCTCGGTCGTGCGCCGCGTCATGGACGAGCGCGGCGAGGCGGAGGCGGGCGCGCCGCTGACGTCGATCGTCGTCGATCGAGGCCTGCGCGCCGACGCGCTCGCGGCCCGGGTGCTGGCCGACGCGCGCGCGCTCCTCGCGCACCCGCGGATGGTGCGCGCGCGGGATCGCCGCGCCGCCGAGGGCCTCACCCGGCTCCACGTCTTCGTCGTCGCGGGGCTCGGAGACGCGGATGTGCGCGCCCAGCTCGGCGAGGCGCTCACCGCCATCGAGGATCGCCTGCTGGGCGAGCTCGGGCCGATCTTCGAGGGCTACCGAACGGGCGCGGAGCGCAACCTCGTCGTGCTCCCGATCTGCGCGATGCCGCACCCGGCCTCGTTCGAGCGCGGGCCGGAGCTGGTCGAGATGGTGCGCGCGCTCGCGAAGCGGCTGCGCGAGCGCGAGCCGCGTCGGCGCGCGGTGCCGCAGGTCTTCTTGATCGAGGACGTCGCCGAATACAGCGTCCTGTCGGAGCGCGAGCTGTCGCAGTGCTGCCGCAACTTCCTCGAGCTGCTCGTCTACTCGCTCAGCGCGGTCACCCGGGTCTCGCAGCTCCTCTACGGCGAGGCCCCCTCCGAGCCCCTCGCGACGTTCGCCTGCGCGGTCTCCGAGGTGCCGCGCGCGGCGGTCCGCGTCTACGCGCGCGACGCGGTCGCCCTCGAGGTGGTCGACGCGGTCCTCGCCCAGGAGGCGCGCGAGGCGGACCTGGCCGACATCGACGCGCTCGAGGACGTGGAGCTCGCCGCGTTCGACGAGCCGCGCGACGCGGACCGCGACGTCCTCGAGCTGCTGGGCCGCTACGCGCCGGACGTCCCCCGCGACCCCGAGCCGGCGTGGTGGGCGCGCGGCGAGGAGCTGCGCGAGCGCTACGGGCCCGACCCCGGCGACCCGTCGATCGTCGCCGCGCAGCCCGCGCCCGAGCCCCCGGTCGGCTGGGCGCTCGCGCGGATGCGCGAGATCGAGAAGACCTGGCGCCTGCTCCAGCGCCGCCGCTTCGACGACCTCATCGCGCGCGAGCGCGAGCGCATCGCCGACGAGCGCGACCGCGTGCTCTCGGGCATCCGCACGAGGATCGACGACGCGCTCTTCGCCGATCCGTCGCCGGTCGCGTTCCGCCGCGCGGCCACCCTCGTCGAGCGCATGGAGCGCGCGGTCTCGATCCGCCTCGAGGACGCGATCCGCGACCGGGACGCCGCCCTCCCCGTCCCGGCGCCGTCCTTCGAGAGCTTCAAGGGCGCGCACGCCGCGTTCATGGACGAGGCGCGGCGCAAGCCCGATCTCGCGCGGCTCCTGCTCTACCTCGCGCTCTTCGTGACCGCCTGCGCGCTCTTCGCCCCGATCTCGCTCCGCGCCCTCGCGGAGGTGCTCTCGGTGGCCCCGTCGGACTGGCAGTCGCCGTGGATGCGCGAGCGCGCCTGGATCACCGCGCTCGGCGCCTCGAGCCTCGGCGCGGGCACGTACCTCTTCTTCCACTACCGGCGGGCGGTGATCGCGGTGCGGCGCGCGTTCCACGACACCTTCGACGCGCTCGAGAACACCGTCACGGGCCTCCGCGACTCGGTGCTCGAGTACTTCGCCTCGCGCCTGCGCCTCGCGCGCGAGGTCGCGCGGGTCGAGGCCCTCCTCGCGGTGCGCTCGGCGGTGCTCGGCGACGCGCAGCGCCTCACGCTGCTCGATCGCGCGGCGCGCCGCACGCGCGCCCGGCTGATCGACTCCCTGCGCGCGGTTCACGTCGAGCGGCGCCGCGACGGCACGCTCGATCCGTCCGCGCTCTTCGGTCAGGGCGACGAGGCGCTGGTCGAGAGCCTGCTGCCGCCCGACTCGTCGCGGTTCCTCGCCGGTCTCCTGCCGGTGGGCGCGCGCGACGCCCGGGTGCGCGACGTGCTGTTCGCGATGGCGCGCGACCAGCGCTACCGGCAGCGCTGGCGCGAGGAGGTCCCGTTCACCTCGATCGACGCGCTGCGCGAGGCAGCGGAGGAGCACGCCGAGCCGGTCGCGGAGTGGGACCCGCTCGACATGCCCGAGAGCGCGGAGGCGACGTGCGACGCCCTCGCCGCCTTCGCGCGACGGCAGGCGCGCTCGCTCCACGTCGCGCTGAACGTGAGCGGCCACGAGGCCCGCGCCGACACGATCACCCGCGCGCTCGACGGCGAGCTCCTCGCGCCGCCCCGCGCCTACGAGGAGGTCCGCCGTCGCCTCGCCGAGGAGGGCGCGGCCGGTCGCGCGCGCGTCCCGGTCTCGCGCGGGGTCGACGCGGACCGCGCCTACTACGTGGTGGCGCTCGGGGACATCGCCGACGCGGCGGTGGCGTCGCTGGACCTGCCGGCCAGCGCCTTCGACGACACCTACGAGGTCGAGCGCTGAGCCGGGTCGAGGCCCGCCCGGAGGTCGGGGGCGGCCGGCGCCGGCGCGCCTCGCTCGCAGCGCGTGAGCCGCTCGGCGAAGGTCCGGTCGTTCGGGTCGAGGCGGAGCGCGCGCCGGTAGTAGTAGGCGGCCTCGAGCGGCTCGCCGCGGCGGACGTAGAGGTCACCGATCGCCGCGTAGCCGCGCGCGGACTGCCGCGGGTCGTCCACCACGCGGTGGAGCGCCTCCTTGAGCGTGATGGCCGCGTCCTCGACGTTACCGAGCTGCTCCTCGAGCTCGGCCCGCTGGCGGAGCGCGTGGGCCGCGAAGCGCGGGCCCTCGGCCGCCCGGGTGAGCGCGTCGATCGCCTCGACGAGGCGCCCCTCGGCGCGGAGGTTGTCGGCGTGCTGGATGTAGGCCGCAGCGCGCGGCGGGCTCATCGGCGGGGCGGGCGGGCGATCGCTCTTGGGCGTGAGGGCCCTCGCGTGCGCGAGCAGGCGTTCTCGGTGTTCCGCGTGCGGTTCGAAGCCGTTCATCCCCGATCTCCCCGAAGAGCTGCCCCAAGCTACGGGTACCGCCCGGCCGATCGCGAGCTTACGGGTCTCTTACACGACCGCCCGGTGTGTGCGACCGCACGCCCACGCGCCGGGACCAACCTTCGGTATGCTCGCGCGCGATGAGCTGGCTGGACCGACTGCTCTGCCCGCTCAGCGCGCTCGCCGAGCAGTACGGCGGCGTCGCGGTGATCCTCGTCCTCACCGGCGTCGCGGTCGGCGGCGTGGTCGGCAGCGGCGTGGTGCGCTGGCTCTCGCGCGTGCTGCGGCTCGGCGGCGGAAGCCTCGCCATCGGTTGGGCCGGCTCCAGCCTGCTCGCGCTCGCGGTCTACCTCGTCGCGATCCTCGTGGACCCGCTGCTCAAGTCGACCCTCGAGCGCCCGGCCAGCGTGAGCGCGCCCGCGTGGTCGCGCGTCGGCTTCTTCGAGTACGAGCTGCTCGGCGACTGGGCCTGGCCTTTCCTCCCGCTCTCCGAGCACCCCGCGACCGGCATCGTGCTGCACCTCGCCGCCTGGCTGCCGATCATCGCGCTGATCCGCGCGGGCCTCGCCTTCTACTACCGCGACACGCCCATCACCTGGCGCACGCCGACCGCCCGGCTGCCGTTCACCTACCGCTGGGTCGGGTCGAGCACCGCGCGCCGCGCCGACCAGCGCTTCACGCGCTGGGCGTGGCGGCTCGTCTGGGTGGCCTGGCCGACCCTGCTGCTCTCGGGCTTCCTCTACGCGAACGAGTCCCGGCGCGCGGCCGCCACCCACGCGATCCCGCAGTGCGTCGCGTCGGCCGAGGCGTGGCTCAGCGGCGCGGGAGGGCTCCGCGAGCTCACCGCCTACCCCATCGCGGGCGCGCCGCCGGTCGGGGCCTGGGTGCTCGGCGCGGTGTTCCTGTTCGCGTTCACCGTGCACCTCCTGCTCGAGGGATCGCCGCCGCCCGAGCGCGAGGAGGCGAAGGAGCTGGAGGACGAGGAGCTCCCGGGGCCGCCGCCCGATCCCCTCCGACGGCTCGGCGACGCGCTGCAGGCGCGGCTCCCGGGCGCGTTCCTCGAGGCGCTCGAGCAGCACGCGGGGCGCGAGGCCGAGCGCGCCGGCTTCCACCCCGACGAGAGCCCGCTGCTCGCGGAGGCGCTCGCCTCGTTGACCGGCGCCGAGGACGGCCTCTTCGCGCACCAGCGCGAGGTCCTCGATCACCTGCGCGCCGTCTGGAAGATGTCCGCGCCCACCGCCTCGGGCCCCGCGCCCGAGCTGCGCGAGGAGGTCGGCCCGTCACCGATCGTCGCGGCCGACCTGAGCACGCCCCACGCGCTCGTCCTCGCGCCCGAGGGCTCGGGCCGCACCACGCTCGCGATGCTCTCCGCGCTCTACGTCCACCTCGACCGGGGCGCGACCAGCCTCGTCGTCGTACGGGACCAGGAGGCCGCGCGCGCGTGGTCGCGCCAGCTCCGCGAGGCGCTCTCGCGCGGCAGCGCGCGGTGGAACGTCTCGGTGGTCTGCGCGGGCGAGGACCTCGCCGAGACCTTCCTCGCCGGCCGCACCCCGGCGGTGGTCGTCGCCGGGCTCGAGGCGCTCGAGGCGGACGTCCTCGGCTTCAACCGCACCGACCCGTTCTTCGCGTCGCTGGGCCTGATCGTGGTCGACGACGCCGACCGGATGACGGGCGTCGCGGAGATGCACGCGCACATGATCATGCGCCGCGTCTGGACCCTCCTCGACACCCTCCACGACGCGCCCTACCCCCCGGTGCTGCTCGGCGTGGTGGGCCCGAGCGCGAGCGGGATGGACGCGTGGGCGCGCCACGTCCTCGCGGCCCCGATGCGCGTCTTCGACGGCGACGGCGCGCCGCGGGTGACCCGCGCGATCCTGCGGCGGCGGGACCTCGCGGACGCGCACGGCGAGGCCATCCCGCTGCACGTGATCGCGGAGGCGTGCGAGGAGGCGCAGGTCCCCTGGCACATCCGCTGGGCGGGCGACGCGAACCGCCACAGCCGGCGCTTCGCGACCGAGCTCGGCCGCCTCCGACGCCACCACAAGGCCGACCCGCTCGACGCCGAGGTCGTGCTGCTCGAGGGACGCTACCCCGACGTCCGGCGCGAGGCGCAGCGGCTCGCCCACGCCGGCCTCCGCACGGGGCGCGACTCGGTGGTGCTCGTGCTCGCGCCGCCGGCCGACGAGGAGATGGTCCTGCACGAGGAGGCGATCGACGCGGCGGAGCGCAGCCGCATCGCGGACCTCCCGCGCGCGGTGACCCTCGCGGAGCCCGACGTCGTCCGCCAGCGTCACTTCGATCGCGCGCTCGGTCGCGAGCAGGACGTGGCCGCGCTCCGCGACCGCTTCGGCGCCGGCCTCGTCGACGAGGTCCTCGGGCGGCTCGAGGCGAGCCGGCGCGTGCGCTACCGGAGGGTCTGGCACTTCGACGCGGCGGCCGACGACGCCGCCTCCCGAGAGCTGGTGCGCGCTGCGGGCGAGGCCGCGCTCGGCGAGCCGATCCGCGCCGACTGCGTGGGCGAGGCCGTCGACCGCACCCGCCTCGTCGATCGCGGCACCAGCGAGACCCTCCGCGAGGTCGACGCCGCGATCGCGCCGACGCTCTTCCCACCGGGCGCGATCTTCGAGCACGCGCGCGGTCGCTACCTCGTGGTCGAGTCGGGCCGCGGCGTCACGACGTGCGAGCGGATCGTCGAGCCGCACCGCACCACCCTCGCGCGCCGCGTGACGGTCGAGCTCGAGGGCGGCCGCTTCGAGGCGCGCGAGCTCGGCGGCGCCGCGATCGAGGTCGCGTGCTCCGACGCGCGCATCGTCGAGGAGGTTTACGCAGTTCGACGCTACGCACCCGGCCCCGAGCTGATCGAGCGGCGCCGCTACGAGCGGCCGGTCCGCGCCGCCTACTCGTCCGAGGCCTGCGTCGTGAAGGTCCCGCTGCCGCGCGAGGCGACCGTCCCGATCGCGGCCGCGCTCCGGATGATCCTGCCGTGCGCGCTCCGCGCCTCCGCCGAGCTCGTCGACGTCGCGCCGGTCACGGTGGGCGAGGCCGAGGCGCTCGCGTTCTTCGACCGCACCCCCGGCTCGAGCGGCTTCGCGCGGACCGTCGCCGAGGGCGCGCTGGCGGAGCTCTTCGCGCTCGCCCGGCACGCGCTCGAGCGGCTCGTCGGCCCCGTCTCCGCCCGGCTCCACCGGCTCCACGACTCCACCGACGCACCCGACGTCGGACCCGACGGCTGGCGGGTCACCGAGGCGCTCGGGTGGCTCGACGCGGTGCTCCAGCCGCCGCGGGGCGCGGCCGACGACGGGGCGACGGGGCTGCGGCGCCGGCGCGTGGAGTGGTCAGCCGGCGAGGGCCCGGGCGATCTCGGCCGGCTCTGGATCGCCGCCACCGGCCGGACCGACGACCTGGTGTGGACGCGGCACCGCTTCCGCAGCGCGCACCCGCTCGGCGGTCAGCCGGCCGGACCCGTGTTCCTCGACGTCGCTATCGAGCGCCGCACCATCGCCTGGTCGATCCGCAAGGCGCAGCTCGCGGGCGCCTCGACCCAGCCGCTGTCGCTCACCACCGCCGAGGCGTGGATCCCGCAGCACTCGGCCGCGCTCAGCACCGCGTCGGACGACCTCGCCGCGGTCCACGCACGCCTCGCGCGCCTCGCGGGCCCGAGCCACGTCGACACCGTGCTGGTCGACACGGTGCTCGCGCTCGTCGCCGCGATCCCGACCCACCCGTCGCCGCTCCCGGTCTGCGAGCGCGCGCCGACCGCGGCCTTCGCGCGGCGCCGCGCAGACCGCGACGCGAAGTGCCTCCTCGCGTGGGCGCTCCTGCCGACCTCGGTGAGCCCCACCATCCGCCTCACGGAGCAAGGACCCGTGCTCCAGATCCACCGCCGCGGCGGCGAGGAGGTGGTCGATCTCTCCGGCGACGCGATCCGCTCAGTGACCGGCGACACCGGCGCAGCCCTCGCGCTGAGCTGGGGTGAGGACGCGCCGCCCGAGGAGGCCGCCGAGGGCGACGCCGAGGCCTGATCGTCAGCCCTGCGCCTCGAGCCGACGCCGCGCCTCCTCGAGCTCCTCCGCGAGCGCGTCGTGCGCCTCCACCGCGTCCGCGAGCCGCGCCTCCGCGCGCTGGACCGCCTCGGCCGCCCCCGCCGCGAGCTTCGCGCGCGCCGCCCGCGCGTCCCGGTGCGCCGCCCGCGCCGCCGCGAGGTGGGGCGGCGGACGAGACGCGCGCGGCGGACGAGAGCCCTTGCGGGCCATCGCGCGCTCGAGGGCCGCGACCGCCCCCTGGGCGCGGAGGGCGTCGGCCACGCGCGGCGAGCGCGCGTCCGCCCCGGTCGCGAGCGAGCGACGCACCGCGCGCCGCTCCGCGTCGAGCGCGTCCGCCACCGCCTCGTCGAGCGCGCGTCGCTGCTGCTCGAGCCGATCGGTCAGCTCGCGGAGGCGCCCCGCCGCGGCCCGGCAGCGCAGCGCCGCGCCCTCGAGGAGCGCCTCGAGCTCGACCACCCGCGCGGCGAGCCCCTCGGGGGTGCGCGGA
>JAUHXR010000115.1 GCA_030426845.1 Polyangia bacterium | reverse complement strand
GCGCGCCCCTGGGCTCTGGAGCAGCACCCAGTCGGCGGTGAGCACGTCGAACACCGCGTCGAGCCCCTCGACCACCAGCCGATCGCGGCGCACCACCAGCTCGACCACCCGCTCCCACGCGTCGCCGTGGCGCGCGTCGATGAGGAGCGTGTGCCGGTCGTCCACCGCCTGGGTCTCGAGGCGCGTCTCCTCCCAGCCCTTGGCGAGGATCGCGCCGGTGACCCCGTAGCGCTCGAACGCCAGCGCCAGCCCCTCGTCGCCGTAGAAGTCGAGGAACCGTCGGCCCGCGTCACGGTCGAGCAGGTCGAGCTCAGTCAGCGGGAACGCCTCGTCCATCGACGAGCGCATCAGCTCCACTCGGCTGAGGGAGCGGGCCACGCGATCGAACCGGCGAGCGAAGCGCGTCACGCGCGAAGGCTAGCAGGCCGTCGCTCGGATGACCGGGTCGTGCGCCCCCGCACGGGGTCCTGCGCGAACGGCTCGCCTCAGCCGCGCCAGGTGACGATCAGCTCGAGGTCCGAGCCGACCCCGCCGGCGAGGACGCGCGACTGGACGTCGTTGCCGCCGAGGCTCCCGAGCACGCCCTCGACGCCGCCCATGAAGTCGAGCCAGATGCGCCGGGTGAAGCCGTGGTAGCCGCGCAGGCGGTAGTGGATCGAGCCGTCGTCGACCGAGACCACCTCGAGCTGGCCGCCGTCGAAGTAGCGGCTGGAGATACGCACGCTCTGGCGCAGGGCGAGCTGGGGCTTGAGGAACAGGCGCACCACCCGGAACAGCGTCTGGAAGTCGTGCGTGACCGCGTCGCCCGCGAGGGCCTTGATCGCGCCCTCGCCCTCCTCGGCCTCGACCGCGCGCAGCAGCGCGTCGTACCAGGCCGCGGGGTACCAGCCGGCGGCCAGGATCTCTCGGCTCGCGAGGGCCGCGCGAACCGGCTCTGCGACCTGGCGCTCGAGGGCGGTCCGTCGCTCCGCCCCGTACGCTCGCTCGTAGGCGGCGAGGAGCCCCGAGAAGTTGATCCCCTTGACGTTGATCGGCTTCGACACGCCGAGCGCGATCATGCCGTGCTCGCCCTCGGATCGGAAGCCCAGCGCAGCGCGACGGCTCAGAGGTCGACGACGCGCACCGCGTCGTTGCCCGCGTCGGCCACGAAGAGCATCCGGCCATCGGGGGAGAGCGCGAGTGACGACGGGAAGTGCAGCCGCGAGACGGTCGCCGGGCCGTCGACGTGGCCGGGGGTCCCGTCGAAGTCGAGGCTCCCCTCGTACCGTTCGCCCGCGACGTCGTCCGAGAGCCAGAACGTGGCGCTGAAGCGCGAGAGCCAGCGGACGCGGTGGGCCACCCGCTCGGCGACGTAGACGCCGCCCGACGCGTCGACCGCGAGCCCGATCGGGGTCTGGACGTAGCCGCCGCTGGCGCGGTCTCCCGGCCGCGGCCCGTTGGCGCCGTAGACCGTCGTGACCTGTCCGGTCACCGGGTCGAGGACGCGAAGCGCGCCGCCGGTGCCGTTGCCCGCGTCGGTGACGAGGACGGTGCCGTCGGGCGCGCCGGCGAGGTCGAGGGCCTCCCCGAACTGGACGGCCGCGCCCACGCCGTCCTGGGGTGCGCGCGCGGGGGACCCGCTGCCGGCGACCGAGACGAAGGTGGGCGTCGCGCCGCTGTCGTCGACGCGCCCGACCTGCCCGAGCGACCCGATCCAGAGCGCGCCGTCGATCCAGGCGATGCCGCTGATGCTCGGCAGCCCGAGGGAGATCGGGGCCAGCGCGCCGTCGGCCACCCGGTGGAGCCACGGGCCGAAGGTGGAGGCGGCGAGCACGTAGATCGTTCCGTCGTCCGCCACGGCGACGTCGAGGAGCTGCCGACCGGCCGCGCCCGGGACCACCGTGACCCGGCCCGCTCCGTCGAAGCCGACGCGCTCGACGGCGCCGTCCTGACCGCTGACCACGACCAAGGTGGCCGAGCTCGGATCGGTCGCCACCCCGCGCGGGTCGGCGAAGGTCCCCGGCAAGGTGCGGGTGACCGGATCGCGGCGGTCGCACGCCTCGCCGCGGTAGCCCGCGTCGCACACACAGCGGCAGGCCCCCTCCCCGTCGGTCGTGCGGGTGCCGTTCACGCAGGGGAGCTCCGCGCACCGGCCGCCGACCGACGCGTCCTCATCCGGGCCGGCGTCCGGATCCGTGCCAGGGCCGGCGTCCAGATCCGTGCCAGGGCCGGCGTCCTCGACGACCGGCGTGGAGACGAAGGCGATCTCCGTGTCCTCGAACAGCCCCGTGGCGCTCTCGTCCAGGCGGCCGCCGATCCCCGGTGGGTAGGTGCGGAACCGCACGTTCACCTGACCGGTGCCCCCGGGGGCGAGGTGCCGCACCTCGAACCGGCCCACGCAGACATAGGCGTCGGCTTCGGTGTCGTGCCCGCACTCGGTGGTCAGATGGCCTTCCGATTCGCCCACCGCGATGGGATCCGACGGGGCCGCGACGTCGACACCCTCGAAGAACGAGGGCGCCTCGATCGTCGCGATCCGCGCTCCGTCGTGAAGGGTGACATCGAGCCCGCTGGCCACGACCGGGTCGCCCTCCTCCCAGCCCCGGATCCCGTGGCGGACGGTGATCGTCACCGACTCCCCGGGACGCAGCTCGGCCGTCTCCGGCTCGATCGTGAGGAACTCGCCGGGGGCCGGGCAGCCGGTCGCGAGCAGCACCAGGGCACCGAGGATCGCGGGGATGGGTCTCGTCATGCGCGGCCGATTCGCAACCCCCGTGCCCACGCGTTCGCGCGGGCTGCGCCCGACGGCGGGCTCGCGCTGTCCCAGGGGACAGCCCCTGGGACCGACGGCCCGCTGGCGAGCCGAGCCCGCCACAGTAGAGTCCGCCCGATGTCTCGCCTGACCTGCGTGCTCGTGATCGTCGCGCTCCTCCTCGTCGCCTGCGACTCCGGCCAAGGAGGCCGCGGCGCCCCGGAGGAGCCCGCCCCCACCGCGCGGCCGCGCCCCGAGCCCGCGTCGGCCGCGCCGACCTTCGACCGCCTCGAGGGCTTCTGGTCGGCCGAGCGGGCCGAGGCGCTCCTCGCGCGCAGCGCGCCGCTCGTGATCGAGGCGGACACCTCATCGCTCACCGAGGCGGAGCGCGCCGCCCTCGCCGAGCTGACGGAGGTCGGCGAGATCATGCACCGGCTCTACGAGGTCAGCCGTCACCCGGACGCTCCCGCGGTCGCCGCGCACCTCGCGAGCTACGAGCCGACCGACGACGCGGAGCGCGCCCAGCTCGACGCGTTGCGGCAGCTGTACTCGCTCTTCCGCGGACCCATCGCGTACACGCTCGAGAACGAGCGGGTGCCCTTCGCGCCGGTCGTCGGCCCCGCGCCGGGCCGCAACGTCTACCCGCGCGACCTCGACCGCGAGGGGTTCGAGGCCTACGTCGCGGCCCACCCCGATCAGCCCGAGCTCGAGGCGGTGCGCACGGTCGTGCGGCGCCGGACGGAGGCCAACCTCGCCGCCGACCGCGCGGCGCTCGAGGCGCACCCGTGGATCGAGGCGCTGCACCCGAGCGTGCCCGCGCGGCTCGAGGCGGACGCGGACGACGAGGCGCTCTACGCCGTCCCCTACGCGCTCGCCTACGCGGACGAGCTGCGCGACGCGTCGGGGCGCCTCCACCGCGCAGCCGGGCTCGTGCGGACCGAGGACCCGGACCTCGCCGACTACCTCGAGCAGCGCGCGCGCGACCTGCTGAGCAACGACTACGAGGCGGGCGACGCCGCGTGGGTGAGCGGGCGCTTCGTGCACCTCAACGCGGAGCTCGGCGCCTACGAGACCTACGACGACCGGCTCTCCGGCCAGAAGGCGTTCTTCGCGGCGTCGATCCTGGTGCGCAACCCTGAGGCCTCGCGCGACCTCGAGGCGGCGGTCACGCAGCTCGCCGAGCACGAGGAGGCGCTGCCCGGCGGGCCCTACCAGACGGTGCGCGGGCAGATCCCGATCGGGATCTACGACGTCGTGCGCGACTACGGGCAGGCGCGCGGCGGCAACACGGCTTCCATTCTTCCCAACGAGGCCCACATCACGCGCAAGTACGGGCGCACCATCCTCCTGCGGCGGAACATCATGGAGAACCCGGCCGTGATCGCGTCGGCCCAGCGCCGCTGGCGCGCGGTGGTGGCGGAGGCCCACGCCGACGACCTCGGGCCGCGCGGGAGCTTCGACCGCACGGTGTGGCACGAGGTGGGGCACTACCTCGGCCCGAAGACCACCGAGGACGGGCGCACCGTCACCGAGGCGCTCGGGCGGTGGCACAACCACATGGAGGAGATGAAGGCGGACCTCGTCTCGCTCTGGCTGATGCCGCGGCTCGCGGAGCGCGGGGTGATCGACGAGGCGCGGATGAGCGACGCCTACGCGGCGGGGATCCTCCGCACGCTCGTCTCGACCGAGCCGCCGCGCGACAGCCCCTACCGCACCATGCAGCTCATGCAGCAGAACTGGTTCTTCGAGCACGGGGTCCTCGCCTACGCGGACGGCCGGCTGACGATCGACTACGCGGCCTACCCGGCCGCGATCGAGGGGCTCCTCGCCGAGGTGCTGCGGGTCCAGCGCGCGGGCGACCCCGCGGCGGCCGAGGCGTTCGTGGAGCGCTGGGCGCGCTGGGACGAGGCCGTCCAGGGGGCGATGGGTGGGGCCCTCGAGGCGGCGAGCCACCGCGACTGGCTGGTGTCGTACCGCCCGTAGGTCCGGGATCGCGGCCCCAGACGCCGAGCTCTGCGCCGGCCTCGGAGCCGAGCCCTCCTCTGCGATGCGCGACGTAGCCTTGCGCGGACGCCCGCCGCCGCCCATGGATGGGCCCGTGACGCTGCTCAACCGGACCATCGAGGGGAAGGCGCTCATCACCGGCGCCAGCGGGTTCATCGGCGGGAACCTCCGCTCCGCGCTGCTCGCGGCGGGGGTCGACGTGATCGCGATCGTGCGGCCGAGCTCGCCCGCGCCGACCGAGGGGCGCGCGGCGTCGCTCGCCTACGACGACGTCGACGGCCTCACGCGGCTCATGGCCGAGGAGCGGCCCGACTGGATCTTCCACGTCGCCGGCGCGACCAAGGGCGTGACCTACGAGGACTTCCAGCGCGCCAACGTGATGCCGACGCGCAACCTCCTCACCGCGGTCCGCGAGGCTCACCCGACGCTCTCCCGCTTCGTGCTCGTCAGCTCGCTCGCCGCCTACGGCCCGAGCGCCCCCGGGCGCCCGCTGCGGGAGAGCGACCCGCGCGCGCCGATCGAGCACTACGGCCGCAGCAAGCTCGAGGCCGAGCAGGTCGTCGAGGCGATGGACGACCTCGTGCCGTGGACGATCATCCGCCCGAGCGGGGTCTACGGGCCGGGCGACGGGGACTACTTCAACCTCTTCAAGGAGGTCGAGAGCGGTCGCAACGTGTTCTTCGGCAACCGCGACCGCTGGTTCAGCGCGATCTACGTCGACGACTGCGTCCGCGCGATCGTCGACGCGGCCACGAGCGATGCGACGGTCGGCAAGGGCTACTTCCTTTGCGATGGTCGGCCCATCACGTGGGGCGAGTTCCAGGACGCGATCGTGGCCGCGAGCGGCCGCAAGGTGCGCACGCTGAAGCTCCCCGAGTTCCTCGTCAGCGTGGCCGCGGTGGGCGGCGAGCTCGCGACGAAGATCGACAAGAAGCCGCGGCTCTTCAACAAGCAGAAGGCCAAGATGGGCGCGCAGGAGGCCTGGACCTGCGCGCACGACGCGGCGCGCGAGGACTTCGGCTACGTGCCCGAGGTGCCGATGGAGGAGGGCGTCCGCCGGGCGCTCGCGTGGTACCGGGAGCATGGCTGGGTCTGAGCGCGCGGGCGTGCTCGCCCGGCGCCCATCCCGCCTCCTCGCGCTCGCCGCGGGGCTCGGCCTGATCCTCGCGGCTCGATCCACCTCCGCGCAGGACGCGCCGCCCCCCGCCCCCGACGCGGCCTCGGTGGAGCGCGGCATCGCGCTGCGGCAGGAGGGCCGGGACGCGGAGGCGCGCGAGGAGTTCGCGCGGGCCTACGAGGCGACCGGTGAGCCGCGGGCGCTGGCGCAGCTCGCCCTCGCCGAGCAGGCGCTCGGGCGGTGGGTCGACGCGCGGGCCCATCTCGCCGACGCGCTCGAGCGCGGGGACGACCCGTGGATCGTCGAGCACCGCGAGACGCTCGAGGGCGCCCTCGCGGTGATCCTGACCCACGTCGGGCAGATCGAGGTCACCGCCGAGCCCGACGACGCCGAGCTGGCGATCGACGGCGAGGTCTGCCCGCCCGGCGCCCCTCGCTGGGTGCCCGCCGGGGAGGTGGTCGTGCAGGCGCGAGCCGAGGGCCACGTGCCGCTGCAGCGCACGGATGTCGTCGTCGCGGGCGGGCTGACCCGCGTCCACCTCCGGCTCTCGCGCGCGCTCCCGGTCGCGCCGCCCGCGGAGGTCCCGCCCGCCGGCGCTCCCGCGCCGCGCGTCTCCGTCGACCTCACCGGCCTGCACGTGGCGACCGTGACGGTGGCGAGCCTCGCGGGGGGCGCGCTGATTGCGTTCGGCGTCGCGCTCGGCGTGCGCGAGGGGCGAGCGGTCGGCTACAACGACTGCGTGCTCGTCGCCGGGAGCCCGCTGCCCTGCCAGGATCGGCTCGGTCCGTTTCACGACGCGGCCAGCGCGGCCCTCGGGCTCGGAATCGGCGCGGCCCTCGCGGGCGCAGCCGCGCTCACGCTCGGCCTCGTGAGCCTGCTGCTCGATTCTCCGTCCGAGGAGGCCGTGCGATGAGACACCTCGTCGTCGCGCTGCTGCTCGCCGCGGCCGGCTGCACCGACCTCATCGAGCTCGACGCGGGGCTCCCCGACGTCCCCTGCCAGCCCGCGTGCGACGTGCCGACCCGCTGCGTCGCGGCGGAGTGCGTGATGCCACCGCTCACCGACGTGGCGACCTCGCTGCACGCGACTTGCATTGTCGTCGACGGCGCGTCGGTCTGGTGCTGGGGGGGCAACGAGAGCTTCGAGCTCGGGGTCGGAGACATGCTGCCGCGCGCGGCGCCGGTGCAGGCCGAGGGGATCCCCGCGCCGATCCACGCGCTCCACCGTGGGGTGTTCTCGTTCTGCGCGGTCGCGGGCCCGGCGCGGGACCTCTATTGCTGGGGCAACGTGTCCTGGAACCGCGCGAACGTGGGCGCGAACCAGTACGAGACGCCCCGTCGCGTCGAGGCCGTCACCGACGTCACCGACGTCGCGATCGGCCAACGCCACATCTGCGCGGTGCTCGGCGGCGAGGAGCTTCGGTGCGCGGGGATCAACGCGCAGGGACAGCTCGGCCAGCCACTCGAGCAGGAGCTGGTCGACTGGGAGCCCGTCGCGCTCCCGCGGCCGGTGCGGAGCGTCTCGACGACGACCAGCGTCAACATGGCCCACACCACCTGCGTCGTGGCCGGCGCGCCCGCGCAGGTGTTGTGCTTTGGCGGCAACCGCTGGCTCCAGCTCGGGCTCGACGCGAGCGTCGAGGTCAACCCGGTGCCCAACGTGGTCCCGCTGCCGGCCGAGCCCGTCCGGGTGGCGGTCGGCCAGCAACACGTCTGCGCCGTCACGGTGGACGACCGCGTGTTCTGCTGGGGGTACGGGCGCGACCTGATGACCGGCGGCCCGCAGCAGAGCGTGGTCCCTGTGCCGATCGAGCTGCCGCCCCCGGTGCGCGTCGACGTGCGTCACCTCGAGGCGGTGATGCTGCACAACCTCCTCGTCAGCGAGCAGCCGCCCGCGGTCTACGGCTGGGGCAGCGGCGTGCAGGGCGTGCTGGGCGTCTCCTGGGACCGCGTCGAGCCGGTCGTGGTGTTTCGCTCGGAGGACCCCATCGTCGCCCTCTCGAGCCTCGAGCACACGTGCCTCATCACGGGCGACGCCGAGCGAACCACGCTGTTCTGCACGGGCGCCAACGGGGACGGCCAGCTCGGCACGCGCGACCTCGGCGCGCGGACCGAGCTGACCGCGGTCGACCCGTTCAGTCGACGATGATCGGCGCGCCGTTGGCTCCCGTCGCGGCGGGGGCAGCCTCGTCCGCGGCCTGAGCGGTCGGCGGCTCGTCCGGCGCGGGATCCTCCGGCGCGGTGGCCTCTCGGGCGGGCGCGGTCGCGCGGGAGGGGGCGCGGCGCGCGCGGCGCGTGGCGGCGGGCTCGGTCGGGGACGCCGGCGTCGGGGCTTCTGCGGCGGGGAGGGGCGCGGGCGTCGCCTCGTTGAGCCGCGGGGCCTCCTCGGTCGCGTCCGGCTCCGCGGGCGGGGGCACGCTCGCGAGCGGCGGCGGCTCCAGCGTGGTCGGGGGCGGAGCGTCGGGCTGGGTGGCGAGCCACGCGCCGACGACGATCAACCCCCCGACGATCGCACCCACCGCCCAGGCGAGCGGGCTCGGTCGGCGCCGCGTCGGACGCTCGGCCGGCGTGGGCTCGAGCTGCGCGGCCTCGATCGACGCGGCCTCGGTCGACGCGGCCTCGATCGACGCGGTCTCGGCGTGGGCGTCCACCGCGCGGCTCGCCGGCGCCTCGGGGACCGCGCGCGCCTCGACCGCCGGCACGTCGCGCTCCGTCCAGCCGTGCGCGTCGGCCACCGCCTCGAGCGCGGCGAGCAACGCGCCCACGCTCTCGAACCGGGCCGCGGGGTCGCGCGAGAGCGTCCGATCGACCAGGCGCGCCAGGTCGTCGGGTACCTCGCCCTCGAGGTCGGCGAGGCGTGCCGGCGGCTTGGTCGCGATCGCGGCGAGCACCTTGGCGAGGGCGCCCTCGGGGTAGGGGCGGCGGCCGGCGAGCGCCTCGAACATCACGACCCCGACCGACCACTGATCGCTCGCCGGCCCGACGCGCTCGCCCTCGACCTGCTCGGGCGACATGTAGTCGGGCGTCCCGACGAGCCCGCCGGTCTGGGTCACCCGATCCGACGCGCCGTCGAGGCGCTTGCTGATCCCGAAGTCGAGCAGCTTCGGTACGACGCTCCCGTCGGTATCCACCGAGAGAAATACATTGTCTGGCTTCACGTCCCGGTGGACCACGTCGATCGCGTGGAGCGCGGCGAGCGCGCGGAGGATCGGGGCCATCACCGCGAACACCTCCGCCGGCGCGAGCGGCCCCCTCGCGAGGCGGTCGGCGAGCGTCTCGCCGCGCAGCAGCTCGAGCACGAGGAACGCGCGGTCGCCGTCCATCCCCATGTCGAGCACGTCGACGACGTTGGGGTGGCGCAGCTCGCCCGTGACGCGCGCCTCGCGCAGGAACCGCTCGAGCGCGATTGGGCTCGCGGCTGCGGTCGGCAAGAGGAGCTTCACGGCGACCGGGCGGCCGGTCCAGATGTGGGTCGCGGCGAACACCGCGCCGTGACCTCCGGCCCCGATCCGAGGGCCGAGCCGGTAGCGTCCGGAGATCAGCGCGCCGAGCGCGGTCGCGGGGGCGGCGGGCTCCATGGACGGCTCCAGGGTAGCGCGGTTGACCGGGCGGGTCCGCGGGTGGAGATTCCGATCGGTGGACACGCCCGAGCACGACACGATCGAGAGCTCGACGCAGGATCGCCACCAGCGGCTGGGCAGTCGACGGGCGGTGCTGGTGGTGCACGGCCCGGGCGCGGTGAGGACCGTCGAGCTGGGGCCCGGCGAGGAGGTGGTGATCGGGCGGCTCGGCGACCTCGCGATCGCGGACCCGAGCCTCTCGCGCCGGCACGCGCGGTTCAGCTTCGACGCGGCCGGCGTGCTGGTGCGCGACCTCGGCTCGCGCAACGGCACCCACGTGCGTGGCGTCCGCGTCAGCGAGGCGCGGCTGGCGTCCGGCGCGGCGGTCTCGCTCGGCGAGGTCACGATCACGATCTCGGTCCTCTCACCCGGCGCCCCGCTCCTCCCCGGCGGCATCGCGACCGAGGAGCACCTCTTCGGCCGGCTCGAGGCGTGCTGCGCGGCCGAGGCCGCGTTCAGGCGACCGTTCGCCGTGCTCTACGTGCGGAGCCTCGAGCCGTCCCTCGACGTGGTCTCCTGGCTGCCCGAGGTGCGGCGTTGCTTCCGCGCGGAGGACACCATCGCGGTCTACGGCCGCCGGGTCCTCGCCGCCGTGCTCCCCGGCGCCTCGCCGGCCGCCGCCCGCGCCCTCGCCCGCGCGGTGGTCGACGCGAGCGCAGCGCCCCTCGCGGTCGGGGTCGCGGCTCACGGGCACGGGCCGTTCGAGCGGCTCGACCTCGCGCGCCGGATGGCCGCGCGGGCCGACGAGGGCCTGCGCGTGCCCCTCGACGACGAGCAGCCGGAGCAGGACGCGCCGATCGTACAGAGCGCGCAGATGAAGGAGGTCTTCGCCCTCGCGCAGAAGGTCGCCGCGTCCGACCTGCCGGTGCTGATCCTCGGAGAGACCGGCGTCGGCAAGGACGTCCTCGCGCAGGCGATCCACGGCGCGAGCGCCCGGGCCGATCGCCCGATGCGCGCGGTGAACTGCGCCGCGATCGCGGACTCGCTGCTCGAGGCGCACCTGTTCGGCTCGGCCCGCGGCGCGTTCAGCGGCGCCGATCAGACGCGGCCTGGTGTCTTCGAGGCGGCCGACGGCGGGACGCTCTTCCTCGACGAGGTCGCCGAGCTGAGCCCGCGCGCGCAGGCCGCGCTGCTTCGCGTGCTCGAGACGGGGCGTCTGCGACGGGTCGGCGGCAGCGACGAGATCGAGGTCGACGTCCGCATCCTCTCGGCGACCCACGCCGACCTCGACGCGCGGGTCGCGGAGGGCTCGTTCCGCGAGGACCTTCGCTTTCGGCTGAACCCGCTCGTCATCCACGTGCCGCCGCTGCGCGAGCGGCCCGAGGACCTCGACGCGCTCGTGAGCCATTTCCTCACCCGGGAGGCCCAGATCGCCGGCGTGCCGCGGCCGGCGCTCGACCCCGAGGCGCGCGCGCGGCTCCGTGCCCACGCCTGGCCGGGCAACGTGCGCGAGCTCCGCAACGTCATCCTCAGGGCGCTGCTGCTCGCGGGGGCCGACGCGGTCATCGAGTCGCGCCACCTCCCGCCCAGCGTGGCCGAGGCCGGGGCCCCCACCGCCGATCAGGCGCTGCGCGCGCGGCTCGAGCGCCACGAGGCCGAGCTGATCCGCGAGGCGCTCGTCCAGGCGCGAGGCAACCGCCGAGAGGCGGCGGAGCGGCTGCAGATCCCCGTGCGGACGCTGGCTCACAAGATCCAGAAGCTCGGCATCAAGGAGGGCTACCGGGCCCCCTGACGTGCGTGGCCCGGGGCCCGGTCGGCTCTCGCGCTGACTCCTCCGCCGCGGGCGGCTCCTCGGGCGGCGCCGGAGGACGCGCCAGCCACGACTCGCCGATCGCCCGCTGCGCGCGCAGCCGCTCGAGCGGCGCATCGCGCAGCGGCGGCCCCATCACCCCCGCGTCCGCCGGCGCGCCCCCCGCGCGCGCGAGCCACTCCAGCTCGTTGACGATCGCCGGCACGGTCTGTTCGCCGAACAGCGTCGCGCCCCCCTCGTAGTGCTGGGTCCGGTACTCCTCGGGCGTGGCCGCGTAGCCGCCGTAGCCGTTGGCGTAGCTCGTCACCACGACGCGCGGCGAGGAGAACGCGAGGGCCGCGCGGATGCGGCGACCCGCGACGGTGGTCGGCTCGAACGGCACCGCCGCGATCTGGAGGTCACCGAGCTTCAGCAGCTGGAGCGGGAGGACGCGCGGGAGCCACGGGTCGTCGCCGAGCAGGCCGGCGCGATCGATCGCGCGCACGAAGGCGATGCGGGGCTCGACCTTCGCGACCAGCCACAGCCCGAGCCGCATCGGCACGACCCCGAGGAAGCGGCCCCGCGCCGCGCCGCCGTCCCCGGTGAGCCACGGCAGCTTGGCGTCGCGCGGGCGCGCCCGGCCGAGCGCGCGCAGGAGCCGCGCGACCGGCCGGAGCGGACCGGGGCCCTCGTCGGTGCCCGCGGCCATCGCGAGCCCGAGGACGGGCGGCCGCGTGCGGGCCTCGCCGACGAACGCCTCGCCGAAGTCGACGTGCAAGGTGACGTGCTCGATCGCGCCACGGATCGGCTCCGATCGGCGCGCGTCGGCCCACGCGAGGGTCGCGTAGCGGCGCTGGATCTCTGCGTTCGCCGCGCAGCTCCCCCGATCGTCCTCTCCGGCGCCGACCGCGAGGCCGCGCGCGGGGTCGGGCCGGAAGTTCGGCGACACGTCGCCCGCCGCCTCCTGCAGGAAGAGCGCGACGAAGCCGGGGCTCTCGGGCTCGATCGCGCGCTCGAGCTCGGCGGCGGCGAGGCCCTTGTTGTCCGCCTCCACGAGCGGGTGGTCCGAGTGGAAGCTCGAGCCGTGCACCCCGAGCCAGTTGACGAGCCCGAGCGGCCGGCCGCCGACGCCGTCGACCCGCAGCACGACCGTCTCGCGGTGGGTGCCCGCCTCGGGCGACTCGGGATCGATCGGCGCGGTGTCCTGGTTCGCGTTGTACGCGGCGGGCGAGCGGTTGAAGAGCGCGGGCTCGTGCAGCGGGATCTTCGCCGCGCCGACCCGGAGCTCCGCCGGCTCGAGGCGCGCGATCGCCTCGCGCACCGCGCGGACGATCCCGTCGACGAGCGCGTCGAAGATCGCGTGCGAGAAACCGAAGTTGCTCGCGTTGTAGCCGAGGTACTGCGTGTACCCGCTCGGCCCGCTGTGGGTGTGGGTCGCCGCGAGCAGCACCTCGTGCGGCCCGAGCCCGTCCTCCGCCAGGCGCGCGAGGACGGCCGCGCGGATCGCGGTGGAGATGAACAGCAGCTCCGCGGCCACGATCGCGACCCGCTTCCCGCGGTCCTCGACGACGAGCGCGCGGGCGAACAGCCGCGTGCCTACTCCGGTGGCGCGCTGATCGAGCTGCCCCCAGCCCATCATCACCATGTCCGGCTCGAGGCAGGTGATGTCGACCTTCGCGAGGCCTGCCCGGGTCACTGGGTCGCCTCCATCCGAGTCGCGCGGCCGCGCGCCGCGATGCCGAGGTTGCGTCGCCAGTAGTCGGTCAGGAAGACGCCGTCCGGGTCGAGCTCGGCCCGCAGCCGCAGGAAGTCGTCGAGGCGGGGGAGCTGGCGGCGGAGGTTGGCGCGCCACGCGTCGTCGCTCGGCGGCAGGTGCTTGCCCCAGTGCGGCCGCGGATCGAACGGGCGCAGGACGTCGAGGAACGCGTCGAGCTGAGCGGTGTCCGGCTCGCCCTCCCACTGCCTGAACCGGCACGGGTTGATGCGCACCGCGGCGCGGCCGTAGCCGGGGCTGAGCCAGAAGCGGCTCGGCGGGCCGGGGTAGACCTCGATCGGGAAAGCCCGGTTGCGGACGTACTGGGCCTCCGGATCGCCGCCCGCGCGCGCGACCGCCTCGACCGCGCGCAGCGCCTCGTTGGCCTTCTCGAGCGGCACCCAGAGCTCGGCGAAGCGCGTCGGCCAGAGCCGGTCGTCGAGCTGGTTGTCCATCGGGAGCGCGAGGTGCCAGCGGTCGCGGAAGCGCTTCTCGCCGTCGGGGACGAAGAGGCCGGTGAGCCGGCCCACCAACGCGTGGAGGCGGGGCGCGAGGGCCGCGCCGGCCGCCCGGGTGCCGCGCGCCTCGAACGCGTGTCGCAGCGCCGTGCGCAGAGCCGCGGCTACCCGGGCCGCGTCCGCGGGCGGCAGGCCGGGCATCCGAGGGGAGCCGTCGGGCGGCCGGTGCAAGATGTCCGCCCGGGTGATCCGGGTGAGCGCGCGCGCGAGGTGGTCGAACCACTCGAGCTGCTCGAGGCGCGCGGGCATGACGCCGAGGTCGCGCGCGTTGCCCACCGCGGTCTGCAGGAGCGAGCCGAGGAGGGTGTCCCAGCGCCCGAGGATCTCGAACGGCTCGGCCTCCTCGCCGACCGGGACGCGGTCGCCCGTCCAGACCTGCACCCGGTCGAACCCGGGCTGCGGCCACCAGAGGATCCGCGTGTAGTCGTGGCGGCGGAACAGGTCGACGACGTCCGCGCGGCTCGCGTCACGCCCGCACAGATCGAACGGCGCGGAGGAGAGCGCGCGGGTCACCTCGCGCCCGATCACGTCGTAGTGAGGCACCGCGCGCAGCCACACGCGCGTGACCACCCCGAGGAGGCCCATCGACACGCCGGCCGCCTCGAAGAGGTCGCGCTTGGCGGGGTCGGGGTCGTCGGCGCGCACGCGGTGGACGCGGCCGCGGCCGTCGACCAGCTCGAGGCCGACCACGTTCGAGCCTGCGTCGTGGACGAGCGAGCCGCCGGCCGACCCCGTCATCAGGAAGCCGCTGACCGTCTGGTGACTGATCCCGCCGAGGCAGTCGAGCGCGTAACCGGCGTTGTCGAGTCGATCGGTGAGGGACAGCTCCCAGCTCGAGGTGCCCGTGGGGTCGTAGCGGTCGTAGCCGAGGTTGCAGCCCGCGCCGACCTCGACCTCCGCCGAGGCGCCGCGCGGGCCGGGCCGGATCGCGAGGTCCTTCAGCCGGTCGAGCAGCAGCACCGTCACGCCGTCGGGCGGCGCGATCGCGTCGTCGACCGAGTGCCCCGAGCCGCGCACGCGCACTCCACGCCCGGCGATCCGCGCCTCCTCGACCCGCGCGCGCACCTCCGCGGTCGAGGCGGGGCTCACGTAGCCGCCCGCGCTCACGCGAGCCCCCGCGTCTCGCCGACCGCGAGGTCCCAGAGCCGGGCTCGCGCGCCCCGGTCGTCGAACGCGACGACCGTCCGCTCGAGGGGCTCGCCGATCGGCTCGTCGGTCAGCTCGCAGGTCCCGTAGCGCATCGGCGCCGTCGTCCTCGCGCCGAGGTCGGCGGAGCTGGGCTGCGCCTCCGGCGAGGACTCCGGTGAAGGCTTCGAGGAGACGCCGGCGGCGTCCGCGGTCGTGGCGGGGGAAGACACGCCCCCCGAGAGAGCACGCGCCGCGCCAGTGGGATGTCGCCAGATCGGGGCGGGCCCTGGCAAACGGTTGCCGGGCTACGCAAGTCTTGCGCGGGCGCGGGTACTACCCCTGCGGGTCGGGAGGGTGCGAGTGCCCGGCGCGGCCCAGCTGCCGCTTCACCTTCTGGACGAGGGCGAGCGGGTCGAACGGCTTCTGGAGGTAGCCGACCACCGAGCCCGGCAGGCTGACCGGCGGCTCGGCCCCGGAGACCACGAGCACCGCCGTGCCGCGCGTCGCGGTGCAGAGCTCCTTGAGCCACTCGACGCCCGAGGCGTCCCCGAGCTGGAGGTCCGAGACCACGAGGTCCGGCTGGAGCTCGTAGGCGAGCGCGATCCCCTCGCTCGCCCCGGCCGCGCCGCGGACCAGGCAGCCCCACGACCGGAGCGTCCGCGCGAGCATCCGACGGATCGCGTCGTCGTCCTCGATGACGAGGATCTTGGGCAGCCGAGTCGTCAGCCGCGTAGGCATCTCGGCCCTGGAGGTTCGGGGCACCGCCCGATCGGAACGGCGGGCGAGGCAGGCGCTTGAGGATCAGATCGCGCCGCCCTACGGGCCCGGGGCGCAGACGCGGGCGAGGTTGCGGCGCCAGACGTAGCCGGCGATCGGGGCGCTGAGGCGGGCCCACGCGCCGGCGCGGGTCGCGATCGTGACGGCGACGCCGTCCTCTAGGCTGCCGACCACCGCGGCTCGGGCCGAGGGGCGCGCGCGGACGTTGAGCGGCGGCTGTGAATCACGCACGACGACCTGACAGCCACGCATCGAGCGGGTCTCGGCGCGGCGCGGGTCCCGGGCGGCGGGGAGGGGGCGCGAGAGGCCGCTGAGATCGACCGGGTCGCGCAGGCCGTCCGGGAGCTCGCCCCGATCGACGCGGATGGTGAGCTGCCCGCGCCGCACCGACGCCTGGCCCTCGTAGCCGCGGCACTCGTTGAGCTGGCGCGCGGTGTCGACGCAGCTCTGCGCCGCCTCCTCGACCCGGGCGCAGACGCCGCGGCGGGTGTCGCAGGCGTAGACCAGCCGGCGCTCGCGCGCGCCGTACTCGTCGCCGATGAGCACCGGCTCGACGCGCTCTCGGACCCGGAACAGCCAGCCGTCCACGCCGTGCTCGCGCGCGGTCAGCCGGGTGCGCCCGGTGTCCTCGACGGTGTGACCCGCCTCGCAGTCGTAGCCGGTCCCGGACGGGTAGGACGCGACGACGCGCGCCCGTCCGCCGCTCGTCGCATAGACGAACGTCTCGAGCGGGTAGCTGGCCGCCCCGAAGGCGACCGGCGTCGGCCCATCGCGGTACGTGCACATGATCCTGCCGAAGCCTCGCCACGCGTCCATCGTGGAGCAGGAGGCCAGCCGATCCGGCCGCGCCCGCTCGACGCCATGCTCGATCGCGCGGCTGAGCGCCTCGGGGGTGGCGGCCGCGCCGATCGCCTCGCCGAGCGGCCGTGTCTGGAGCGCGCGCCGGAGCCGCTCGGCGTCGCGACGGAGCCCCGGCTCGAGCGCCTCGTAGCGCGCCCGCACCTCCGCGCTCGCGCCGGCCTCGAGGGCCGCGAGGAAGTGGTGCGCCGCCAACTCGGGCTCGCCCGCCGCGACGTAGGCGTCCGCGATCATCGCGTGGCACGCCGGTCCGCGGGGCCCCCGCGCGGTGGCGATCCCGTCCGCGACGCGCGAGCGCGCCATCGCGTCGTCGTCCCCGTGCCGCAGCTCCGCCGCCGCGAGCTCGCACGCGAAGGCGTGCTGGTCCTCGCGCTCCAGGTCCTCGAGCTGGCGCGCGGCCGCTCCGAGCTGCTCGGCGACGCGCTCCCAGTCGCCGCGCTCCGCCGCCGCGAGCCCCTCCCGGACCGCAGGGGCCCAGGGCTCCTCGGGCTGGGCGCGCGCGGAACAGGGGAGGAGCGTGACGGCCACCGCGATCACCCAGGCGCGCATGGCGAAGAGGACGCTCCGGCGGGCGCGCCGCATTCCGCGCTGCGGTCAGCTCCGGTCCGCGCCGGTCAGCCGCGCGACGATCGGCGGCAGGTGCTCGCCGGCTGGGCCGTGGCAGAAGTAGCCGGCCGCGCTCCGCTCCGCCATCTCGCTGAACGGGCTCGGGTCGCGGTTGATCACGATCATGGGTGAGCCGCGCCGCGCGACGATCGCGCCGACCTGCATCGGGAGGTTCGTGCTCCCGCTGGTGCCGATCACGATCAGCAGCGCCGCGCCGACCGCCGCGTCGATCGAGCTGTGGAAGCGGAAGTTCTCCTCGTCGTAGGTCTCGTCGAACCAGAGCACGTGGGGCCGCGCGAGCGCGCCGCCCGGGCAGCAGCCGCTCAAGAGCGAGCGCGCCTCGTCGGTGAACGGCGAGCTCGGGCCCCAGGCCTCGCCGATCGCTTCGGGGATGAGGTGGCGTGAGCCGTCGCGCTCGCAGCGCATCACGTCGATGTTGCCGTGGATCTCGAAGGTGCGCGCGGCCGAGCTCCCCGCGCGGCGGTGCAGCCCGTCGACGTTCTGGGTGATCAAGAGGAAGCGGTCTTGCAGCGCCTCCTCGAGGTGGACGAGCGCGCGGTGCGCGTCGTTGGGCGCGGCGCGGCGGCACACGCTCCGGCGGTAGAGGTACCAGCGCCACACCTCCTCCGGCATCCGCCGGTACGCCTCGTAGGTCGCCATCTCCATGGGGTGGTAGTTGGCGCTGCCGACCGTCCAGTAGCCTTCCTCGCCGCGGAACGTGGGGATGCCGCTCTCCGCGCTGATCCCCGCGCCCGTCATCACCACCACCGGGCCGTCGCCCGCGAGGCCTTCCGCCAGCAGCTCACCGAGTCGGTCGTCCACCGACCCATCTTCGCACGGTCGTGTTCGTCCGGCGCGCCTCACGCGAAGGGCGGGAGCGACAGCGCGAGGGCCTCGCGGGGCAGATCGACGGCGCGCGGGCCGTCCCGCGGTGTGTGACCGCGTCGGGCGGCTCGTCGCCCCCGGTGCCAGGGTCGCAGGGCGTGCGCGGCGGCCAGCGGGGGCTCCGCTCGCTCGGGCCCCGCTCGCTCGGGCCCCGCTCGCTCGGGCCCCGCTCGCTCGGGCCCCGTCGGCGCGTCGGCCAGCCCGTCGTCCCGCACGGGGGCTCAGCCTCCGGGCTCTTCGAGGCTGGGTGGCGGCGCGTCGAACGCGGAGCCCAGCGCCTCCTGCAGCCGCTCGGCGAGCTGTACCAGCGCGTGCAGATCGGCGTGGAGCGCGTCCTCCTCCAGGAACGCGGCGGGGCGCTCGTGACGCGCGATCACCGTGTCCTCCTCGAGGCCGATCGAGGCGCCGCCGCTCGCGCGGTCGTTGGCCGTCAGGAGGAAGCGGTAGAACGCCTCGAAGCCCGCGCCCGGGATGCGCGCGACCCGGCACGTCGCGTGGACGCGGCCGCTCGGGTCGAGCTCCACCACCAGCGGCGCCTGCGCGTGCTCGAGCTCGAACATCCCCGGCGCGACCCGCGAGGGCGCCCCGAGCCGCAGGCGGGTGAGCGCGGCCTGGATGACCCGCTCCGCCTCCGCGTAGGGGAGCTCCTGGGCGGCGATCCCCGCCTCGCCGAGGAAGCGGTGCGGGGAGCCGCAGGTCACGCACTGGTCGTCGACGGGATCGTAGGGCTCGTCGCAGCGCGCGCAGCGGTAGGTCGGCTCGCGCGCGGCGAGCGTCGCGAGGGGGAGGGTGAACCGCTCGAGCTCGCTCGCGAACGCGTGGACCGGCAGGGCGAAGCCGAGGTTCTGCGAGCGCGCGCGGACGAAGGTGCTCACCCCGATCGCTGCGCCACGCTCGTCCACCAGCGGGCCGCCGCTGTTGCCCGGGTTGATCGCTGCGTCCGTCTGCAGGTAGACGGCGCCCTGGAGCTCACGCCCGACCGCGGACACCACGCCGCGCGTCAGCGAGTACGCGAGGCCGAGCGGGTGGCCGATCGCGATGACCGGCTGCCCCGGGTAGGCCCGCTCGCTCTCGCCGAGCGGCAGGGGCTCGCCGCCGATCCGGCGCGCCGGGATCACGAAGGCGAGGTCGCGGCGGACGTCGACGAACACCACCTTGCCGCGCGTCTTGTGGCCCTCGGCGTCGCGCAGCTCGACGATGCGCGCGTAGCCGACCACGTGCGCGTTGGTGACGACGAGGCCCGGCTCGGTCGCGATCCAGCCGGTGCCGTGCCCCATGCCCGCGCGGACCGCGACGACCGCGCTCCGCAGGCGCTCGAACCAGGCGCTCACGCGGCCAACCTCCCGAGGAGGTGGCGCAGGCGGGCGACGGCGCGCAGCGGCGGCTCACCCCGCGCCTCCTCGTAGGCGGTGCGGAGCTGGGCGAGCCTCTCGGGGCGAGCGGGCGTACGCAGGAGCGTCTCGGCGACCGCGCCGAGGAGCACGAAGGCCTTCAGCTCGGGCTGGATCGGCCCGGACTCGAGGTCCTCGAGCAGCGCAGAGAGGTGCGCCTTGAGCACGCCGATGCTCCCGAAGGGTGGAGGGGTCGCGTCGCGCGGCGGGTCCGGGACGTCGCCGAGGTCGCGGACGAGGCGCGAGAAGAGGGGAGGCAGGAGCTGGGGGCTCACCGGGGTCGAGCCGCCGCCGAAGCCGAAGAGGCCGCGCGACCTGAGGCGCGGCGGCTCGTCGATCAGGCCCCGGCCGCTCGCGTAGAGGGTCGCGACCGCCGCGGGCAGCGTGTCGCCGAACTCGAGCGCGGCTCGGAAGATCGCGGCGCGCTGGATCAACGTGGCCAGGGGCGCGTCATCGAGGCTCGCGCGGCTCAGTGTCTCGCGGAGCAGCTCGGCGAAGCGCTCCGCCTCCATCAGGCGCGAGCGCGTCTCCTCGCGGAGCGAGCTGCGCGCGCCGCGGACCTCCGCCGGCGCGGACGGATCGGGGAGGTCGGGGATCGGCAGGTCCGAGTGGAGCCCCGCGTCCGGGGACGCCACGCTCGCGGGCCCCGGGCTCGCGGCGGGGAGCGAGGAGCGAGGCGACGGCGCGGCCGGGCGTGACGTGCGCGGTGGCGGCGCGGTGCGGTAGGCGCCGGGCGCGGGGCTCGAGCTCCGCGGGCGCGCCGCGCTCACGCGGGGCGGGTCGGTCGGCCCGCGGAGGATCGAGAGCTCACGCGGCGCGCCGAGGACCGCCGGGTCGAGGCCACGGCGCTGGAGCTCCGAGAGCATCGGCCGGGCGAAGTAGGCGGCCGCGAGCGGCTCGGTCACGCGACCGGCGCGGGTCGAGACCTCGCCGATCGCCTCGATGAGATCGGGCGGCGAGCAGCTCGCGAGCTGGCTCGCGAAGCGGAGCACCACGAGATCATCACGCAGGCAGTAGCGCGCGCGTCCGCGCTCCGGGTAGGCGTTGGCGTCGAGGAGGGTACGCATGAGCGGGACCGCGAGGCGCTGGGGCAAGCGCATCAACGGCGCCTCGATCCCGAGCTCGCCGCGCGTCGCGTCGTAGACCATGAACATCGCGCCGAAGCTCGTGGTGACGGGCCAGTAGCGGATCGGTCCCCGATCGACGTGCCGGGCGCCCGACACGCCGACGTGCGCGAGGCAGGCGAGGACCATCTGGGACACGTCGGACGCGCGCCAGGCCGCGAACGCGTGGTGGAGCTCGGGGTAGTCCTCGGCGCGCGCGCCCGCGTGCTGTCGGACCCCTGGGTCGTCGCGCCGCTCCGCCGCTGCGCCGACCTCGGCGCCGCACGCTTCGCACGCCGCCTGCCCCATTGACGGCCACCCACAGACCCCGCACGTCCCCATCGCGGGCGTACGATCGCCCGAAACCGGACTTGTCACAACGGCGATCGCGACCCCGCTCCCGAGACCGTCTCCAGACGGGGGCGCAGGCCTACCGGGCGTCGACGAGGCCCGGCGCCGCGTTGGCGAGCACGAACGCGAGGATGGCGGCGGGCGTCGGGTTCGCGGGGACGTCGGCCGCGCTCAGCGGGTCGATGTGCGTCGCCTCGCCGGCGTCGACCACCTCGAAGCCGGCCGGCTCGGTGCGGGTCGCGCCCGCGTTCGGGCGGCCAGGGCCTACGGGGGCGGCCCGCGCGCGGAGGGCGTCGTAGCGCTCCGGGGGCGCGAGGGCGGCGGCGATCGCGAGGATCGGCGCGTCGACGAGGGCGCCGTCGAATGCCCGCAAGCCAGCTTGCGACTGCCAGCCGCCCTCGGGCGCCGCGAGGCCCCCGACCGCGGCGAGGTCCAGGGAGAGCCGCGCGGGGAAGTACCACTCGGCGAAGTTGGTCCGGCCGTCGACCCACATGTGCGCGAGGCTCGCGAGCGGGGTGAGCTCGGGCGGATCGGCGTCGGGCGCGTCGATCCACGCGTAGGTCGCGCTCGGATCGCTCGGGCGGATCAGCGTCGCGCCGAAGAGGCTGTCGTACGGCTCCGTGGGACCGCCGGTCGACGCGCCGACCGACACCGCGGCGAAGCTGAGCCCGTTCGACGCCTCGTCGAAGGCCCAGCCGAACGCGGCCGCGTTGGTCATCGGCGGCACACGCTGAGGCGGCAGGGTGAGGAGCGCGCCGAGCACCTCCGCGCGGCCGCGATCGACGCGGACCTCGTCCGGCGCGTAGAGCGCCTCCATCGCGGCGAGCTCGGCCTGCGGGTAGACGTCGAGCCCGAGCAAGGGGAGCGCGATGTAGCGCGTGCCTCCGCGGATCGCCTCGAGGCCGGGCAGGGGCGCGATGCCGCCGGTGACCCCGCCCTGGTACTCGGCCTCCGTGATGGGCGCGTCGGCCGCCGCGCCGTCGACGAGGATCGCGCCCGCGAGCAGGTCCGCGCCGCGCGCGCCGTCCTCGAATCGCCACGCGAGGAAGGCCTCGGTCATCGCGCCGCCGAGCGAGTGGCCGAGGAGGAACACGCGCTCGCGAGGGCTCGACGCGGTCGCGTCGATCAGCGCGCGCAGGTCGCCGAGGTGGGTGGCCAGGCCCCACTCGCTCATGTACGAGACGTCGGCCTGCGGCAGGAACCCGGCGAAGGCCTCGCCGCCGACCGTCTCGCCGTCGAAGTAGTAGCCCCGCGCGACGTCCGGCTCTCGCATCGCCTCGGCCGCGTCCGCGCCGCGCAGATCCTCGAGCAGGTTCGCGCGCCGGTCGACCGCGAGCACCTCGATCGGCTCGCCGGCCTCGATCGAGCGGCGGACGAGGTGCCGGGCGAGCGGATCGAAGCTCCCGGCGCCGCCGAAGATCCCCGGCACCATGACCACGCTCGCGCGCAACTCGGTCGCGCCGACCGGCCGGTAGCGGACGACCGCGAAACGATCGTGGCCCGGTGGGCTGGCCTCGCCGGTCACCGGGTTGTTCGGCGCGACGACGCCGTCCACGGCGATCCACGCGCGCGCGATCCCCGGCTCGGGCTCGTCGTCGAGCGGCACCTCGGCCGCCGGCCAGTCGCGCGGCGCGCCCGCGTCCGGGAGCCCGCCGTCGATCCCCGCGTCCGGCGCGCCTCCGTCGCCGCAGCCCGCCAGCCCCAGAACGACGAACGCCCCTCCCGCCGCGAGCGCGAGCGCTCGGTGACGGAGAGGGGCGTGGGTCGCGGTGATCACCGGCGGGGCCGGTCAGCTCGCGGTCGCGTCGCTCGACTTGCGAGCGCGGCGCTTCTTGGCGGGCTTCGCGACTCCGTTGGCCGCGCCGTTCGTCGCGCGGCGCTTCGGCACGAGGGAGGCGAGCTCCTCGGCGCGGTCGGTGCGCTCCCAGGTGAACGCCTTGCCCGTGCGGCCGAAGTGCCCGTAGGCCGCGGTCTTGCGGTAGATCGGGCGGAGCAGATCGAGCGTCTCGACGATCGCCGCGGGGCGGAAGTCGAAGATCTGGCTGACCGCCTTGGCGATCTTGTCGTCGTCCGCGAGGCCGGTGCCGAAGGTGGTCACGTACACGCCCATGGGCTTGGCGACGCCGATCGCGTAGGCGACCTGGACCTCGCAGCGGCGGGCGAGGCCGGCCGCGACGATGTTCTTGGCGACGTAGCGGGTGAAGTAGGCCGCGCTGCGGTCGACCTTGGACGGGTCCTTGCCGCTGAACGCGCCGCCGCCGTGCCGGCCCATGCCACCGTAAGTGTCCACGATGATCTTGCGGCCGGTGAGGCCCGCGTCCGCGTACGGCCCGCCGAGCACGAAGCGGCCGGTCGGGTTGATGTGGAACTTGGTGCGGCGGTCGATGAGCTTGCTGGGCACGACCGGGTCGATGACGTCGGCGCGCACCGCGTCGCGGAGCTGCTTGGTCGAGACCTCCTCGGCGTGCTGGGTGCTCACCACGATCGCGTCGATGCGGGTGACCTTGCCGTCCGCGTCGTACTCGCAGGTGACCTGGCTCTTGCCGTCGGGGCGCAGCCACGGGTGGGTGCCGTCCTTGCGCACCTTGGTGAGCTGCTTGGTCAGGCGGTGCGAGAGCTGGATCGGCATGGGCATGAGCTGCCGGGTCTCGTCGCACGCGTAGCCGAACATCAGGCCCTGGTCGCCCGCGCCCTGCTCCTTGCTCGCGCTCGTCTTGGCGTCGACGCCGAGCGCGATGTCGGGCGACTGCGCCTCCACCGCGACGAGCACGCCGCAGGTGTTCGCGTCGAAGCCCATCGCGCTGTCCACGTAGCCGATGTCCGCGATCGTCTCGCGCGCGACCTTGGCGAAGTCGACCGTCGCCTTGGTCGTGATCTCACCGGCGAGCACGACGAAGCCCGTCTTGACGAGGGTCTCGCACGCGACGCGGGCCTTCGGGTCCTGCTTGAGGATGGCGTCCAGGACGCCGTCGGAGACGTTGTCGCAGATCTTGTCCGGGTGGCCCTCGGTGACCGACTCCGACGTAAACAGTGTGCCTGCCATTCGCTTCTTCCCTCGCGCTGTCGTTCTTCGAACGGCGCTGCATAGGCCGCTCTCCCGAGGCTGTCAATCGACCCCGCCGCCCGCCGGGTGGCCTTTTCCCGGCTCCCGAGGTGTGGAACATTCCTCAGGTCTTCCTTGCGACGAGCCGTCATGACCAACGCCCAGGCCCCCCACGTTCGACTGTCCCTGTTGCTCCTCTCCGGCCTCGCGTTCGCGGGCCTCGGGGGCTGCGCGTCCGGCTCCGGCGACGACGCCGGCGTCGACGCCACGGTCGAGGCGGAGTGCACCCTCGACTCCGACTGCCCGGACGACGGCGTCTTCTGCAACGGGACGCTCGGCTGCGTGGCCGGCGAGTGCGTGGCGCAGGACATCCCGCGGTGCGACGACGGCATCGCCTGCACGGTCGACGCCTGCAACCCGACGAGCGACGCCTGCGAGAACACGCCCGACACGGGCATGTGCCCCGAGGACACCGTCTGCTACGTCGGCACCGGCTGCGCCGCTGCGCCGCCCTGTGAGTTCGACTCGGACTGCGGCGGCGACGGCGTCTACTGCAACGGCGACGAGGTCTGCGTCGAGGGCCGCTGCCTGAGCCCGATGGACGGGCGCGGCTGCGACGACAGCAACAGCTGCACGATGGACGAGTGCCTCGAGGCGACCGCGGAGTGCAGCGCGACGGCCTACCCCGACATCGACACGAACGTCGCGCACTGCGGGACCGGCGCGGACGACTGCGTGGTCTGCCCCGACCCGCCCGCGGGCAACCACCAGGTCGCTCAGTGCGTGGCCGGCGCCTGCGGCTTCGCGTGCGAGGCGGGCTACGTCGACCTCGACGGCGACCCGGCGAACGGCTGCGAGGTGATGTGCACGCCGAGCGGCTCGGGCGACGACCCCGACGACGCGTTCCTCGACGCGAACTGCGACGGCATCGACGGCGACCGCGCGCTCGCGATCTTCGTGAGCCGCTCCGGCAACAACGCCCGCGACGGGCTCACGCCGGAGACGTCGGTCGGCACGCTCTCGCGCGCGCTCCAGATCCGCGCCGGCATGACCTCGCGCACCCAGATCCTCGTGGCGACCGGGACCTACACCGAGAGCGCGACCCTCGCGATCCCGGGCGGGGTCGGCATCTACGGCGGCTACAGCGACGACTTCCTCACCCGCGCCGACGCCCGCGCGTCGATCACGGTGGACGCGGCCGTGGCGGCCCGCGCGAGTGGCCTCACCGGCAACACGGTCATCGACCGCGTGAGCCTCACGACGACCGACCGCACCGGCTCCTCCGAGCCGACGGTCGCGCTCATCGTCGCCAACTCCCAGGACCGGCTGCGGCTGCGCCACCTGAGCCTGCTCGCGGGGCGCGGCGGCCCGGGGAGCGACGGCGGCACGGTGGGCTCCGGCTCCACCGGGACGCGCGGCGCGAACGGGGTCGGCTCGGGCGGCGGCTCGGGCGGCGGCTCGGGGAGCGTCCGCGGCGGCGACGGGCGTGACGGCCGGCGGCGCGCCTCGGGCCTCAACGGGGCCACCGGCAGCCCCGGGAGCTGCGGCATCGGCGGCACCGGCGGAGCGGGCAGCGGGAGCGCGGGCCTCGGGTGCAACGACGGCGATCCGCGCGACGGCGGGCCCGGCGGGCCCGGCTGCACCGGGACCCCGGGAGCCCACGGCGCGGGCGGCGACGGGATCGGCGCGCTCGCGGGCGAGTCGTGGACGCCCGACGCGG
>JAUHXR010000114.1 GCA_030426845.1 Polyangia bacterium | reverse complement strand
GGCTATTCGCGCTCGGCGGCCTGGGCGATCGGGCCGTCGTGCTGGCTCGTGATCTCCTCCCACGTCGGCAGGAGGTTGTCCGAGGCGACGGTCAGCACGCGCAGGCGCAGGACGACCCGGGTGACGCTCGAGGTCTGGCTGAACCGGACCTGCCGGCCCTTGCTCTGCTCGAACACCGCCTCCGAGCCGGGCCGCGGGAAGGGGTGGCTGAGCTCCATCGACTCGCCGTCGCGGCGCTGGCCGCCCACGAGGCGGGCGCCGAGCAGCGCGTGCTCGGGGTGCGCGCGGCGGCTGCTCTGGTCGATGACCGCGATGCACATGAGGCGCGAGTCGAGCGCGTAGATCGTGTTGCGGGTCCAGATCTCCACGAAGGTCCACGCGTGGTCGGGCAGCGGCGCGGTCCGCCGCTCGTGGATGAGATCGATGTCGACCGCGGGCTGACCCCGTCGAACGGGCTTGTCGTCCGCGCTGCGCGCTACCCGCGCGGCGCTGTCGGGGCTCGCGGCCAGGCTCGCGCCGGCCACGGGCGCGTCCTCGAAGCTCGCCACCTCCGGCTCGAGCTCCGGCGCCCGCGCCTTGGGCGGGCCGTAGCCGCGGTAGGTGTCGCGCTGCTCGCGGTTCGCGCGCCGCTTCTTCTGCTCCTCCGGCTTCTTGCCGTCGCCCATCGCGGAGACACTACACGAGGTTCGGGTCGCTGGGGACTCCCTTCCCCCGGTGCCAAACGGGTTCTGTACGCCCCCGCATTTCGGTATCCTCCGCCTGCCGTGAACGCCAAGGTCTGTCCGCGTTGCCAAGCCCCCAACCAGCCCACTGCGCCGGCTTGTTACAACTGCGGTACGCCCTTCGCGGCCGCCCCTGGGGCGTACCCCGGTCAGGGGCACCCCCCGCCCGGCCAGGTGCCGCCGGGCCAGGCGCCGCCCGGTCAGGCCTCGTACCCCGGTCAGGTCCCGCCGGGCTCGTATCCCGGCCAGGCCCCGCCGCAGGCCGCCCCGCAGATCGCCGCGTCCCAGGGCGGCGGGGTGCCCAAGGCGACGATGGCGCTCAGCTCCGCCGACGCGATGGCCGCCCTCAGCGCGGCCGGGCTCGCGCCCCCCGGCAGCGGCCCGAGCGCGGCGCCGCCCGGCCACGACGAGATCACGATCGGCCGAGACCCGTCGAACGTCATCGTCCTCGAGAACCCGGTCGTCTCGGCCCGCCACGCCCGCATCACGCGCAACCCGCAGGGCGGCCTGCTCGTGCAGGACCTCGGCTCGACCAACGGCACCTACCTGCGCGGCGAGCGCATCTCCCAGGTGGTGGTCGGCCTCGCGGACGACATCTACCTCGGCTCGGCGCCCCTGCGCATGAGCGACCCGCGGATCGCCTCGCTGATCATCCGCGTCACCCGCCCGCCGCAGAAAGGCCAGCCGTTCAGCCTGGGCTCCGACCCGCAGTGCGAGGTGCAGATCCTCGACCCGCGCGTCGCGCCGCGGCACTGCCAACTCACGGAGACCCCGAGCGGCTACGTCGTCCAGGATCTCGGCTCGCCGAACGGCACCGCGATCGACAACGCGTCGTTCCGGATTCAGCAGGCCAACGCGCAGCCCACGAGCACGGTGATGCTCGGCGGCTTCCCGCTGCCGCTCCAGCTCCTCGCGCGCCTCATGGAGGCGGGCCGGGGCGAGGGCAGCGTCATGGCGATGGCCGAGGCTGCCGTCCAGGGGCTCAACCTCGACAAGCCGGTCATCACGATCGGCCGGGCGCCGGGCAACGATCTCACGCTCCCGCACCCGAGCGTCTCCGGCCGCCACGCCCAGATCACGAAGCAGCAGGACGGCCGCTTCATGGTCCAGGACATGGGCTCGACCAACGGCACCTACGTCAACGGCGTGCGCATCGCGCCGAGCGCGGTGGCCGGCCCGGGCGACCGGGTGACGGTCGGCGCGGTGACGCTCCTCCTCGGCGCCCGCGGCATCGAGGGCGCGCAGCGCGCCAAGGTCCGCCTCGACCTCGTGCAGGTCGGGCTGGTGGTGAAGGACCGCAGCACCGGCCAGCCGCGGAACCTCCTCGAGAACATCAACATGTCGATCTTCCCCGGGGAGCTGATCGGCATGCTGGGCCCGTCGGGCGCCGGCAAGAGCACGCTGCTCATGACGGTGCTCGGGATCATCCGCCCCACCGGCGGCGGCGTCCTGCTCAACGGCAAGCCGCTCTTCGAGCAGTACGAGTCGTTCCGGACCAACGTCGGCTACGTCCCGCAGGACGACATCGTCCACCCCGAGCTGACCGTGCGCGAGGCGCTCCGCTACGCGTGCAAGCTGCGCCTCCCGGCCGGCACCTCGAGCAAGCACATCGAGGAGTCGATCGACGCGACGCTCAAGGAGGTCGGCCTCTGGGAGCAGCGCGACCTGCGCATCGGCAGTCCGGAGCAGAAGGTCCTCTCCGGAGGTCAGCGGCGGCGCGTGAACCTCGCCGTCGAGCTCGTGACCGACCCGTCGCTCCTCATCCTCGACGAGCCCACCTCCGGCCTGAGCTGGACGGACGCGGCCGACGTCATCAGCACGCTCCGCCGCCTCGCGGACAACGGCCGCACCATCGTCGTCACGATCCACCAGCCGGACTACCAGGAGTACGAGAAGTTCGACTCGGTCTGCATCCTCGGCCGCGGCGGCAAGCTGCTCTTCTTCGGCCCGCCGTCGCCCGACAGCTACGAGTTCTTCGGCGCGACGCCGGGCAAGCCGCGCGAGATGTTCGACCACCTCGAGCAGCTCCCGGCCGATCAGTGGCGAGAGAAGTTCCACCAGACCGAGACCTACCGCCGGTTCGTGGTCGAGCGCGCGGCCAACGCCCAGGCCCAGAGCGGCGGCGCGCCGCCCAAGCCGCGCCCGCGATCGTCGCTGCGGCAGTTCCCGATGCTGCTGGGGCGCAGCCTCAAGCTGACCTTGCGCAACCGCACCGCGCTGGTCCTCCTGATGATCCAGGCGCCGCTCCTCGGGGTCCTCATCGGCCTGACCACCGGCGGCGCGACCGCGTTCCGGGTCCCGCAGTTCGGCTGCTCGACCCGCGAAGAGGCGGTCGATCAGTGCGCCGGGGTCGACGACCGCATGGCCTGCGACCCGGAGCGCCGCATGGCGATCAGCGTCCGGCTCCCCGACGAGGAGCCGCCGTACGCCGAGGACCGGGTGAAGGACCCGCGCACCGCGCTCCTCGCGATGCTGATGGCACTCTTCCTGCCCATGATCATCGCGAGCTCGAACGTCCTCGTGAGCGAACGGACGGTCTACGAGCGCGAGCGCCTCGCCGGCCTGAACATCCTCCCGTACGTCACCGCGCGGCTCTGGGTGCTGTTCCTGCTCGGCGGCGTCGTGGTGGTCCTCCACGTCCCCATCGCGTACTTCTTATGCGACCTGAACGCGGCGAGCGGCTTCGATCAGATCATCAACCTCGGCAAGTACATGTACGTCGGGTTCCTGATCACGAGCACCGCGGCCGCGATGGGCATGGCGCTGAGCGCCGCCGTCTCGAACCCGGTGAGCGCGCTCTGGGGGATCAACTTCCTCGTCATCCCGCAGCTCCTGTTCGCCGGCTCGATCAGCCGACTCCAGGGCCTGACCCAGCTCCTGAGCTGGTTCACGGCCACGCGCTTCGGCCTCGAGTCGCTGACCTCGGTCGATCTCGGCGCCCGCGACCAGCTCGCCGCCTGCCAGCGGGAGCGGTACCTCGAGAACCTCCCCAACTTCTTCAACTCGGGGTTCGTGACCGACTACCCGCTCGTGTTCGCGACGGTCGGCTGCGTCACGATCATGTTCATCGCGTTCGTGCTGACGTCGGTCCTGCTCAAGATCAAGGACAAGTAGATCCAGCGCGGGCCCGTAGATCACGGACCCGCAGGTTACGGACGAGCAGGTCACGGACGAGCAGCCGGGCGCCAGCGCGCGATCCGCGCCCGGCGCCCGCCTCGAGCTCAGCAGCGTCGGCCGCGCCCGGCCGGGTCGGCGTAGCGGCCGCCGTCCGAGTCGCTGCACGAGCGGCCTCGGCCTCGGCCGTGGCCGGCGCGGTCCGCGTTGGGGCCGCTGTCGCTGTCCGTGCGCCCGGTGTGCCCGCGGCCGGCCGGGTCGGCGTTGCGGCCCGAGTCGCTGTCGGACTGGGCCGAGGCCTGGCTGCTCGGCGCAGCCGCGGTCAGGGCCACCGCCCCGAGGGTCACGCTCCCGATCGCGGCGAGGGCCGAGCGGCGTGTCACCACCCGCTTGGTCTCGATCTCGTCTTCCGAGAGCCCCTTCGTGTCATCGCTCATGTGGTCTCCGTTTCTCCTGGGGGAGAACGCCCCCCTCGAGACACACGGAAACCGAGCCGCCCACGGGTGTGACGCGGGCGGTGGGCTTTTCTTCGTGGGTCGCCCAGAAGCCCGCAGATGGCGGAGGCGGCCGGCGGCTCAGTCCTCGAGGTGGGGCTCGGGCGCGTCGGTCACCCGCGCCGCGCAGCGGCCCTCGTGGCAGAGGCAGCCGCCGCCGCAGTCCATCGTGCCCGGCTGACAGTCCATCGTGCACATCACGTCGCCGCAGGACGGCGCGTTGGACTGGGCCACGCAGGCGCTCGGGTGGCAGCACGCGGCCGGCACGCAATCGGCGTCGGTGGTGCAGGCGTCCTCTCCCACCACGAGCCCCGGCTCCGAGGTCGCCTCCTCGCCCGGATCGGCCGCGGGATCCTCGGCGGGGTCGTCCCCCGAGGTCTCGCCCCCTTCGGACGGAGCGATCACGATCGGCTCGTCGTGCGAGGCGTCGTCGGACCCGCACGCGGTGAGGAGCAGGAGGAGGCTGAGCAGCGAGACGGCGCGCGCGATCATGACGGGTCCTCGGCGGCGGGTTGGTCGTTCGGGGTGGGGGACGAGCTGTGGGCCGACAGGGCGGCCTCGGCGTCCTTGAGGTCGGCGGCCGCGCGCTGGAGAGACGCGCACCCCTCCGGCCAGTGGTGGTCGACGAGGGCCGACCACGCGCGGTTGACGTATCGCTCGGCGGACGACAACGGCCCGAAGATCTCGGCGAAGGGTCCCATGCCGTACTTGGCCTGGACGCGCGGCGCGCTGTCGATCACCGGCTCGAACCGCTCGAGCTGGAGATCGTGGACCTTGGTCTTGAGCGCGTCGAAGTCCGCCTGGGCCGGGTCGTCCTTCGCCGCGGCCTCGGCCGCGAGCGTCGCCACCTCGTCCCGGAGCTCCGCGAGCAGCTCGCCGAGATCGCGCGCCTCGGCCGCGCCGTCCTCCGCGCCGGCCGACGCCTCGCGCTTCACGGCCATCCTCCCGAGGACCGCGCCCGCGATCACGAGGAGGATCCCGACGAAGAACATCACGCCGCTGTCGTCGAGCCACTCGGTCAGCCGCTGCTGAGGGCGAACCGTGGTGAGCACGGCGGCCGCGGCGCCCGGATCGACCGCGTCCTCGGCCGCCGCGAGCCAGGCGGTCCGCAGGCGCTGCTGGTCGGCGCTGAGCACGGACGGATCCCGATCGTAGTGAGGCTCGAGGGCCGCGTGACCGGCCCGCGCGAGCTCGGCCTCGGTCTGTTCGGGCGCGTTGCGCCCCGCGCACACCGCCTCGACGTCGACCGCGGAGGCCGCTTCGCCCGACTCCGCGCCCTCCGCCGCGGGCGGCGCGCAGCCGTCGAGCGTCGCGATCGGGGGCCGCGGGCCCTCGGCGAAGCTCGCGCAGTAGGCCCCGTGGGCCGCGTCGGCCGTCGAAGCGAGCAGCTGGGCGCGCCCACGCGCGACCATCTGGGCGCGCATGGTGGGCGAGAGACGCGCCCCGTAGGCCGCGCTGACCGCGACCCCCAGCGAGAGAATGAGGATGCCGGCGTACTTCATCGGTCAGCCCCCCATCGCCAGTCGGCCGAACACCAGCGTGAGGCTCGTGAGGGCCTCGCCGATGATGAACCCGGCCGCCACCGGCACGAGCGTGTCGCCCATCCAGCGCTTGCCCATCTTGGCCTCGAGGCCCATCGAGATGAAGCAGCCGACGCCGTAGGTCATCGTGATGTAGAACGGAAGGTACATGGCGAGGCCGACCAGGACGCCGAGCCCGCCGATGGGGAAGATGCCCAGGCCGAGCCCGACCGCACCGCCGGCCACGAACTTGTCGAGCTGGCTCGAGCCGGCGCGGAGGCTGTCGATGACGGTGGCGAGGGCCGCGCCCTGCGGCGCCGAGAGCGACGCGCCGGCGACCCCGAACCCGGGCGAGTCGTAGCTGTTCCAGAGCAGGTAGACGACCGCGACCGCGACCGGCGCGCCGACCCAGGCGACCGCGAACTGCGCGAGCTGCTGGCGCTTGGGGGTCGCCCCGATCAGGTGGCCGCTCTTGAGGTCGCTCATCATGTCGGCGCACTGGCCGATGCCCATGCTCACGGCCACCCCGAGGATGATCGACGCGATCACGTTGCCGCCCGAGAGGAAGAACATGAGCGTCACCCCGATGAGCGACATCCCGCTGATCGGCGAGATGTCGGTCATCCCGGTGGCCTGGGCCACGATCAGCCCGGCGAGGCCGAGCCACACGGTGCCGACCGTCGCGGTGATCAGCGCGCGGCCGACGCCGAGGTCGGGGCCGGCGAGCATCGCGGCCGTGAAGAGGACCACGAAGGAGGCGGCGATCCCGCCGTAGAGGACGCGGCTGCTCATCTCATCGGAGCCGCTGCCCGACTTGGACGCGGCGTTGAGGCTCTTGAGCGCGGCCACGATCGCGGGCGCGCTCGCGATGACGCCGCTGAGCGCGCCGCCGATCAGGATGCCGATGCCGAGCGGGCGCAGCATCTCCGAGTAGGCGACCGGCCACTGGATGAAGCCGTCGTAGCCGTCGGTACCTTCGGGCAGCCCCATGTCCATGAGGGTCGGGGCCCAGCCCATCCCGACCATCAGCGGCGAGATGACCCACCAGGCGAGCATCCCGCCGAAGACGAAGGGCAGTCCGCCGCGGCCGCTCAGGAGGCCCGCGCCGAGGCTCGCGAAGGACACCCCGACCGCGATCGGGATGTAGGACGGAACCCCGAGCATCACCCCGATCTCGATCTCCTCGGGGATGTGAAGGACCTCGGGGATCCAGCTCACCTCGCCCGCGAGGACGTGGAAGAGCGCGGCCACCGCGAAGCCGCCGCCGAGGAGCTTGGCCTGGCGGATGCCGGCCCCGGGGCTCTTGAGCAGGGTCGCGACCGCGATCCCGCTCGGGAAGCGCAGGCGCTCCAGCTCGATCATCTGCTTGCGCAGCGGGATGATGAAGACGATCCCGAGGAACGCCCCGCCGGCCGCCGCGAGCACGATGGGCAGGGGCCCGAAGCCGCGCAGCTCGGGATCGCAGAGGCTCAGGATGAAGAGCGCGGGGAGGGTGAACGCGACGCCCGCGGAGGCGGTGTTCACGCCGGAGGCGACCGTCTGGACGATGTTGGTCTCGACGATGGTGCCGCTGTCCTTCGTGGCGACGAGGGCCGAGAGGAACCCGAGCGCACTCCGCCTCAGCATCCCGCGCAGGACCGCGAAGCCGAGGATCGCGGCGACGGTCGAGCCGGGGAGGGTGAAGCCGAGCTTCAGGGCCACGAACACGAAGGCGGCGGTCATCACCGCGCCGAGGACCACGCCGACCACGAGCGCCGCGGGGGTGAGCTCGCGGTAGGGGGCTTGGGGGGACGCCATGGCGAGCAGGGGTACGCGGTGGGCGGCGGCGAATCAAGCGGGCACACCAAACTTGACCGCTGCGCATCCGTCGAGTAACCCTTTGTCGCACCGGGTCAGGTGTTCAGTTTGGCTCGCCTCCTCGATCCGATCCTGAAGCCCGCGCCCGTGCCCCTCCCTTCCCGCGCTCGCGTGCCCCGTTTGATGTCCCCGCCGACGAACATGGAGCCCACTCGGATGCAGAAGCTCACCCAGCGGCAGAAGGCCGTGCTCGACTACATCTGCGAGTCCATTCAGGACCGAGGATACCCGCCCACGCTGCGCGAGATCGGCAATCACCTCGGCATCAAGAGCACCAACGGGGTCAACGACCACCTGCGGGCGCTCGAGCGCAAGGGCTACCTCACGCGCGAGGACATGAAGTCGCGCACGCTCCGGCCGACGAGCCAGGTGCTCCAGGCGAGCGGCACGTTCGGGCTCGGCGCGGCGGAGAGCGCCAACGACGTCGACATGGTCGACATCCCGATCCTCGGCCGGGTAGCGGCCGGCGAGCCGCTGCAGGCGATCGAGACGCCCATGGACACGGTGCGCATCGACCGGATGCTCATCGGCACGCGCGGCGAGGTCTTCGGCCTCAAGGTCAGCGGCGACTCGATGATCGAGGCGGGCATCCACGACGGCGACTACGTCTTCGTGAAGAAGCAGATCGAAGCGCGCCGCGGCGCCTGCGTGGTCTGTCTCGTCGGCGACGAGGCCACCTGCAAGTACTACTTCCCGGAGAAGCAGCACATCCGCCTCGAGCCGGCGAACTCCGGGATGGCGCCGATTCTCATCCCCCGCACCGACTGGCGCGAGACGTCCATCCTCGGCGTGGTGGTCGGCGTCTACCGGCGCCTCTGAGCTTCGCGGGGGGGCGGCGGCCTGCGACTCAGCCACCGTCCGGGATCGAGCCGTCCGAGATCGAGCCGTCCGGGACCGAGCCGTCCGGGACCGAGCCGTCCGTCGGTCCGCCATCGAAGGGTCCTGCGTCGCCGGGACCCGCGTCGGGGCTCGGGAGGCAGCCGTCGTCCGCGGTCTGGGCGACGCACCGACCGCGTGCGCCACAGGTGGGTCGCTCGTACCACCCGTCGCAGAGCCCGCCGGCGAACCAGTGGCCCGCGCGATCACAGGCCTCGACGCAGTCGAGCGGGACCTCGATGCGCGCCCGTCCCAGGGCCGACGCGTTGATCGCGGGGGCGCCGACGGCGGACGCGCCGAGGAGCCCGTCGCAGTCGCACGTCGGCAGACCCGCGCCGTAGAGCACGCAGTCGTCGCCGGTGGAGCAGACGCTGGCCGTCTCGTAGAACGCCGCCCACGCGTCCCGGAGGGCCTCGCAGCTCGCGGCGGTGGGCGTCATCGGGCACGTGTCGACCGCACCCGAGTCAAGGCCGCCGTCGACATCGCCGTCGAAGCAGCCGGTCAGGATCATCGACGCCAGCGCGAGCGCGCTCGTCACACGGGCTCTCATCGTTCCCCCTCAAGCAAGCAAGTAGAGTCCACATCCAGGTTGAAGGATCGCGCGGCGCCTGAACAGGCCGTCTCCGCCTTTTAGATCCTCGGGCGAGCTCGAACGTCCCACGCAGCCACGGGCCGTTCCGTGCCGCGCGCGCCACGCGTGGAGGAGCGGGCCGGGGGAGCGTCCATGCGTCGATCGATCGGCTTCGCCGCCGCCGTCCTGCTCAGCTTCGTGGTCCTCGGCACCGGCCGCGCCTACGCGGTGGGCTACCTCGTGCCCAGCGCCGCCGACGTGGAGCCGCTCTCGATCCGCTACCACCGGGTCAACGTGAGCGTGCGCGAGCGCGTGGCCGAGACCCGGATCGAGCAGACGTTCTTCAACCACACGGGCCGTCAGCTCGAGGCGACCTACGTCTTCCCCGTCCCCGACGGCGCCACGGTCAGCGGCTTCGCGATGTGGATCAATGGGCGCCGCCAGACGGGCGAGCTCCTCGACTCCGGGGCCGCCCGGCAGGTCTACGAGACGATCGTCGCCCGCACGCGCGACCCTGGCCTCGTCGAGCACATGGGCGGGGAGCTCTTCCGGGCGCGCGTCTTCCCCATCGCGCCGAACAGCGAGCAGCGCATCGAGATCCAGCTCACCCAGACCCTCGACTACCAGGGCAGCGTCATCCACTACCGCTACCCGCTCCGTACCTCGGGGCGCGCCGCCCAGACCCTCGAGGACTTCACGCTCACGGCCGAGATTGTCTCGCGCACGCCGATCCGCGCCGTGTACTCGCCGTCCCACCCGATCGCGGTCGCGCGCCCCGACGAGCACCGGGCGTCGGTCGGCTTCGAGGCTCACCGGGCGGTGCTCGACGCGGATCTCGACCTCTACTACGCGGTCCAGGATGGCGACGTTGGCCTGAGCCTCTTGACCCACCGGCCGCCGGGCGAGGACGGCTACTTCCTCGCGCTGGTGGCGCCGCGGGCCGAGATCCACGAGCGCGAGATCGCCTCCAAGGAGGTGATCTTCGTCTTCGACACCTCCGGGTCCATGGCGGGCGACAAGATCCGCCGGGCCCAGGCCGCGCTCGACTACATGCTCGCGCGGCTCAACCCGCAGGATCGCTTCCAGGTGGTGCGCTTCAGCACCGACGTGGAGCCGCTCTTCGCCGGGAGGGCGTCGGTGCCGGCGAGCCCCGACAACGTGGCGCGCGCGCGCGCCTTCGGCGCTCGCTTCGTCGCCGCCGGCGGGACCGCGGTGGACGGCGCGCTCCGCGAGGCCCTCACGACCCGATCCGCCGACGGGCGGCCGAGGCTCGTGGTGTTCCTGACCGACGGCATGCCCACCGTGGGCGAGACCGAGCCGGCCCGCATCATGGCGCAGGTGAGCGCGACCGCGGGCGACGCCCGCGTCTACGTCTTCGGGGTGGGTGACGACGTCAACACGACGTTCCTGGATGGGATCGCGGCGCGCACCGGCGGGGTGGGCGACTACTTCCAGACCGGGGCCGAGATGGAGCGCCGGCTGAGCACGTTCTACGACCGCATCGCCTACCCGCTGCTCACCGATCTGCGCCTCGCGCTCGGCGATCTCGAGGCCTACGACGTCTACCCGCAGGATCTCGGCCACCTCTACCGCGGCGGTCAGCTCATGGTCGTCGGCCGCTACCGCGGCGGCGGCCCGGTCGAGCTCGCGCTGAGCGGGCGCGTCGCGCAGAGCCAGGAGCCCCAGCGGTACGCCTACCGCGTCGAGTTCCCGGCGCGCGAGGCGCGGAACGACTTCCTCCCGCGCGTCTGGGCCACCCGCAAGATCGGTTTCCTGCTCGACGCGATCCGGCACAACGGCGAGCGTCCGGAGCTTCGGCGCGAGGTCGTACAGCTCGCGCAGCGGTTCGGGATCGTCACGCCCTACACGAGCTACCTCGTCGTGGAGGACGGATCGGTGCCGCCCGAGGTCGCCATCCCGCTCGCGGATGCTCGCCGCGCCGGCCAGCAGACGACCTACCGCTTCGACGACGACCTGGTCTCGGGGGACGTGGTGCGGCCCGACGGCGAGGCCCTCGCGGTGCGCGGCGGCCGCAGCACCGGCGGAGGAGGCGGCGGAGGAGGCGGCGGGGGGCACGCCCCCGCGAGCGCCGCGCCCGAGCCGGTGGCTCCGTCGGTCTCCGAGGAGGGTCAAGCCGCGCGCGACTTCGAGGGGTTCTCCGGCGCGGTCGGCGGCGAGCGCGCGGCGGCCCCGACGGGGGCGACCGGCGCGAGCGGCCGCCGGGTCGCGCTCCGCCTCCGCCAGATGCGCGAGGCGGAGCGCCCGCCCGAAGAGACCGCGCAGCGCTACGTGGCAGGCCGCCCGTTCCGCCGGCTCACCGGGATGTGGGTCGACGCGCGCTACCGCCGCGAGATGCACACCCTCCGCGTGCGCCCCGGCAGTGTCGCGTGGATCTCGCTCCTCCGGGAGCGCCCCGACCTGCGCCCGCTCCTCGCGCTCGGCGACCGCGTGGCGTTCGCGATCGACGAGGGCCGCGCGATCGTCGTCGACCCGTCCGCGCCCGAGGGGGTCAGCGAGGCGCAGGTCGCGAGCTTCCTCAGCGGCGACTGACCGCGCCCCCGCCCGCCCAGCTTTCCGCTCGACCTCGGAGCCCCATTCGGCCCGCCCGGGCCCTCGAGAGGTGTGTCCATGCGCAAGAGAGCTTTGTCCGCGATCCTCCTGTCCCTCGCGATCCTCGCCTCGGCCGTCGCCCCCCGCGTCGCGCAGGCGGTCGAGCTGTACGAGGAGCTGCCGCCGCCCCGGACCGTGCTGGTCTACCCGCCAGCGCGCCCGGCGCGGGTGGTCCTCGTGTCCTCGCCGCCGCCCCCGCGGACCGTCTACGCGCCGCCGCCGTCCGACCCGAGCGCGCCCCGCCTCGTGCTCGGCGCAGGTCTCGGCCCGATGTTCACTCTGAGCGCCGCGTCGCCGTCGGTCGTTCCGATCGGCCACGCCCACGTCGGCTTCGCGGTCGACGCGGTGGAGTTCGGGGTGCGGGTCGGCTTCGCCCCCTACGCCGCCTCGCTCGCCAACGCGGACGGCGAGGACGTCGACACGGGGCTCTATACCACCGACGCGACGTTCACCCTCCGGCTCTTCGAGGACGCCGACGTCCGGCCGGTGCTCGGCGCCGGGGTCGGGGCGGTCATCGCCACGCCCGAGGGGAGCGCCCCCGCGGCCGGCTTCGGGCTCAGCGCGCGCGCCGGTCTGGAGCTGGCCTTCGACTTCGAGGACGGCGAGGTCGGCGCCGGGCTCGACGGGATCGTGACCCAGGTGGTCGGCGCGGAGGACGGCTTCCCCTGGGAGCTCGGCACCACGCTGACCGTCGGCGCCCACCTCGACTACCGCTTCTGATTGCCGGTCGCGGCGCGGCCGCTCGGCCCCGGTCTACTCGCCCTCGTCGCCCTCGTCGCCCTCGTCGCCCGCGTCGCCCTCGTCGACCGCGTCGCCCTCGTCGACCGCGTCACGACCCGGCGCGCGGTCTGCCTCGAGCTCCGCGTCCTCCGCGCGGCGCAGGTACGCGGCGAGGAGCTTCAGCGGGTCGAACCCGAGGGTCGCGGTCACGCTCGCGACCTCGGCGACCCGACCGCGCAGGTAGGTGGCGAGGGGCGAGAGCTGGCCGAGCGCCTCGAGGCCGCCGAGCCACCGCGCGCCGCGCTGGGCGGCCGCGCGCACCGCGTCGGCGCCGAGCGCGACGGCGACGTAGGGCGGGGTGGGGTGGACGATGACGTCGCGCACCGCGGCCGCGCGCGCCCAGCTCCCTGGGTCGGTGCTGCGGAGGAGCGCGCGCAGGGTCGTGAGCTCGGTGAAGACCCCGAGGTGGACCGGGGCGACCGCGCGCTCGACCGCGGCCGTGATCACCCGATGGTCGCGGCGCCAGTCGCCCCCGAGCGGGCCCGTCCAGCGCGCGATCAGATCCGGCCCCGCGATGAGGTCGATCGCGCCGCCGCGGCGCCGCAGCACCGCCCCCGTCCAGGTCGTGGCCCCGCTCCACACCACCATCACCATCGCGTGGCCGTCGGGGAGGACGGTGTCGAGGGCGCGCTGCACCATCGGCGCGGTGGGGATCGGCACGTCGCCGAGCGGTCGCGGCCACGTCACGAGCTGTCCGGACTCGCTCAACTCCCGCACCGCGCGGGCCACCACCAGGAGCTGCGCGACGTAGTCCTCGCCGCGCTGGATGCGGTGGGCCACGCGCTCGGCGATCTCCTCCATCACCCCCTCGCGGAGCACCACGCAGCGGCGCGCGCCGTAGCGGGCCGCGAGGTCCTCGAGCCCGTCGGGGCCGGGGTAGTCGAGGTCCGTGACGCGCCCGTGGATCGTGTGGAACGCCTTGAGCACCCGCTCGCGGTCGTCGAGCACCACGACGAGCGAGCCCGCGCGCGGGCCCGAGGCCTCGTCCTCGTGCAGCTCGGGCGAGTCGCTCGCGGCCCCCTCGCTCTCGAGGCGGGTGACGACCCGCGGCGCGAAGAGGGAGATGAGGTTCGTCCACGAGCGGGAGTCGAAGCCCTCGAAGCGCAGGCTCTCGCTGATCACGACGCCGCCCCCACCGCCTCGCGCTCTTGTTCGGCCGCGGCCTCTATCGTCAGCATGCGGCACGACCAGCCATTCATGGGGATCGACACGGTATCTTGTCCCCCGAAGCGCTCGTCCGTCAGCACGTCCTCCAGCGCGACCCGGCCCGGCACGGTCACGCACGCGGTCAGCCGGTCCTTGGACGGGTTGATCACGAAGAGGACGCTCGGCCCGTCGCCGCCCTCGTGGACGGTGGTCTCGAGCGGGGCGGGCGAGACGGGGAAGGGCCGCCGCAGCTCGAGCGCGCTGGCGAGCTCATCCACGACCTGTGTCGCGTCGTCGTCGGTGTCGATCAGCACGCGCCGCCCGCCGCGTGGGACCTCGAAGGGCGTCCGGCTCGCGCGCAGATCCAGGCTCGGCATGGCCGGCCCGTAGACGACCGCCCCGCCCGCCTCGGCGAAGGAGGTCACCGCGCGCCAGCGCTCCGGGTCGCACAGCTCGAACGACGGCGTGATGAGCGCGCGGAGCCCCTCGAGGCGCGAGGGGTCCGCGTCGGAGTCGACGTAGACGTACGGGATCGAGCGGGCGGTGAGCGCGGCCGCGAAGCGCGCGAGCATCTTCCACCAGAGCACCTGGATGGGCCCGGCGAAGCCGAAGTCGTCCTCGCGGCACGCGTCCACCGGGCTGCCGCCGACCGCCTCGAGCACGGTGGGGCTGGCGAAGCCGAGGAGGCTCGTCGCGCGGCTGAGCTGCGCGTACTCGCGCGGGAGCATCAGGCCGACCTCGACCCGGCGCGACAGGGCGTGGAACCGGGTCGCCTTGAGCTTGCCAAGCAGCGTCTTCCAGGCCCCCGCCTCGACCCGCGGGGTGCCGCTCGCCGCGATCGGGGCGCCGTACCAGCGGTCCCGATCGACCGCCATGTAGAGGTTGAAGCCGCGCAGCCCGTAGGCGAGCGCGGTCAGCGTCGTGAAGAGCGAGTCGTCGTTGCTCAGCGGCGTGAACCACGCCGGCGCGCCGATGCCGAGCTCGGGCGCGTAGGGCACCGGGTGCGTGCCCGCGAGCGTCAGGGTCCGCCGCTTGATGGCGCGGTGCTCGCGGCGCGCGTGGTAGTAGTCGAAGCCCACCAGGTCGATGTGGCGCTCGATCGCGGCCGAGCTCATCGCCACTCCCTGATCGCCCAGAGGCAGGTTGTGGACGGTCACGGGACCGTGCAGCCCTGCCTTCGCGAGGCGCTTGCCCATGCGCGCGAGCGAGCGCTCGATCAGCTCCTCGCGGAAGCGTGACCAGTCGAGGTGCCGCACGAGCTGCTCGGGGCGCTCGGCCTCGAAGCGGACCGGGGGCGCCGCGTCGTCCCAGCGCCGGTAGGCCTCCTGGTGCGCGGCCGCGGTCTTGGCCAGCGTGCCGTAGCGACGCTCGAGGTACTTGCGCCACTGCGCGATCGCGTCGGGGTGGTAGTCCTGGTCGTAGCAGGCGTCGCGGAAGTAGTAGGACGCCTCGTTGTCGACCTGGAGCATGACGATCGGGCCCGCGGGCCAGAGCCTCGGGGCGAGCACCTCCGCGACCGCGTCGTACCAGCGGCCGAGCTCCTCGTGAAACGTCTCGCTCGCGTAGGACGGCACCGGGAACATCCGCGGCGGGAACGCCTGCAGCACCGGGTTCTGGCGCGGCGAGCGGGCCTGGCAGGCGCGGTCGTAGACGACCCGCTCCGGCAGGCCGAAGTAGGTCATCTCCGCGTTGATGTGGGGCCCCGGCCGCGCGAACACGAGCAGGTCGAGCTCGGCCGCGAGGTCGATGAACGCCCCCACGTCGCGTCGCGGATCGGTGCGCCCGAAGTCGTGCTCGCCCGGCGCCACCTCGTGGACCTGCCACGGCACGTAGGTCTCGACGATCGGCAGCCCGAGGTCGCGGAGCTGGGTGAGGCCGGGCCGCCACGCCTCGCGCTCGAGCCGCCAGTAGTGCATCGCCCCGGAGTAGAGCGGCACCTCGCGATCGCCGACCCGGAGCGCGCGACCGCGGAGCTCCGGGGGAGCGGTCTTGCTCGAGACGACCGCGCGCTTGCGCGAGCGGCGCGCTGACGCCCTCCTCTTGGGGCCCGCCATGGGGGCGCGAGTGTACTCGACCCCTCCCGTTTGTCAGCGGAAATCGCGGGGCCCGAGACCTCAGTCGCGGCGTGAGAGGGCGGCCTGCACGGCCTCCATCGCCGAGCCGAAGGGCGTCGCCTCCGAGAGGTCGTTGATCGCGTCCCAGCGCGCGGCGAGGTCCTCGGGCTCGAGCGCGTCGCCGGTGAACACGGCGCCCTTGCCCTCGACCACCGCGACCCGCGAGACGTAGCCGCCGCCCACCGCGTAGACCTGACCGTTGTCGTCGCAGGCCTCGCTCGCGAGGTACGCGACCAGCGGCGAGACCTTGGCCGGGTCGAGCCGGGCGAGGGTGGCCTCGTCGAGGATCGTCTCGGTCATCCGGCTCGCGGCGACGGGCGCGATGACGTTGGCGCGGATGCCCTTCTTGTGGCCCTCCTGCGCGAGCGCCTTGGTGAGCCCCACGATGCCGAGCTTGGCCGCGCCGTAGTTGGCCTGGCCGAAGTTCCCGTAGAGCCCGGCCGCGCTCGTGGTGTTCACGATGCGCCCGTAGCCCGCCTCGCGCATCGTCGTCCACGCGGCGTGCGTCACGTAGAAGGTGCCCGCGAGGTGCACCCGGAGGACCGCGTCCCAGTCCGCCTCGCTCATCTTGTGGAACGAGACGTCGCGGAGGATGCCCGCGTTGTTGATCACGACGTCGACGCGCCCGAACGCGTCGATCGCCGTCTGGACGATGCTGCGTCCGCCCTCGGCCGTGTCCACGCCGTCGTAGCTCGGCACCGCGACCCCGCCGGCGGCCGTGATCTCGTCGACCACCCGCTGCGCCGCGGCCTGGCTCGCGCCCTCGCCGTCGAGGCTCCCGCCGAGGTCGTTCACCACCACCTTGGCCCCGCGGGCCGCCAGGAGGAGGGCGTGCGAGCGGCCCAGCCCGCCGCCCGCGCCCGTCACGATCGCCACCCGCTCGTCGAACCGTACGTCGCTCATCGATCCCCTCCCGTCGCCATCCAGTCGACGCGCCCGTCGAGAGCCCGTCGGAAACCGGACGAAGCTAGGCCACCGATGCCATCCTGACCACCGCCATGTACAAGCTCCTGCTCGTCGCGCTCGGGGGCGCCGTCGGCACCTCCCTCCGCTACGGCATCGCGGCGGGGATGGCCCGCTGGCTCGGCGCCGCGTTCCCCTACGGCACCCTCCTGGCCAACGCGATCGGCTGTTTCCTCCTCGGCGTGGTCATGGAGGCGGCGCCCGAGCGCCAGCTGTTCGGCGTGCCCGCGCGGCTCGTCCTCGGCACGGGCGTGATGGGCGGCTTCACCACCTACTCGTCGTTCAACCTCGAGACCCTGCGCCTCGCCGAGCAGGGGGCCTGGGACCGGGCCGGGCTCTACCTCGCCTCGACCCTCCTGGTCTGCGCGGTGGCCGGCTTCTCGGGGATCGCGCTCGTCCGCTCGCTCCGCGGCCCGGCCTGAGCTAGTTAACCGATCGATGAAGAGCGGGCTTTGGGGCCTCGCCGTGCTGGGCAGCGTGTTCGCCCTCAGCGCGTGCGAGACGGGACCGTGCGCGGAGCTCGAGTGCGGCGCGGGGAGCGTGTGCGTGCCGAGCGCGACCGATCCGAGCGTGGGCGAGTGTCGCTGCGGCGACGAGGCGGGGCCCCTCTGCGGGCTCGAGGACACCTGCCTCGCCGAGGCGTCGGTCTGCGTCCCGGCCGCGGTGTGCGGCGCGGGGACCCAGTGGGCGCCGGGGCAGGCCGCGTTCCGCGAGGCGACCGCGGAGTGGGGCCTCGCGGGCGTCGAGGGCGTCCGGCTCACCGTGACCGACATCGACGGCGACGGGTGGGCCGACCTCGAGGTCCGCCGCGGCTCGATCTCGCCCGATGCGCCCAACACGTGGCTGCTCCGCAACACCGGCGGGGATGGCTTCGAGGACGTGACCGAGGCGAGCGGCGTCCTCGCGTCGCGCGCGCTCGCGCCCCGCAGCACGCCCGGGGTCTTCGCGTGGGGCGACGTCGACAACGACGGCGACCTCGACGCCTACGTCGGCCGCAGCACCCTGAGCATCGACGAGTTCGGAGTCGAGACGAGCGAGCTGCTCCTCAACGACGGCGCGGGGCGCTTCACGCTCGGCCCGATCGGCAGCGCGCTCCGGCGCGTCGAGGCGGTCGACAACCCCGGCGGCGCGGCCTTCGTCGACGTGGACCACGACGGCGTGCTCGACCTCTGGGTCGCCCAGGCGGATCTCGCGCGGCCCCTCGGCGAGCCCGAGCAGCTCTTCGTTGGGGACGGCGCGGGCGGCTTCACGGACGGCTCGGCGGAGCTCGGCATCGTCTCGGCCGCGTGGACGCTGGGGGCGACCCCGGGGTCCGGCGAGTACGACGTCGACGCGCTCGACGCGGCCGAGGCCCACACCCGCGCCTGGTCGGCGGCTGCGTGCGACCTCGACGGCGACGGCTACGCGGAGCTCCTCGCGAGCTCCTACGGCCGCTCGCCGAACCACCTCTGGCGTTCGATGGCCGGCGCCGGCTACGTGAACCACAGCGTCGCCTCGGGCTACGCCTACGACGGCGACCTGACCTGGCAGGACAACCAGTTCGCGATCTGCTTCTGCCGCGCGAACCCGAGCGCCGAGGGCTGCGAGACGGTGACCGGCTCGCCGATCATCGCGTGCGGGCCCAACTGGGATCACGCGCGCGACCGGAGCCCCTGGCGCCTCGGCGGCAACTCCGGCGCGACGATCTGCGGCGACGTCGACAACGACGGCGACCTTGATCTGCTCACGACCGAGATCCGCCACGCCTGGGCCGGCCAGGGCGCCGACGGCAGCGAGCTGCTCATCAACGACGGCTCCGCCACGTTCACGCGGCCCGGCGATGAGGCCCTCGGCCTCGCGGTCACGCACGACGGCCCGCTCTGGGACGAGGGCCACATCACGGCCGCGATGTTCGACTTCGACAACGACGGATGGCCCGACATCTACATCGGGGCGACCGACTACCCGGGCAACCACGGCCTGCTCTACCAGCAGGAGTCGCCGCTCGCGTTCCGCGAGGTGCCGGTGCAGGACGGGATCGATCACAACCGCAGCCACGGCATCGCGGTGGCGGACTTCGATCGCGACGGCGACCTCGACGTGATCGTGGGCCACTCCCGCGCCCGCTGCGGCGAGCCCAACGACTGCTACGCGACCCGCCAGGTGCGGTTCTTCGAGAACGTGGCCGGCGACGGAGGGAACTTCGTGCAGCTCCACCTCGAGGGCGGCGAGGGCACCAACCGCGCGGCGATCGGCGCGCGCGTGCGGGTGACCGCGGGCGGCGTGACGCAGACGCAGGAGGTAGGGGGCGGCCACGGCCACTTCGGCGCGCAGCAAGACCTCGTGCTCCACTTCGGCCTCGGCGCGGCCTGCGAGGCGGAGGTGGAGGTGCGCTGGCCCGACGCGTCGCTCACCACCGAGACGTTCTCCCTGCCAGCGGGCCACCGCTTCCGGGTCGCGCAGGGCGGCACCCCGGTCGCCGAGTAGCACCCCCCGCGCCGACGTTTTCGCGGGACCCCCGCGGCTCAGACCGGGGCGCGCCAGCGTGTCCGCCACCGCCGCTCGAAGCGCCGGCGGTTCACCTCGAAGCGTCCGATCCGCGCGAGCGGGTCCAGCGCGCCGAAGGTGCGCGAGCCGTGGTGGTGCACGAACGCGCTCGGCGCGAGGAGCACCCGCAGGCGCCGGCGTCGGAGCTGACGGCACAGCTCGTCGTCCTCGAACATGCCCAGCCCGTAGCCCTCGTCGAGCCCGCCGACCCGGTCGAAGGTCTCGCGACGGATCGCGGCGCAGAGGAGCGAGAGCTTGTCCACCTCGCGCGCCGGCCCCTCGCACGTGGCCGCGTGGGCGAGGAGGCCCGGCAGGTCGCGGTAGTCGGCCGGCTGCGTCGCCGCGTCGCCGGAGTCGTTGCTCGCCGGGCCGACGAGCCCCGCGCGCGGCCGCGCGAGCGCGCCGAGCAGGGTCGTGAGCCAGCCGGGCGTAACGACGGCGTCGTCGTTCAGGAAGACCAGAGTGTCGGTCCGCGCGGCGCGGGCCCCCGCGTTCGCCGCGCCGACGAAGCCCCGCCGGCTCTCGAGCCGGATCACGCGCGCGCTCGGCGCCTCGACCCGGGCCGGGCTCGCGTCGTCGATCACCACCACCTCGTGGGGCGCGTCGGTGTAGGCCGCGACCGCCGCCAGCGTCTGGGCCAGGGTGGGTCCGCCGCGGGTCGGCACGAGGACGCTGGCCACCGGCGGCGCCGCGTCGCGGGGCCGGCGCGGGGCGGGGAGCGCCTCGACAGGGACGGACGCGGCCGATGGAGCGCTCAGCCGCAAGGGGGCGAGGGCCCGCTGGATCGGTTGGACGAGCCACGCGGGGAGGGCGTCCCGGGCAGCGCGCGCGGGACCTTGAGCCTCGTTCGCGCCGGCGACCCGGGCGAGCGCGCGCGCGCGGACCCGCCGGGTCCACGGCAGGTCGGCGAACCCGGGCGGGGCGTCGTCGGTCATCGTCGGCTCGCGTCCGGAGGGCCCAGCGTCCCTCGCGCGCCCAGTGTCCCTCGCGCACCGTTTCTGGTAAACGCGCTGAATGGCCTCGGCGCCGAGGTGGGAGCATCGGACGGCCAAGGGCACCTACGTCGGCGACGTGGACGGCCAGCCGCGCGCGCTCGGTGCGCTCGCCCGGCTCTGGGAGCAGCTCACGAGCTACCGCGACACGCTCGCGGTCTTCGCCTCGAGCAAGTTCCGGGCGGCCCACCGCGCGCAGATGCTCGGGCTGCTCTGGCCGATCGCCTACCCGACCGTCCTGATGATCGTGATGTCGGTCGTCTTCGGCGTCGTGTTCCGAACCGACCTCGAGGCCTACCCGGTGCTGCTGATGCTCGGGCTCGTGCCGTGGCACTTCCTCTCGCACGCGTGGACGAGCGGCATGCACTCGCTCCTCGTTCACTCCGAGATCATCAAGCGCACCGCGGTCCCGCCCTGGGTGATCATCACCGGCACCGTCCTGGCGGACCTCTACAACCTCGGCTTCAGCGCGCTCAGCGTGCTGCCGCTGATCGCCTTCTACCCCGAGGCGTTCAAGGTCTCGCCCGCGCTCCTGCTGCTGCCGCTCGTCGTCGTGTGTCTCATCGCGTTCGGGCTCGGCCTCGCGCTCGCGAGCGCGGTGCTCAACGTGATCTTCCGTGACACGGGCTACATCGTCGACTCGGTCCTGATCGCGCTCTTCTGGGCCACGCCGATCATCTACCCGCTCAGCCGCGTGCCCGGGTTGGGTCACGCGCTGATGCACCTCAACCCGATGGCCACGATCGTCGAGTCGGTGCGGGTGATCGTGATGCAGGGGGAGACCCCGAGCGGCTGGCTGATGCTGTCGGTGTTCGGCGGCTGCTTCGGCACGCTGCTCCTCGGCGCGCTGGTCTACCGGCTCTTCGCCCCGGTGGTGAGCGATCATGTCTGAGCCCATCGACTCGCCGGCCGGGTCCTCCGTCGAGCCGGACCGTCGCCGCATCCGCTTCGAGGGCGTGGGCAAGAGCTACCGCCGCCGACGCCTCAAGTCCTACCTCCTCAAGGACGTCCTGCGCGGGCTCGCGCGCGAGGAGGACGAGACCGACCGCTTCTGGGCCCTCAAGGACGTGAGCTTCGAGGTGGGCGAGGGCGAGACCGTCGCGGTCTTCGGCCAGAACGGCAGCGGCAAGAGCACGACGCTCTCGCTCTGCGCCGGGGCGACCCACCCGACGGTGGGCCGCGTCTCGGTGCGGGGGCGCATCGCGCCGGTCCTCGCCCTCGGGGTGGGCTTCGAGCCGGACATGACCGCGCCGGAGAACGCCTACGTGAACGCGAGCCTCCTCGGGGTCTCCCGCGAGGAGCTCAGCGAACGGCTCGAGGAGATCCTCCACTTCGCGGAGCTCGGCGAGTTCGTGGACACCGCGGTGCGCCACTACTCGACGGGCATGACCGCGCGGCTCGGCTTCGCGGTGGCGATGCACGTAGACGCGGACATTCTCCTTGTCGACGAGGTCCTGGCGGTCGGCGACGGCGCCTTCCAGGCCAAGTGCCTGCACCGCATCGGCGAGCTGCAGCGCGAGGGGCGCACGCTGCTGTTCGTGACCCACGACCTCCAGAAGGCGGAGGAGGTGTGCTCCCGCGGGATCTGGATCCGCGACGGCGAGGTCCAGATCGACGACGCGATCGACGTGACCCTCCGTGAGTACCAGGCGTTCCTCGACGCCCAGGGGTAGAGAGCTCGCCTGCCCCCGATTCGAGGAGCCAGGCGGAGCGGTGGGACTAGAGCACTAAGGAGTGTCTTCAAGGCACGGCGCAGCCGGGCTCCGTGCACGTCCTCGTACGTGCACGAGGACGAGGACGTGCACGGGGGGACGGGGCCTTCGGCCCGTCCCTTTGAAGACACTCCCTGGGAGCTTGGTGAGCGCCCGGGCCAGCGCCCGCTGGCCCGTAGCGAATCAAGCTCCTAGTCGCAGAGCTCGATCTGGTTGGGATCGGCCTCGGCGATCGTCGAGCCGGTGCCCCGCTGGCCGCGCGAGTTCGCGCCCCAGCAGACCGGCATGTTCCCCGCCCCGCTCGGCAACGCGCAGGCGAACTGATCGCCGACCGCGATCTGCTGGAAGCTCAGCCCGGCGAGCGCCGCCGGCAGCGCCAGCGCGACCGGGGCCACGCTCTCCGTGACGCGCGCGCCGAGCCGTCCCGTCCCCTCGTCGCGCCCCATGCAGTGGACGGTGCCGTCCGTCGCGATCATGCAATGGAACTGGTCGCCGCTCTGGAACGTGCGCAGCGCCGGCCCCGCGGCGGCCACGCCGGGGGCGAGGACCTGGATCGGCGAAGAGACCGCGGTGGCCATGGGCACCGCCACGTCGCCGCCGGTGTGCGGGACGCCGAGGGTCCCCGGCTCCGCGTTGTTGCCCCAGCACAGGATGTCGCCGGTGCCCGTCGTGGCGCAGGTGTCGAGGCCTCCGGCCGCCACCTGGGCGATCGAGCCGGGCAAGCCGGTGACCTCACCGGGCCCGTTCGGCTCCGCCATGTCCTCGAACCCGAGCTGGCCGTTCATCCCCTCGCCCCAGCACACGACCCGGCTGTCCTCGAGGAGCGCGCAGCTGTGGTGCCCCGCGCCGACGCGGCCGTGGGCGGTGACCGCGATCGCCGGGGTCCCGCCGGGCATCGGCACCGTCGTCGCGACCGAGATGGTGCCCCCCGGCGTCCCCGTGACCTGGCCCTCGTCGTTGCGGCCCCAGCACCGCACCGCGCCGGCGCCATCGAGCGCGCACGAGTGGTCGGTCCCCGACGCGATCATCACCGGGTCGGTGAGGCCGCTGACCAGGCCGCTGATCGGCGTCCCGTCCACGTCCCCGGGCATGCCTCCGCGCCCCAGCTGGTGCTGGTCGTTGAGCCCCCAGCAGCGCACCTCGTCGCGCGCGCCCTCGACGAGCACGCAGGTGTGGCCGCGGCCGAGCGCGAGGTCGCGCGCGAGCTGCCCGCTCTCGAGCGGCACCAGGCGGGGCCGGGTCACGTTGACGTCGCGGATCCCGAGCTGACTCGTGTCGTTGCTGCCCCAGCAGAACAGGCGCGCGTCCGCGTCGATCAGGCACGCGTGGGCGGCCCCGGTCGCGACCCGCTGGATCGGCATCGCGGGGCCTGGCGTCGGCTCCTGGCACTGGATCGGATCGGTGTCGGCGACCACGTCGTCGAGCGAGCTCCAGTCCGGCTGCACCGTAAGGGTCCCCGCGCGGCAGACCCGCGTGTCGCCGCACTGCCGGCGGACCACGGTGTAGGCCCAGACCACCTCGTCCCGCTCGAGAGTCAGCTCGGTCGTCTCGCACACCATCGGCGAGGTGTCGCCCACCCGCGCGAAGAGCTCGATCTGGACCGGGAAGGTGCCCTCGCCGGAGGCCGACTCGACGGGGAGCGTGAGCGGGAAGCTGCCCTGGCCGATCACGACGCAGCCCGGGGGCACCTCGACGCCCTCGAACACCGCGCAGAAGCTCTGGTCGCCGTTGACGGTGACCCGCATCTGGGCCCACTCGGCCGCTCCGCCCGGATCGTTGACCTCGCAGAGCTCGGTGTCGATCACGATCACCGCGCCGCCGCCCGGGCCTCCGCACGAGAGGCACAGGGCCAGGCAACAGAGCGCCGCGGCCACCGCCGCGAGCGTGCGCGTCGGATTCGACATGGCGGGAGCTTACCAGTCTGCGGGAGGGGGCGGGCGTCGCAGGCGGCGGCGCCAGCGCCCTCGCGCGCGCCCTCAGGGCGCGCAGTTGCCGTTGCTGCTGCACACCGGCATGTCGCCGGGGCAGACCATCTCGAGGCCCATGCCGTCGAGCCGCTCGGGGCAGCGGGTGCAGCCCTCGTCGACGCGGCCGTCGCAGTCCTCGTCCATCGTGTTGCCCATGTCGTCGGGGCCGCAGTCCTCGGCCACCGGCGTGACGCTCGGCTCGCAGTTGCCCCACGCGCCGTCGATGCAAACGCGCGTACCCGCGCACAGGCCCGCGCCGCACGCCTCGCGCGTCGCCGAGGTCCCGTCGCACGAGCAGCCGTCGTCGATGCCGTTCATGCAGTTCTGGTCGACGCCGTCGCCCATCATGTCGGCGCCGCACTCGTCGGCCACGCCCGGGTTGATGTTCGGGTTGGAGTCGTCGCAGTCCGGCAGCCCGGCCGACGCCTCGCAGGCCGGTCCCGAGAAGTAGCCGTCCTCGTCCGCGTCCTCGCACTCGAGCGCGGCGGGGAGCACGTGGCAGTCGCCGCCCTCGCAGACGCTGCCGGTCGGGCACTCGTCGTCGTCGGTGCAGTTCGGCGCCCCGAGGTTGCCGGCGCACCCCGCGAGGGCGAACACCCCCATCGCGCCGAAGGCGCAAAGCTGCAGAAGGGACTTCATGAACGGACCTCCCAATCCCTGGGCCTACAATATCATCGCGGCCCGCCGTGTACAGCCGGCTGGCGCGATCCCCTCGATCGAGGCCAAGGTGCCGCTGTGCGCCCCGCCTCGCGCGACGTCGGCCTCGGCACGTTCTACGAGCGCTGGGCGATCTACGAGCGGCTCGCGCGCTGGGCCCCGGACGCGGCCAGCGCGCTGGAGGGCCCGGCGGACGGAATGGCCGGGATCCCGGGGCTGCACCTGCTGCAGCGGGCCCGCCAGGGCGCCCGGGTCACCGTGGTGCACCCTGAAGCCGAGGCGCGCGGCCGGGTGGCGACCGTCTACGCGGCCGCCGGCCTCACCGCGCGACTGAGCCTCGCGCCCGCGATCGGCGAGGCGCGGGCGGAGCTGGTGGTCGGCTTCAACTTCGCGCCTTACGTGCCCGAATGGCGCGCCTACCTCGCGACCCTCGCGGCCGCGAGCGAGCGCTGGCTGGCGATCTTCGTCACCCACCCCCACAGCTACGGCGCCTGGATCCGGCGCGGCCTCCGGCGGATCGAGCCCGGCCCGGTCCGCCTCGAGCAGTTCGACCTCGAGGCGAGCCGGCCCTCGGCGATGCGCGCGGCGCTCGAGGCGCACGGCCGCGTGGTGGACGAAGCCTACGTGGACTGCCCGTGGTGGCCGGACCTGTTCGTCGCCCCGGGAGAGACCCTCTTGTCGGCCAGCCTGGGGCGGCTGCGGGGTGGGGCGCCGGCGGCGGCGGCGACCCCGTACGACTTCGGACCCGAGGACTTCCCCTTCGCCCGGCCGACCCTCGCCCCTCGCCTCG
>JAUHXR010000113.1 GCA_030426845.1 Polyangia bacterium | reverse complement strand
GGTTCGAGACCGCCTGCGCGAGCCTGATGGGCACCGGCCCCCGAGGCGGCATGCTCGGCTCGCCGGGGCGGACCGACGTGCAGCTCACGCAGGGCTGCGTCTCGACGTTCGCGTGCGCGCCGCCGGCGCGGCTCTACTGCTTCGAGCAGTGAACCGGCGCCGGCTTCGCGGACACCTGCAGGGTCACACGCTTCGCTGCCTCACCGTCAGACGCGCTTGGTCGCGAAGTACCAGTCCGTGACGTCCAGCGACTCGTCGCGCACCCGCTGCTCCGCGGCCTCGGTGGTGGACGGCGGCGGGACGATGACGGGCTCGCCAGGTCGCCAGTCCGCGGGGCAGGCGACGCCGTGCTCGTCGGCGGTCTGGAGCGCGTCCACCACCCGCACGATCTCGTCGAAGTTCCGCCCCACGTTGAGCGGATAGTAGATCATCGCTCGCAGCTTCCGCTCCGGGTCGATGAAGAACACGGCCCTCACCGCCGCCGTCGAGGAGCTCGCTGCGTGGAGCATCCCGAACCGCTTCGCGACCCCCATGTCGAGGTCAGCGATGATCGGGAAGTCGATGTCGACGTCGAAGTTCTCCTTGATGTTGCGCACCCACGCGATGTGGCTGTGCACGCTGTCGATCGAGTTACCGAGGAGCACGACGTTCCGCGCCGCGAGCTCCTCGCTCAGCTTCGCGAAGGCCATGAATTCGGTCGTGCACACCGGCGTGAAGTCGGCCGGGTGAGAGAACAGGATCACCCACTTGTCGCGCTTCCACTCCGACAGCTTGATCGGGCCGTGGGTGGTCTGCGCCACGAAGTCGGGGACGGGGCCGTTGAGCTCCAGGCGAGGGGTTTCGAGGGTCGCTTGGCTGGTTGCATTCTCAGTCACTGGGTACCTCCATCTCTGCCTCGGATCAGTGCAAGGCGGAGGCCAAGTTGGACAGCGTCTAAACATGTGAAGAGCGCACCGCGCACGCGTTCGACGCGTTCCATCGGGGTTGCAGCCCGTTGCGCCGCGGCTCGCGGGCGGGCCTATGTCACCGCGTCGCGGCGATCGCGGACATGCCGAGGATGCCGGCGACCGTGGTGCTCGTGCCGATCAGGAAGACCTCATCGGCCGCGTTCTCGAGCTGCGCCGCGCCCGCGACGAGCCAGGCCACGAGGGTCGCCAGCACGCCGAAGGCCGTCCCGAGCAAGGGAAACAGGCGGCGGTCCTCGCGGCTGACGCGGTCGTCGTCGAGCGCGGCCGCGAGGACGGCGCCGAGGACCCCGAGGCTGGCGCCGGTGATCAGGCCCGCGGCGAGGAGCTCGTCGGCGCCTCCGCCCGCGGTGGCCGCGGCCGAGACGCCGAGCCCCGCGCCGGCGAACGCGAGGGTCTCGGAAAGCGCGAGCCCGTAGCCGACGTCCTCGCTCCACGCGCCGGCCTCCGCGAGCGCGGGCAGGCCGAGCAGACCGAGCGCGGTGAGGCCCGCGGTCAGCGCGACGCCGCCCAGCACCGTGCCGACGTTCTCCCCGATCTGCGCGCCGGTGAGCTCCATCCCGGGCGGCGCCTCGTGGAAACCGTAGGCCACGCCGAGGTTGAGCGCGCCGACGCCGAGGCCGAGGCCGGTGAGCGCCCCGAACCACGCCCACCCCGTCGTATCGACCGGCGCCTCGGGCGGCGCCGGCTCGCCCGCGGCCGTCGGGTCCTCCTGCGCCGAGGCGGTCGCGCTCGGCAGCGCGAGCGAGGCGATCAACACGAGGGCGGCGAGGCGGCGCATCGGAGGAGGTACGAGCGGCACACCGAGATATTCAGGGCACCTGGAGCTCCGGGCGAGGTCGAGACGGCGCGACGACGTCGGCTCCATGAGGCGGCTCCATGAGGCGGCTCCATGACGTGCAGCCACTGCGGCGCGCCGCCCCCCGCGAGCCGACGCGGCGCCCGCACTGCGGTGACGCGTAGCGAGACTGCCGTCAACGCCCGCGCGGGACCGGGATCGAGGTGCGCGCCGAGGCCACCATCGCCGCCGCGGGGGCCGACTCGGGGCTGCGCAGGCGCTGGAGCTTCCAGGGGCCGCCCCGCCGGAAGAACAGCCCGAGGAACGTCTCGCGCACCCCGCGGCCACGCACGAGGATCGTGCCGAGCCCGGCGAGCGCGTCGAAGCTCGTGGTCCACGGCAGCCACCCGAGCCGGTAGACGCGCCGCCGGGTCGAGTCGACGACGACCGCGTTGCGCACGACGATCAGGAGCACCGGGAGCGTCCACATCGCCGCCTCGGCCAGGAAGAGCGCTCCGCCGTCGAGGTTGCGGAGCAGCACCTCGAGCCCGACGAAGCGGAACGCGAGCGCACCGAGCACCCCGAGCCCGAGGAGCGGGACCTCGATCGCGCCCGTGACCCGCCCTTGCACATCGGCGTCCGGCCGGAACACGGTGACCCCGGCCCGCCGATCGAGCGGGCGCGCGAGCAAGTACGCTTGCGTCGCCATCGCGATGAGCAGCACGCCTCGGAAGAGCGCGTGCGGCAGCAGGGCGTCGACGCTCGGGCCGAAGAGCTCGACGAGGGGAAACCACGGGGTCATCAGGAACACGAGCGCGAGGCACACGAGGCGCGCGACGCGGAAGGTGCGCTCCGAGGACAGCACCTCCTCGTCCGCGCGGGCGGCGGGGGCCGCGGCTGGTGGCGGCGCGCTGGCCGGCGAGGTCGGCGCGGAGAGCTTGATCGGCGCGGCCTCGTGCTCGCGGACCGGGCCGACCACCTGACCGGGCGAGGTGCCCGCGAGCCACGCCACCTTGCCTCCGGGATCGTAGCCGAGCCACGCGCAGGGGAGCGTCGGGCCGTCGTAGTAGTCGACCGCGCAGACGTCGCGCCAGACGCGGCCTCCGCCCGGGAGCTGCTCGCGCAGGGTCAAGCCCTGGCGCTCCAGCCACGCACCGATCTCCGCCACCGAGCCCATGCTCGCGGTGACCCAGAGGTGATCGTCCTGCCACGCGTTCGGGAACGCCTTGGCCAGGCGCTCGGCGAGGCCGGGCACCGCCGCGATGCGGGCGCGAGGAACGACGAGCGACATGAACTGGACCTTGACCGCCATGGGACCTCCCTTGGCGAACAGGATAGGGAGCGAGGCGGCCCGCGCCCTTCGGGTTCAGAGGCGTCGTTGCACCTGTAATTTCAACGACTTGAAGCCAGTCACCCTGAGCTGTTCGGGTTCCGCGCGAGCCGGGCCTGCGGACGCGCCGCTCAGTCGCCGTTGATCCACGCCGCGACCGCGGCCCGGCCCGCGTCGTCCACCCGCTCGGTCCCCAGCGGGGGCATCGCGGTGTCGCCGCGCAGCCCCATGCGGACGTAGAGCTGCGACATCTCGGGCGCGCGCCCGACCACGAGCATGGTCGTCCCCGCGATGTCGTGGTGCGCCGCGAGCCCGAGGGTGGTGACCCACGCCGGAGCCGCGAACGGATCGGTCACTCCGACCGGCAGGCGCAGCCGCATCGTGCGCTGCGCGGCCAGCGGGTGGAGCGCGCCGTGGCAGTGCCCGCAGTTGCCGTGCAGGTAGCCGAGCGCGGCCGCCTGGGTCGCGTCACCGGGGGGCTCCGCGAACGGCGCGTCGGGGGGCAAGATCCCGTCCGCGATCCAGACGTCGAAGGTCGCGCGATCGAGCTGCATCGCGCCGAGCCCGAGCGTGAAGTCGCCGCCGCCCTGATGGCAGTTGCGGCATCCATCCGTGTCCGGCACGTCGTGGAAGGTGCCGAGCGCGTCGACCGCGCCCGAGGGCGTCGGGTCGGCGTCCGAGCCGTCGGCCCGGTAGACGTAGGACACGTACACCCAGTCGCCGGTTCCCGGTCCCGCCTTCCACAACAGGCGCGTCTCGATCGGGCGGTCGGCCAGGAGGAGCTCCTTGAAGATGCGGGTGCCCTCGGGGAACGCCCAGTGGTCCGGGTCCGACGTGTCGATCGACGTCCCCGGCGGCAGCCAGAGCGAGCGACGCTTCGTGAGGTCGTCGGTCCAGAGCGGGAATCGGACGTCGTAGGGACGGACGCCATCGGCGTACGGGCCGCTCACCCCGCTCTCGAAGAGCCCCGCCTCGCTCAAGGTGGCCGGCGGGCTCGGTCGGGGCTGGCCTGCGTCGGGGGCCCCCGCGTCGGGCGCCCCCGCGTCGGGCGTCCCCGCGTCGATCGTCGCCGGACCGGCGTCCCCCGGGGCTGCGTCGTCGCACCCGAAGGCCAGCGCGGCGAAGGCGAGAAGGAGGAAGACGTGGCCGCGGCGCATCGGGCGCACGGTAGCGCGCGGGGCCGCGCGTCGCACTCGGCTCGGCCACCGCGCGCGGTGCCTTGATCGATCGGGGCCTGGCGTGTGACTCACGGTTCATGACTCAGCTTTCTCAGGGCTCACGCCTCTGCCTGGTCGCGATCGCGACGCTGGCCCTCGCGGGCGTCGCCGGCTGCACCGCGGGCGCCGACGTCGGGCGCCCCGGCCCCGGGCACGGCGCGCGCTGCGACGACTCGCTCGACTGCGGAGGGCAGACCTCGCAGTGCACCGACGGTTGGTGTGTGGCCTGCGCGGACGACACGCAGTGTACCGACGGCGACCGCCGGCTCTGCGTCCAGGGCTTCTGCCTCCAGTGTGAGGGCGACGCGGACTGCCCCGCCGGCGAGCCGTTCTGTGACGCCCGCGGGCGCTGCGTCGAGTGCCGCGGGAGCGGCGACTGCGGGGCCGCGTCGCCGGTCTGCGCCCTCGACGGCGAGTGCGAGGTCGCGTGCACCACGGCCGCCGACTGCGACTCCGATGAGCTGTGCGACGGCCAAGGCCGTTGCGTCGAGTGCAGCTCCGACGACGACTGCCCGGCCGACGAGCCGCTCTGCGACGACCGCGGCCGGTGCCGCGACTGCCGCGGCGACGGCGACTGTGGTGCGGCCTCGCCGTTCTGCGTCAACGGCCGCTGCGAGGAGTGCGTGCAGAACACCGACTGCGGGCCGAGCCAGACCTGCGACAACGACCTGAGCTGCGACTGAGCCGCGACAGGCTCTCTCGTCTACTCGGGCGCGCAACGCGTCTCGGCGACGCGCCCGCTCAACGATCGACGGCGGCGAGCTGGGTCGCGACGCGCTCGACCGGCTCGCGCTCACGGCTCGGCGGGACGACCGACACGAGCTGCCACAGCGAGCGCGCCCAGCCGCGGTAGCCCGCGATCGTGAAGTGCACGCCGTCGCCGCGGTGCCCCGCTTGGGTGAGGGGGCGCGAGTCGATCCACTCGACCCCGAGGCCGGGTACGATCGCGCGCTGCCAGGCGGCGTTGCGATCGTGGCGCAGGGCGGTCGCGCGGGCGCGCGCATGGCTCGACGTCGCGGGGCCGACCCAGATCACGCGGCGCGCGCCGGACTCCCAGGCTGCCTCGACCACCTGGCGGAGCTGGGCCGCGTAGGCCTCGCGCGTGCGCGGGCGATCGTTGCCGCCGAGCGCGATGAGGACGAGGCCGGGGCGCCCCCAGGTGGTGAGCAGCTCGCCGAGCCGCCCCGTTCGGAGGTAGCGCTTGGTCGACCAGCCAGGGCGGGCCACCGTGCCCAGCGGCCGGAGCCCGTGGCCGCGCGCGACGCCCTCGAGCAGCGGGCCGAGGCTCTGGGCGTGGGAGTCTCCGAGGATCACCACGCGGTCGGTCTCGACCGCCTCGTCCGTCTCGGACGTCTCGGGCGTCTCGGTCTGAGCCAGGGCCGGGCGGGGGAGCAGCGAGAGGACGACGGCGAGCAGCAGGAGGGGTACGAGGGCCGGTCTCATGGCGCGGGGGCTCATCGAGGATCAACGGCCGCACGCCGAAGATCTGAGCCGGTCGGGCCGGTTCGAGGAACCCCGAGCCCGGGCGCGCTCGGCGCGAGGGCATCGGCGTCGCGGCCGGTGCCGCTCCCGCGATTGCTCGTGCTCCGCGGGACGGGTGTAGAGTGGAGCAGCGGGGAAGCAGAGGTGGGACCATGGATGTGACTTGGAAGACCCGGTGGATCGCGGCAGGGCTCGCGGCGGCGATGGCGGTGGCGTGTGACCCGTCGCTCCGGCCGCCCGACGGCGGCGGCGACGACGGTGGGACGTCGAGCGGCGCCGACGCGGACGGCGACGGCATCTCGGACGAGCACGAGGACGCGCGGCTCGAGGTGGACACGGACGGCGACGGCACGCCGGACTACCTCGACACCGACAGCGACGACGACGGCATCCCCGACAGCATCGAGGGCCGCACCGGCGCGGGCGGCGCGCCCGCCGACTCGGACTCGGACGGTACGCCCGACTTCCGCGACCTCGACTCCGACGCGAACCTCATCCCGGACGCGGACGAGCTCGAGGGCGACGCCGACATGGACGGCATCCCGAACGCGGCCGACCTCGACGACGACGGCGACACGATCCCGGACAGCGACGAGCTCGGCGACCCGGCCGCGCCCGTCGACTTCGACGGCGACGGGATGCCCGACTACCAGGACACCGACTCGGACGCAGACACGATCGGAGACCTGCACGAGTCGATCCTCGACAACGACGGCGACGGCGTGATCGATCGGCACGACCTCGACAGCGACGACGACGGCTGGACCGACGCCGAGGAGGCGGGCGACGCAGACGTCTCGACGCCCCCGGTCGACACCGACGGCGACGGCATCCCCGACTTCCGCGACCTCGACTCGGACGGCGACGGACTCAGCGACCTGCGCGAGCGCGAGCTCGGTACGGCGCGCGACAACGCCGACACGGACGGTGACGGAGTGAGCGACCTCGTCGAGATCGCGGCCTGCCCGATGGGCGACATGACCTGCGCGAACGACGCGACCGATCCGATGAGCAGCCCGCGGGCCCGCGGCGACTTCGTCTTCGCCGAGCCCTACATGATGGCGCCCATGCCGCCTCGCGACACGCTCGTCTTCTCCACCGACATCCAGGTCGCCGACGTCTACTTCGTCATCGACACCACCGGATCGATGAGCGGCCCCATCGCGAACGTGCGCTCGAGCCTCTCGACGCCGAGCACCGGCATCATCGACCGAGTCCGCACCGAGATCCCGGACGTGTGGTTCGGCGTCGGCAACTTCAAGGACTACAACGCCGGGACCTACGGGAGCGGCACGGACTACGCGTACCGCAACGACCAGGACGTCACGATGGACGGCGCGGCGGCCCAGGCGGCCGTGAACTCGCTCTCCGCCTCCGGCGGCTTCGACGGCCCCGAGAGCCACGTCGCCGCGCTCTACGCGATGGCCACCGGCAACGGCCTCCCCGGCAGGTCCCTGCCGAGCGGCTCGCTGCCCGCGCGCAGCGGCTGCCCGATGGGGCACTTCGGCTACCCGTGCTTCCGGCCCGGCGCGGTGCCGATCGCGATCCTCATCAGCGACGTCACCATGCACAACGGGCCCGGTGGCAGCGACGCCTACGACGACGGGACGCTCGGCGGGCACGCGCCCACCTTCGACGAGATGATCACCGCGCTGACCGCGGCGCGCGTGCGGGTCATCGGCGTGAGCACCGGCAGCACCGCCGCGCGCACCCAGATGGAGCAGATCGCGACGATGACCGGCGCGGTCGACGGCACCGGGGCGCCCCTCGTGAGCACCGCGACGGGCGGCACGGTGAGCGACGCGGTGGTGAACCAGATCCGCACCCTCGCCAACGACACCCCGCTCGACGTCTCGGTGGAGTTCGTGGACGACGCGAGCGACGCGGTCGACTCGTTCGCCGCCTTCGTCGATCACCTCGAGGCCAACACGGCCGGCGACGCGGGGCGCGGCTGCGACGCGCGGGCGGCGGAGGACACCGACGGAGACGGCTTCCCCGACACCTTCCGTGGGGTGCGACCGGGCGCCCCGGTGTGCTTCGACATCGTCGTTCGCCAGAACGACACCGTGATGCCGACCACGGCGCCGCAGCTGTTCCGCGGGACGATCCGGGTGCTCGGCGACGGCTTCACCGAGCTCGATCGGCGCGACGTCTACTTCCTCGTGCCCCCCGAGCCCGAGCTGCCCGGCGGCCCGATGTAGCCGTCGGGCGCCCCGCCCGATCTCGAAGCTCGCCGCGGCTCGCGTCCCGGGCCGCGCCGAGCGTCAGCCGCCGACGTGGGCGTAGAGCGCGTTGAGGTCCGCGGTGCGTACCCAGGGCACCGCAACCATCTCCTCGGGCGCGCCGAACGGCCGGTAGCGGAGCAGGCCGTCTACCGCGCGCTCGTCGAGGTCGAGCGCCTCGAGCTGCTCGCGCGTCGCCTCGTTGACGAAGTCCACGACCGAGCCCTCGCGGGCCGTCTCGAGGACCGCTCCCTCGGTGACCGTGATCACCGTGTCCACCGTGCGCTGGTGGCCGCTCGCGGTGCGCACGAGGAGCGTCACGACGTAGCGGCCGGGCGCGTTGTAGCGGCGAAACGCGGTGCGCCCCACGGCCTGCGCGCCGTCGCCGAAGTCCCAGTACCACTCGACGACCTCCGCCCCCGGCTCGTCGCTGCGCGCGACCGTGTCCGCGGAGAACGAGACGGTGAGCGGCGCGCCCTGGAAGTGCGAGATGTCGCTGAGGGGCACGAACCGGTTGAACGCCTCCCACGCGCTAACGACGTCGGGCTGCGGGCCGATCGCACGCGGGCCTTGCCCCGCCGGAGACAGCACGCCGTCCTGCGCGGTGCCGGTCGCGCGCAGCAGCTCGCGGACGTCCCGCGGGTAGAGCAGCTCGCCGCTCGCCTGCACCATCCCCTGGAGGCTCGCGACCGCGCCGACCACGATCGGGCTCGCGCTCGACGTCCCACTGAAGGACGCCGTGTACTGGTCGCGCAGCCCGGTCGCGGCGACCGTCCCGTGCACCCAGTGGTTGCCGTAGCCGAGGGTCTGAACGTTCTCGCCCCACGCGTGGACGTCGACGAACTGCCCGTAGTTGGAGAAGCAGGTCGGCGAGCGCGCGCTGGAGAGGCTGGCCCCGACGACGATCGCGCCCGAGTCGAGGAACCGCCGCGGGGTGAAGAGCCGATCCATGTCGGCGCCACCATTGCCCGCCGCCTCGACCACCGTGACCCCGTTCGCGGTGGCCCACTGGATGGCCGAGAACATCGCGGGCCAGAGCTCCATCGCCACGTAGTTGCACTGCTCCTCGTTGCACTCGCAGGCGTGGAGCTGCTGCGGCGCGGGCGCGTGCATCTCGATGAGCACGATGCCGCCCGGGCCGACCCAGTTCGCCGCGTTGACGATCGCGGCCGCCGAGGACTCGAGCCAGTGCGCGCCCTCGGTGGTCACCCAGCTCGCGAACCCGAGCTCCGCGTCGGGCGTGATCCCGGTGTGCCCGAAGCCGTTGTCCTGCCCGCCGATCACGCCGAGGACGGCGGTGCCGTGGTGCGGATCGACCTGCCCCGGATCGGCCAGCGGCGCGAGGAGCTCGACCGCGGGCAGATCCTCGTGGTCGTGGGTGACGTTCATCTCGACGTCGGCCACCCGGATGTTGGCGCCGCGGGCCCCGGGGACGTCCTGCAGCTCGAGGGCGCGGATGCCCTGGCCGTCCGCGGCGCCGCGGTAGTCGCTCACCCAGCTCGAGAAGGGCTCGTCCTCGAAGAGGTCGATCCCCTCCTGGGCGAGCGGCACCTCCGGCCGGGGCTGCGGGTAGACCGACTCGACGGCCGGGTTGGCGGCGAGCGCGCGGCAGAGCGCCTCGATGTCCTGTCGCTCCAGGTCGTCGACCCGGACCGCGAGGAACGACGCCAGGTCCGGGGCCCGACGCTCCGCGGTCAGCGCGAGCGGCGCCTCCACGGTCGCGGCGAGGGTGTCCGGCCCCATCAGGGAGGCCACGTCCTCGGGGTAGCGACGGCCGTAGGCCTCGAGCGTCGCGATCCCGTCGCGGACCGCCCCCTCGAACGCCGCGCGCGCGGCCGGGCTGAGGGCCGCCGCGAGCTCGAGCTGGCCGTCGCCCGCCGCCCGGAGCTGCAGGCCCTCGTAGCCGCGCAGGACCAGGTGGTCGTAGCTCGCGTCGTCGCGCGTCGCGCAGAGCGCCGCTGCGCTCGCGACGTCGGCGTCCGTCTTGCCCGCGGGGCGCGCGTCGACCGGATCGGGCGCCGCGGTGCAGGCCGCCAGCGCGAGGACAAGGAGAGCGAGCCCGAAGCGGCGGCGTTGCATGTGACCGTGCTTTGCAGCAAGCACACCACGCGAGGGAGTCGGCGGCGCGCGCCGGGCAGGGAAGACGGACGTTCCCTGCCCAGGCGCGGCGGTGGCCACCGGGGTCGCCACCGCCGCCGAGGCCCCGCCGCCGCGGGCGATTCAGCAGGCGCGCGAGAAGCCGACGCTCACCGACACGGGCGTCCCCGGCGCGTAGGTGAACGAGGAGAAGCCCTCGCCGCAGGTGTCGGCAGGGCGCTCGACGGTGATGAAGTACTCCCCCGCCTCGAGCTCGAGCTCGAAGACAGCCTGGCCGTCCGCGCCGGTGGTGGTCTCGCCGAGCTGCTGCTCGAGGGCCGTCCAGAGGGTGACGCGGGCCTCCGCGAGCGGGGCGTCGTCGAGGGTGGCGGTCACGCGGACCGTCGGCTCGCCCTGCACGGGCTCGACCGCGGTCACGCCGTAGACCCCGAAGCGGCCGACGCGCAGCCGCACGCGCCCGTCCTCCTCGCGCGACGCGGTCGCCGTCTCGACCGCGGCCCACTCTCCGTCGACGAGCTGGTGCGCGCGGACGGTCGCGGCCGCCGAGACGTCGCCGCCGGCGAACACGATCGAGGCCGGCTGCGCGAGCACCACGCCCGCCGGCTCGAGGACGACGACGCGGTCGAGCCCGTCTTCGAGCGCCGGGTAGCCGGACGCGCCATCGACGAGCAGGGTCACGGTGGTGTCCTCGCCGAGCGCGGCCGCGGGCACGCTGAGCTCCGCGTCGTCGGTCACGAGCGTGCCGCCCTCGGCGGCGGTGATGAGCTGCGAGCCCATGGTCGGCTCGTCGGCGCCGCAGCCGCCCGCGGCGAGGGACAGAGAAATGAAGGAAAGCAAGAGGTTGTGTCGGCGTAGCATGTCGTTGGTCTCCGTTGGGTTGAGGATCGAGGACGCAGGTCTGCGTCGACCGCGCGGGGCGCGGTGAGAGAGAAGGCCGGGGGAACGAGGGCGAGCTAGATGACCGACCGCGATTCGAGGACGGAAGACCGTCGAGGATGCGGCGGCGCTGGGCGCCGCGACGCGACGAAGGACGGCCCGCGGCCATTCGAGGGTGACTAGAGGGAGCCCTCGCCCTCGAGGAGCACCGAGCGCCGCTCGGCGACGGGGCTCGCCACCTGGAGGAGCAGGTGGTTGTCCTGCGGCCCGATCGCGGTGGCGACGTAGGAGAGCTCGATGGTCTGGGCGCCGCCTACCGGGATGGAGAGCTCGGCGCCCGCGTCGATCCGGAACGCGCCCGGGGCCCGCACGCGCGCGGTGAGGGAGACCGGATCGGCGCAGTCGTTCTGCAGCGTGACCGTGCGGACGATGGGCACGTCGTCGATCCGCGCCGCGCCGAAGTCCACCGGGCCATCTCCGGAGAGGCAATCGCCGAGCGTGTCGATCGTCGGCTCCCCCGTGCCGGTGTCGACGTCCACCGCCGGGAGCCGGGGCCCGTCGGCGGGCCGCACCTGGATCTGCACCACGTCGCCCGGCATCCCGGCCACGGTCCCGTTGAACGCGCCCTCCGCGTCCGCCGGCGTCACCACGCTCATGCCCTCCGGGTCGTCGAGGTTGGCGAGGAACACGTTGGAGCCGGGCGTCGCCGCGCCGGCCTCGCCGACCACCCCGAGGTCGCCGCCGTTGTCGACGAAGCTCACCCGGTCCAGGTTCGGGGGCTCGGGCAGCGGCGTCGCGACGCAGCCCACGAGGGCCAGCGCCAGGATCGTCCAGGTCCGTCGCAGCGTGTTCACGTGGCGTCCCATCGCATGGCCCCCTTGCGCAAGAACGTTGCCAGCTCGCCGTCGGGCTTGCGAGCCGGCAGATACAGGCCGATCGCGTTGACACCATCTGGCGCAGTTGCTCAATATTGCTCCAAACTGTGTACACCGACTGTTCCACCCCGACGCGTCGCCGAGAGCCCAGGGCGCGATGAGCCTCAGGCGCGGCGCGCGGCTGGCGGAGCGCTACCGGCTCGACCGGCCGCTGGGCGAGGGCAGCCAGGGGAGCACCTGGCTCGCGCGCGACGAGCTCCGCGACCGCGAGGTCGTGTGCAAGGTCTGCCTGGACCCGAGCGACGAGGTGCTGGATGCCTACGCGGTCGAGTTCCGCGTGCTCCGCGGCCTCTACCACCCGCGCCTGGTGCGGCTGCTCGACCATGGTCGGCAGCGTCAGGGCGGCGGCGTGGTCGTGTTCCACACCCTCGATCCGGTCCGGGGCGAGCCGCTCGCGCGGTGGGCGCCGGCGGCGTCCGCTCCGTGGGAGCCGATCCTCGACGCGCTCGAGGGGCTCGCGGTCCTGCACGCGGCCGGGATCCTCCACAACGACGTGAGCCCGGCCAACGTCCTGGTCGAGGACGGCCGCGGGGTCCTCGTCGACCTCGGGTGCGCGCGCCCCCTCCCCTGGCGTCCGGCGGGACACGTCCTCGGGACGCTCGGTCACATCGCCCCGGAGGCCCTCGCGGGCGCGGAGGTCATCGACGCGCGCGCCGACCTCTACGCGATCGGCCGGCTGCTGAGGACGTACGCGGCCGAGGCCCCGGCCCCGGTGGTCGCGCTCGCGCGCGTGCTGAGCCATGAGGACCCCGACGCCCGGCCGCCGGGGGCGGCGCAGGCTCTGATGCGCGTCGGCCGAGCGGCCCCCGCGGATCGGCCAGACGGGCGCGCGCGGCGGCTCGTCGGCCGAACGGACGCGCTCGAGCAGCTCGACGTCGCGCTCGACGCGCTCGAGCACGGACGCGGCGGGCGGCTCGCGTTCCAGGGCCCGGACGGCGTGGGCAAGAGCGCGCTGCTGCGGGAGCTCCGCGCGCGGGCCCAGCTCCGGGCGCGCACGCTCGATCTGCGCGCCGGGCGGGACGCCCTCGCCCGGGCCCTCGGCGCGCGTCGCCCGGGCGCGCTGGGGATGATCGACGCGGCCGCGGCGTGGGAGGAGCCGGTCGTGATCGTGATCGACGACGCGGACCGGCTCGGCGCGGAGGAGCGCCGCGGGCTCGAGGCCGCGCAGGCGAGCGCGCGTGTGCCCACGCTGCTCGTCGAGGCCGGGACCCACCTGGAGGGCGCGACCCCGCTCGAGCCGCTCTCGGGAGAGGACCTCGCGGCCTGGGCCCCGCGGCTCGACGCGGAGGCTCGGCGTCGCCTCCACCGCGCGACGGGGGGGCACCCGCGCGACGTGGAGCGCGCGCTCGAGGCCTGGGCGCGCGGCGCGACCGACGAGCTGTCGTTCGAGGCGCCCCCCGACGCGGTCGACCTGGACGGCCTCGGGGACGCGGCCCGGGACGCGCTGGCCGATCGGCTGGTCGACCCGACCGCCCCCCTCGACGAAGAGCCGGCCGTCGAGCTGGCGGGTCGAGGGCTGATCGGGCTCGACGACGACGGCTCGCTCACCCTCCGTCGACCTGCGCTCCGCGCGCCGTTGCTCGAGGCGCTCGGCGCGGAGCGACGGAGGCGCGCCCACCTCCGGGCCCTCGCGCGACGGCCGGAGGCGAGCGCGGCCGAACGCGTCGCGCACCTCGCGGGAGCGGACGACGTGACGCGAGCGCTGGGCGAGCTGCGCGCGGCCTTCGCGGCCGATCCCACGGACGCGAGCCTCTGGGCCGCCGCGCGCGGTGCGCTGGAGCTCCCGCCGGTGCTCGCCGCGCAGCTCGCGCGGGCCGCGGGGCGGCCCGAGGAGTCGCAACGCGCCTTGCGAACCGCGGTGCTCGCCGATCCCGCGCTGCTCGAGCGCGCGGCCATCCGGCGTGAGCTGGCCTGGGCCTACCTCCTTCTGGGCGACCCTCGGCGCGCCGCTCGCCACGCCGCCGCGGCGCGCCGCCTCGCGCTGGATTCGGAGAGCTGCGACCTCGGCGCGCGCGCCGCCAACGCGCGAGGCCGCTACCCGGAGGCCCGCGCCCTCGCCGAGCGCGGCCTGGGGCTGGCCACCTCCGCCGACGCGCGGGGCGATCTCGAGGAGAGCCTCGCCGTCGCGCTGCTGTACACCGGCGAGGCGCGGACCGCGCGCGAGCGAATGGAGCGCGCCCTCGCGGCGGCGACCTCGCCGCGGTCCCGGATCCGTCGCGCGAGCTACGCGGGGATCGCCGCGTTCCACGAGGGCGCGCCGGAGGACGCCGCGCGCCTCTACGGGCGCGCGGTCGAGCTCGCCGAGGAGGCCGGCCTGGCCGACCAGCTCGCGACGGCGTCGATGAACCGCGGCACCGCCAGCCAGCGGCTCGGCCGGCTCGCGGCGGCCCGCGCGGACTACGAGCGCGCCGCGCGGATCGCGGCCGCGATCGGCAAGCGATCCACGGCCCTGCGCGCCCGGTTCAACCTCGCCAACCTGCACGCGGCGATCGGAGACCTCGACGCCGCCCGCGCGAGCCTCCCCGACGTCGATCAGGCAGACGACCGCGCCCTCCGCGCCTCCGCCGCGGTCCTGCGCGGCGAGCTCGCCCTCATGGCTGACGCGCTCGACGAGGCGGAGTCGCGCTTCACCGAAGCGAGCGCGTTGGCGGCCGGCGCGCGCGCGGCGATCGAGGCCGACCTAGGGCGCCTGACGGTCGCGCAGCGCCGCGGCATGCTCGCGTCGGCCGACCTCGAGGCGCTGCTCGCGCGGGCGCGCGGCGAGGGTGATCTGTTCGCGCGGGCCCTCGCGCTCGAGGCGGAGCGGCGCCTCATCGGCGGGGAGCCGGCGCGCGCGCTGGAGGCGCTCGAGGCCGCGCTGGCCGCCGCCGCGCCAGATCCGGATCTGACGGCCACGCTCACCGCGCGCCTCGCTCGGGCCGCGGACGAGGCCGGCGCGCCCGCGCTCGGCGCGCGTCACCGCGCCTCCGCGCGGGCCACCTGGGAGCGGATGGCCCTCGGCCTCGACCCGGCCGCCGCGCGCGCCTTCTGGTCCCACCCCGCGCGGGCAGAGCTCGCCTCGCCGGAGCCGCCCTCGACCGCGCCCGCACCGGCGCAGGCCGCGGCCGCGCGCGCCGGCTCTCCGACCCTCGAGCGCGTCCTCGAGATCAACCGCCAGCTCACCGAGGCGCTCGACCCGAGCGAGGTGCTCGCCCGGGCCCTCGACGCCGCCATCGAGCTCACCGAGGCCGAGCGGGGCTTCGTGCTCCTCGCGACCGACGATGGCCCGGAGGTCGCGGTCGCGCGCAGCGTGGACGGCGAGCGCCTCGGCCGCTCCCACGTGAAGTTCAGCCGTACGATCGCCCAGCAGGTGATCGGTCAGCGGCGCGCGATCGTCACCGCCAACGCGCTGGGCGACGAGCGCTTCTCGCAGCACCGCTCGGTCCTCGCGATGCGGCTCACCTCGGTGGCCTGCGTCCCGATCGCCACCCCGCGCGAGGTGCTCGGCGCGATCTACGTCGACAACCGCTTCGCCGCCGGGCGCTTCGACGCAGGATCGACGCGCCTGCTCCAGATGTTCGCCGATCAGGTAGCGGTCGCGCTCATCAACGCGCGCCTGCATGCGTCGTTGACACGCCGCACGGGGGAGCTCGAGGCGGAGCGCGCGCGGGTCCGGGGCCTGCTCGAGGCGCGCGAGCGGGAGCTCGACGCCCTCCAGCGCGCGGCCGACCCCGCCGAGGCGCCCGCGCTGCGGCACGACTTCTCCTCGCTCGTCGCGCAGAGCGGGGGGATGCGGCGGCTGGTCTCGATCCTCGACCGGGTCTCGAGCTCGCCGCTCGACCTGCTCCTGCGCGGCGAGAGCGGGACGGGCAAGGAGCGCGTGGCGCGCGCGGTCCACCGGGCCTCACGGAGCGACGAGCCCTTCGTGGCGCTCAACTGCGCGGCCGTCCCCGCGGCGCTCTTCGAGTCGGAGCTCTTCGGCCACACGCGCGGCGCGTTCACCGACGCCGACCGCGAGCGCGAGGGGATCCTCGTCTCGGCCGGGCGGGGGACGGTGCTCCTCGATGAGATCGGCGAGCTGCCGCTGAGCCTCCAGGTCAAGCTCCTGCGCGCGCTCCAGGAGCGGGAGGTGCGCCCGCTCGGGTCCAACGAGACGCGCGCGTTCGAGGCCCGGGTGATCTGCGCGACCCACCGGGACCTCGCCGCGCTCGCGCGACGCGGGCAGTTCCGCGAGGACCTGTACTACCGGATCGCGGTCGTCGACGTGGTGGTGCCGCCGCTCCGCGAGCGGCTCGCGGATCTCCCGAGGCTCGCCGAGTCCCTCCTCGAGCGCGCGAGCCGCGAGCTGTCCCGTCCGCCGCCGAAGCTGACCGCGGACGCGCTGCGCGCGCTGGCCGCGCGCCCGTGGCCCGGCAACGTGCGCGAGCTCGAGAACACCCTCCGGCGCGCGCTGGTCCTCGCGGGGGAGACCGACGCCCTCCGCGCGGCGCACCTCGAGGACGGCGCGACCGCGCTGTCGGGGGAGCCGCTGAGCCGCGACGCCTACGCGAGCGAGGAGCGAGCCCGCCTGCTCGCCGAGCTGCGCGCGACCCGCTGGAACGTCAGCGCGGCCGCGCGGCGCCTCGGGATGGCCCGCAACACCCTTTACCGTCGGCTGGAGCGCTACCGCATCGAGCGCGAGCCGTGAAGAGGAGCACCACTGCGAGGAGGGCCTCGGCGAGGAAGCCGTGGGTGGCGGATCCGAGGCGGAGCATCGCGGGAGAGTCTACGCGCGAGCGCGCCCTCCGCTTCCTCACGACGCGCTCCCCCGCGCGCGCGAGCCGCAACGCGACGCCGCGCGACCTATCTTCCCCGGATGCGTCTCCCCCGGGTCACCGCTGAGCTCACAGCCTGCCTTACGGCCTGTCTCTCACTCGCCCTCACGCCACGGCTGGCCCTCGCGCAAGAGGAGCCCTCGGTCGAGGTCGAGGGTTCCGTCGCCGCCACCGACGCGGCCGTCACGGTCCGCTGCACGGCGCAGGGCGACGCCGTCGCCTGCGAGCTCACCGCCAGCTACCGCCTCGCCGCCGATGACGACGGCCCGGCGCGCGTGCGCTTCCGCGGCCCGGGCCTCGAGGTGGACCGGGCGCCCGCGCCCATCGCGCGGACCCTCGCGCCCGGCGAGTCCGCGGACATCAGGCTCCGATGGAGGCGGGGGCTCTCACGCGAGCCCCGGGAGATCGATCACCCGTTCGACTTCGGCGCGGAGCCCTTCGCGTTCAGCGGCCTGCGCGCGCGCCACCCCTGGCTCGGTGAGGGCGTGAGCCGCGCGCCCGGCGGCGAGCGCGCGGTCGTGAGCGTGCTCGGGGGCGCGCGGGTCGAGTCCGCGCCGGCGCTGCGCCTGGACGCCGGCGAGGCGGCCCGCGTCGACGTGCGCGTCAACGAAGGGATCACCGTCGCGATCGACACGCGCCTTCCCGCGGCGCCGGTGATCTTGCACGGCGGACCGTTCGTCGGGCTCAACGGCTGGGTCGGAGCCGCGGGGCATCCCCCGGGCCCGCGCGCCCGCCTGGCGGCCGGCTACGAGCTGGGCATCACGGAGCTGTTCGTCGCCTCGCTCGCGTTCGAGACCGACTTCCGCGCGATCGCCCAGGCCCTCGTGATCGAGATCGTCTCGCCGCAGGTCTGGTTCGTCGCGCCGAGTGCCTCGGCCGGGATCGGGGTGGTGGCGCGCCAGCTCGGGGACCGCGACGCCGACGCCGCGCTGCGCCTGCGCGCGGGCCTCTCCTGGCCGGTGGTCGGCTTCGTGTTCGACGCGGACTACTGGCCGGCGGTGGGCGGCTGGACGCTCGCCTTCGGCGCGCGGCTCGGCCTCTGATCGCGCTCGAGGCGCCGCACGCGCGCCTCGAGGCGCTCGACGTAAGCGCACAGGAGGCGGACGGCCTCCGCGTCGTCCGCCCAGGCGGGGCGCCCCATCTCGAGCCAGTGACCGCGCGCGCCGCGCTGGCGGGCGAGCGCGGCGCGCACGTGGCCGATCAAGCGAGAGTAGAGGCTGTGCTCGTTCGAGGGCTCGTTCGGCTGCTCGGGGGGCGTGGAGCTTGTTCGTGTCTGCATGTTCTACAGACGCGCGAGGCGGCCTCCGACTGACGGAACGCAACACATCTTCACGAAAAGACGCGCCCTCATGCGGGCCTCACCCCTGGCACCCGCGGCCCTCCACACAGCCCGCGTAGCCGGCCGCGACGCAGTCGATCCGGCGAGGCTGGCCTCCGACGCAGAGGAGGGCCTCGTCGCCCGCGCAGCCGATCGACTCGGAGAGGTACTCCGAGCAGGTCGGCGCCGGGTAGCCGCACACCGCGCCGGGGAACTCCCCTGCGTACCGGACGTCGCGGCACACCGTCCCGGGGATCGCGGCCCCGCAGTCGATGCGCACCGACTCGCCGCCCACGCTCATCACCAGGGCGTCGCGATCGCACCACGTCGCGGCGCTGAAGCTGCCCCCCGTCGGGTTCCCGGGGACATCGCACGAGGCGAGCGCCCGACCGCCGCTCACCGTCTCGGTCTCGCACGTGCCGCCCAAGAGGCCACAGTCCCCGAGCGGCTGGAGCGCACCGTCGCGGCAGCTCACCACCCGGGTCCCGTCGCAGGTCGAGATCGTGTCCGCGGGGCAGGCGCCGACCGCCTGACCCGCGAGGCAGTTGGCGAGCTCCGGGCAGTCCGGCGCGGAGGCGGCGCACCCGACGACCGCGCAGTCCGGCACGTAGCCAGGGTTCGGGCTCGGACCGGGCAGGCCGAGGCCGAGCTCGAAGTAGCCGCCGATCGTGTTGTTCGCGCTCGCCACCGAGCACGCCTCGAGCCGCAGGGCCGCGCGCACCAGCCCGCCCTCGTCGAGCCCGCACGTCAAGCCGAAGTGCGGGATCGCGGGGGCCGGACACTCGCGGTAGGCCGCGCGGCAGCTCTCGAGGTCGCCGAAGAGCGCGCCGCACTCCGTTCCCACGCACTCGGGGACCTCCGGGCAGCTCAGCTGCGACTCGCAGTCGTGCCCGTTCCAGAAGAAATAGCGCTCGGTCGGGCCCGGATCCAAGCAGCCGCTGATCGCGACGTCCATCGCGTCGCACTGGCTCAGGCAGCCCGCGCGCGCCGCCTCGCACTGGGCCCTCGAGGCGTACCGATCCGCGCACTCCGCGCCGGCGCAGTTGTCGTCGGACGCTCGACACCCCACGAATCGTTGACAGGCCCACCCGTTCCAGTACCAGGTGACGGCGCCCGTGTCGTCGCAGGGCTCCGGGTCCGGTGTCCCGTACTGGACGTCCATCGCCTCGCACGCGCCAGCGCCGCACATGCCGTAGGCGCCCATGCAGTCGTTGAGGGTAAGGAAGAGATCTCCGCAGTCGCTCCCCTCGCACGGGGTCCGCCCGCAGCCGGTGAGGATCGGTCGGCACGCGCGGCCGTCCCAGCGGTACGAGGTCGACGGCAGGCCGAGACAGCCGTCGTTGGCGGGCCGGGTGTGCGCGTCCATCGGCTCACACAGTCCGCACCCTTCGTAGCCGGTGGCGCTCAGGACTCCGCAGGCGTCGACCGGACGGTCGCCCCCGGGGCAGGTCCAGGCGCCGCCCACGCAGACGGCCGCGCCGCTCGAGGCGGCGTCGCAGCACGCGGCCCCGCGCTCGTCGGTGAGGAGCGGATGGCACGCGGGCGCGGTATCCCCGCACGCGCGCGCGTCCGAGGGTGGGCCCGCGTCCAGATCGGCCGGCGGGCCGCCGTCGCGCGTGGACAGCACGTTGTGGCTCGCGCAGCCCGCCGCGAGCGTGAGGAGCGAAGCGAAGAGGAGGGGAAGTCGAGTCATGGTCATGCAGGGTCGCGCCGTCGGGGCCCGAAAACGGCTCAAGAAAACCGCGCCCCACCGACCACGAAGAAAAGTTGAGCCGATCGGCGCCGCCCGGGGCCCATGCTCGACGCGAGGCCACCTTTGCCGGCCCCGCCCACACGAGTTAGCACGTTGCCCCTCCCCATGACCCACGCCCCGGCCGACAGGAGCCCCCCGCGGGCCCGACCGTGGGAGAGCCTCGACGACGAGGCGCTCGTGCGGCGCGCGCTCTCGGGCGACCGCTGGGGCGAAGAGTCGCTCTACCGACGCCACGTGCGCCGCATCGCCGGAGCCGCGATGCGCCTCCTCGGCGACCGGGCCGAGGCCGAGGACGTCACCCAGGAGGCCTTCGTCATCGCGTTCAAGGACCTGGCCAAGCTGCGCGACCCCTCGGCGTTCGGCGGCTGGCTCCTGCAGATCGCGGTGCGTCGCGTCCACCGGAGGTTCCGCCGGCGACGGATGCTGCGCGCGCTCGGCTTCGGGCACGAGGGGGACCTGCCGCTCGACGCGCTGCTCAGCGACGACGCGTCGCCCGAGGACCGCGCGGAGCTGAGCCTGGTCGCGCGGGTCCTCGACGCAATGCCCGCGCGCGAGCGGACCGCGTGGATCCTGCGGCACGTCGAGGGCTGCAAGCTCGAGGAGGTCGCGGACGCCTGCGACTGCTCGCTCGCCACCGCGAAGCGGCGCCTCGAGGCCGCGAGCGCCCGCATCGATCGCCACCGGGAGGGCCGGAGATGACCGAGCGTGGGCCCTGGATCGAGCGGCTCGAAGACCCCGTCGACGAGCGCGCCGTCCACCGCATCTGGCGCGGCGTCGAGGCGCGTCGTCGCGCGCCGTCGCGCGCGGGCCTGTGGATCGCGGGGGGCGCGCTGGCCGCCGCCGCCGCGCTCCTGCTCTGGCTCTGGCCGAGCGCGCCGACCGCCGCCCCGGGCCCCCTGGCGCGCGCCGAGGGCGGCGCTCCCCTCGCCGCCGGAGACCGCGTCTCGGCCGCGGTCGCGCTCAGCGACGGCTCGCGGATCGCGCCGAGCGAGGGGGCGCAGGTCGAGGTGCTCGAGAGCACCGGCGAGGCGGTCACCGCGGTGGTCGGCGAGGGCCGCACGCGGTTCGAGATCACCCCGGGCGGGCCGCGGCGCTGGAGCCTCGAGTGCGGCCTCGCGCGGGTCGAGGTCGTGGGCACGGTGTTCACGATCGATCGGGAGGCGTCGCGCGTGCGCGTGGCGGTGGAGCGCGGGACGGTGCTCGTCCGCTCGCACCACCTGCGCGACGGGGCGGTCCGGGTGACCGCTGGCGAGCAGGTGGAGGTGCGGGCGCCGCGGCCCGAGTCGCCGAGCGTCGCGCGCAACGTCGGGGCGCCGGACGTCGAGGCGCCGGACGTCGAGGCGCCGGACGTCGAGGCGCCGGACGTCGAGGCGCCGGACGTCGAGGCGCCGGACGTCGAGGCGCCGGACGTCGAGGCGCCGGACGTCGACCCGGCGTCGGGGACCGAAGCGGCTACGCCGTCGATCGACCGCGCGGTCCGTCCGCCCGCGGCGACCGAGCCGGTCGGCGAGCCCGCCCCGCGGCCGCTGAGCGCGTGGCTGAGGGACGCCGACCAGGCCCGCGCAGCGGGCGATCCCGCGCGCGCCGAGCGCATCCTCGTCGAGGGCCTCGCGCTCCACCCGCGCGACCGCGACCGTGGCCTCGCGTGGTTCACCCTCGGGCGCGTCCGGGCGAGCCGCGGACACGATCCGTCGGCGGCGGCGCAGGCGTTCGATCGCGCGCTCGCCGAGGGCGCGCCGCGGGCCCTCTTGGACGAGGCGATGACCCGCAGCGTCGAGGCCCACGTCGCGGCCGGCGAGCACGCGGCCGCGCGGCGCGTGGCGGACGCTCACCGCGCCCGCTTCCCCGCTTCCGCGTCGCGCGCCCTCGTCGATCGCCTCGCGCCTCCCGTCTCGCCATGAGAGCAGGTGGCCTCGCGATGCTGGCCTGCGCCCTCACGACCGGCGCGGCGTCAGCCCACGCGCAGCCCGCGCTGCCCGCGCTGCCCGCGGTTGTCGCGCTCGAGCTCGCGGGCTGCGACTCGCGCGACGACGCGGCCGCCGTAGCGCGGCTCACCGCGACCGAGCTCCGCGCCGACGGGGTGCAAGAGGTCGTACCTAGCTCCACCGACACCGAGGCCATCGCGCGCATCGAGGTGGTCGACGCCTGCGCGGGGCCGACCGTCACCGTCCGGGTGATCGATCTCGCCACCGACAAACGCCTCGAGCGCCAGGTGCCGCTGTCGGACGTGGTGGGCGAGGCGCGCATGCGGGTGGTCGCCTTCGCGGTGGCCGCGCTGCTCCGCGCGAGCTGGGCGGAGCTCGTCCTGCCGGACGCGCCGCGACCGCGCGCGGTCCCGAGCGCGATCGTCGACGCGGCCACCGAGCGCGCCATGAGCGGGCTCGAGCGCCGCCTCGGCCACCGGCTCAGCGGGCCAACCCCGCAGATCGGCTCGCCCGCCGGTCCGCTCGAGGTCGAGGCGCCGCGGGAGGCCGAGGCGCCCGCGGCCGCCCCCGCGCCGGCGGCTCCGGACCGGACCGCACCGCCCACCGCACCGAGCGCGCGCCCTGGCCCCGCGGCGGAGGCCACGGCCTCCGGCGAACGCGCCAGCGACGAAGAGTCTGACGAGGGGGCCGGCGAAGACTGGCAGCTCGGCGGCGCCCTGACCGCGCGCGTGTTCTTCCAGCAGCCCACCGGCGCGTTGGGGGCGCGGGTCTTCGCGGGGATCGGGTGGTTCCGCGCCGGCCTCACGGGAGCGGGCGGCTTCGTCCAGGACGCGCTCGGCGAAGCGGTCTACGGGCTGCTCACCGCGGATGCAGAGGCGACCCCGGTGACCCTGGCGCTCGGCGACCCAGACGCCGCGCAGCTCGCGATGCGGGTGCGCGCGTCCATCGGCTGGGTCCGGCTCCAGGGCCAGACCGCCCGCGCCGACGTGGACGCGGCCTCGCTCGACGCCTTCGTGTTCGGCGGCGAGGTGGTCGGCGCGCTCCGGGTGCCCCTGCTCGACACGCTCGCGCTCGAGCTCGAGCTGGCCCTCGGCGCGATGACCGGCGCCGCGGCCCGCGCGGACGGCCGCGCGATCGCCACCGCCGAGGGCCTCTACGGGCGCGTCGGCCTCGGCCTCGCGCGCTAGAGCGCTGCACGAGCGAGGGCCGTCGTAGATGTGACCAAGTAGTCCTCAGCCGCTACTGGAAGACGAGCGCGCAGCGCGCGCCGTCGCAGCGGGCGCCGTCCGGGCGCGGGCCCTCGTAGGCCACCCTGCAGCTCGGGCAGCCGACCGCACGACAACGCGCGTTGTCCGACTCGACATCGTCGACGTGCGCCGCGCGCGGCTCGGGCGGACAGGTACAGCACGGGACGTGCACCGCGCACTCCGCGTCGGACGCACAGGCGGTCTCGGCGGGAGGCGCGGCGGCCGGTCGCAGCGTGCACGCGCCGGCCACGCAGGCCGCCCGCTGCGGGGGCACGGTCGACGGCACGCCGCAGGCCGCGCACCGGACCGCACGGCAGCGCGCGTCCATCTCCGCCGCCTCGGCCAACGTGAGCGCGACGGGGTCCCGCGGGCAGGCGCAACACGGCTCGCGAACAACACAGTCCGCGTCGGCGCGGCAGGCAGCGGCCGGCACCTCGGCTGAGTCGCCCCCGCCGGGATCGCCCGCGCTCGGATCACCCGCGCCCGGATCACCCGCGCCCGGGTCCCCGCGCGGCGCCTCGTTCGATCCCGGGTCGTTCGGCGGCGCCTCGGGCCCCTCCCCCGCGCTCCCGCAGCCGAGGACGAACAGCGCAACGGACACGGCGGCGGCGGCACGCATCCCGCCACTCTATCGCACGAAGGTGGGCCGTTGAGCCGGGCCGGCTACAATGCGCCGATGCGCTGGCTCGCCGTTCCTTGCTTGCTCCTCCTCGCGCCCACCGCCGCCGCCGCACAGGACCCGATGGAGCCCACGATCCCGAGCCTCGGGAGCGAGGGCTGCGACGCGCTCTGCAGCGTGGCCTGGGTCGGGGCCGCGCTCGGCGGGGCCGCCCTCGCGATCGGCGACGCGGTGCTCCTCGCCGACGGGACCATCAAGGCGGGCCACGGCCACGGCCTCTACGCGGAGGGCGCGACCCTCGAGGTGATCCTCGGCCTCGCGCACCTCGCCCCCGTCGCCGGCGCGGCCTGGGCGCTCGCCACCCAGGACGCGCCGGATCTCGGCTTCACCGCCGTCGGCCTCTCGTCGGGCGCGATCGCGGCGTACCTCCTGATCCACGGGCTCTGGAGCCTCACCGGCGGCCGCCCGCCGCCGTCGCACTTCATGATCGGCGCGGTCCCGACCCCGGGCGGCTTCGCGCTCTCGATCGCCGGCCGCGGCCTCGACCTGTAACGAGCGCCTACGACACGGTGATCCCGAGCCCGAGCGAGGCGAGCGCGGTGAGCTCGCGGTGCGACTGGAACAGGAAGTAGAAGCTCAGCCGCAGCTCGGCCGAGACGAGGACCTCGTCGTCGTCGCCCGACAGCCGGGCCCCGACGGCGTGGCTGTAGCCCGCGTAGCCGACCGGGTCGCTGCCGTCCCACGGGACGTAGACGCCGACCTCGGGGATGCCGAGCGACATGAGCGAGGGGACGCGCAGGCGGGCGTCGCGTAGCTCGTTCACGAGGCGGGGTACGAGGCCGATCGCGAGGTCCGGGACGTCGCCGTTGTGCGACGCGGGGCGCGCGTTGAACCAGGCGTGGACCGACAGCTCGGCGGCGAACGCGTCGCCGATCGCCATCGAGGTCTCGCTGTCCGTCCGCCACGTGCCCCCGACGCGGAGCCGCGCCGCGAGGTGGCCAGCGAGCGACGACCGCGGTGAGAGCTGCGCGCCCGGCGCGCCCTCGACCTCGAGCTCGGTCCACAGCCCGTGCCGCTCGCCGCGGAAGCCGTCGGCCGAGGCGGCGGACGGGAGGACGGTGGACGCGAAGGAGGCGCAGAGCAGCGCGGCGGGGAGCGCGAGGCGTGAGGTCATGGCTGCGCTCTGACGCTCGAGACGCCGCTTCGGTCCGTCCGAGGCGTGTACTCTGCGGCGCGTGAATACCGCCCGCGTCGCGTGCGTCACCTGCCGATCGATCCCCGAGCCGGACCCCGACGAAGATCTCCTCCTCGAGGCCCTCCGCGAGCGTGGCCTCGACCCGTCGCTCGCGGCGTGGGACGGGGACGTCGACTGGGCCGGGTACGACCTCTGCGTGCTCCGCTCGACCTGGAACTACTACCTCGACCGGCCCGCGTTCCTCGCCTGGATCCGGCGCGCGGACGAGGTCACGACGCTCCTCAACCCGCCGGCGGTGCTCGAGGCGAACACCGACAAGCGCTACCTCCGCGCGCTCGCGGCCGCGGGCGTGCCGGTGGTCCCTACCGAGGTCGTCGAGCCTGCAGACGCCCTGACGCTGGAGGCGATCCGCGCCCGCCGCGGCTGGGGCGAGGTCGTCATCAAGCCTTGCGTCGGCGCGGCCTCCTACGGCGCGCGCCGCTTCGGGCCCGGCGAGGGCGAGGCCCACCTCGCGGCGGTCGCCGAGGCGGGCGGCGCGCTCGTTCAGCCGTTCCTGGCGGGCGTCGAACAGCCGGGCGAGCACGCGGTCGTCTGGATCGACGGCGCGATCACCCACGCGGTCCGCAAGTCACCACGCTTCGCCGGCGGCGTGGAGGCGGTCACCGATCGGGCCGTCCCCGTCCCCGAGGGCGCGGCCGAGCTCGCGCGGCGCGCCCTCGCGACCGTCGACGCCGACCTGCTCTACG
>JAUHXR010000112.1 GCA_030426845.1 Polyangia bacterium | reverse complement strand
GACGGATCCATCCAGAGGGACTTGGGATCGAGCACCGTCTCTCGAACCTCCCGCTCGCTTCGCGACCTCACCGGCCCACGGTGCTGGTCGGCTGCGCGATGGTCTGATCGCCATGTCCAAGGCACCCGCTGGCTCCGGCCCTCGCTATCGGCCTACGCCGGCCGGCGAAGCGACGCTACGGGGCCTCGATCTGGTAGCGGACCTGGTGCTCTTCGGCGCAGGGCGCGGCGGACTGTCGAAGCCGGTGCAGAGCGGGTTGCGCCCCTCGTTCCACTACGCGGGGCAGCTCGTCGCGTGCGAGGTGTGGGCGGACGACGTGGACGGCTTCGTCCCGCTGGAGGTGACGCTGCGGGCGCGGATTCGGCTGCCCTACGCGAAGGAGCTCGGGTGGGCCTTCACCGGGGGTGAGCGGTTCGAGCTCCGGGTCGCGTCCCAGCGGATCGGCGAGGGCGTGGTCGTGGGCGCCGACTCGTCCGCGGGCCCGTAGGCGCGAACCGGCTCGCCGCCGCCAGGGGGTCAACCCCGGCTCGGCGTCGTCAATCCGACGTGCACACGCGGCGGAGGTTCCGCGACCAGACGAAGCCGCGCACCGGCGCGCTGATCTCGATCCACCGCCGGTCCGCGCGGCCGACGACCGTCACGGGGGTTGCGTTGTCGAGCGTGGCTACCACCGGCGCCTGGCCCTGCGGTCGGGCGCGCACGTTCAGCGGCGGCCGGGTGTCGTGGACCTCGACCCGACACCCGGCGTGCATGCGCGAGGCGCCCGCGCGGACCGGTTGCTCCTGGATCTGCGACAGGTCGACGCCTTCCCGCAGCCCTGCGGGCAGCGTCCCGCGGACGGCGCGCACCTCGAGCCGCCCGCGGCGGACGGCCACCTCCGCCTCGTAGCTCTGGACACAGCGCCGCGGGCCCTCGTCCCCGTAGGTGCACCGGTCCCGCCGGCGGGTGATCTGCGCGCAGGCGCCGCGCTCCCTCGTGCACACGAAGACGTCCTCGCGCGTGTCGGCGCCGTACTCCTCGCCCACCGGTACCTCGTCCCAGCCGTCCGCGAGCGTGAGCATCCACCCATCCACCCCGTGGGTGCTCCGGTCGAGCGGCTCCAACGCGCGCGCTTGAAGGAGCCGCCCTTCCTCGCACATGTACGCGTGTCCGGCCGCGAACGAGGCCACCACCCGGTAGCGGCCGCCGCGCCGCTCCCAGACGAACGCCTCGACGGGGATCGGGACGAAGACCTCGGCGTCGTCCTGCGGCTGGTTCGGGTCCCACCAGTTGCACATGAACGCGCCGCGCGTCCGGGACGACCACTCCTCCACCGGGTCGCACGTTCCGCTGCGCTCGGATCCCGGCGCGATCTCGGTCAGCAGCGCGACCCAGAGCATGAGCTCATCGACCGAGCGAGACGCGGGGACCGCACCGCGCACGCGCCCGCTCGTGAGCTGCGTCTGCAGCGCCGCGTCCGCGTCCCGCAAGCGCGCCGGGGGCGCCTCTCGTGTGGCGGCGCGATGGACGATCGCGGCCTCCGCGCGTCGATCCGCGGCCTCGAACGCGGCGACCAGGCGATCCCGGCACGCGGCCGAGAGCGTGTCCGTCCGCGCCAACGCGCCGCCCACCGGGTCGACCCAGCGGCCCGTGCCCTGCCGGATGCTCTCGGCGGCGCGCCCGCACTGCTCGCTCGTCAGCGGCGCCTGGGCCGCGGCGGAGGCGGACAGACCCATCAGCCCGAGGGTGGCGAACAGGAGCGCGCGCGACAGTCTCATCGCGGCGCAGGCTATCCGATGCCCTGGGCCGCGGCTCCGACCGAAGCGCACGTGTGTGGTCCAGGGCGCGCCTCCGACCACAATGCGTCCCCTCATCGATCGTCCTCCGGGCTCGCGAACGCGCGCCGCGCCCACGGGGATTCCGACGTCGCGCGGACCGAGACCTTCACCCCTTCGCGCGACCCGAGCTCAGGCCTACGAGGCGCGTGAAGACGAGGCGGGACTCGCCGTCGTCGGTGGTGTCGAAGCCGGTCCGCGTGACGGCGCGGCTCGATCTCAGGGCGCTGGCGGAGGGTCGTGGCAGACCGCCTCCACGTTGTGCCCGTCGGGATCCAGCACGAACGCCCCGTAGTAGTGCTCGTGGTAGTGGGGCCTCGGACCGGGCGCCCCGTTGTCTTCGCCCCCCGCGGCGATCGCTCGGGCGTAGAACGCGTCGACCGCCTCCCGCGTGGCGGCCCGGAAGGCGAGGTGGAGGCGCGGCTGAGTAGAAACAGCTTCATTGACGTACAGATCGGTCTCCGACGCGTCCGCCCAGCCGAGGTACCGGCGTCCGCCGAGCTCGCGCGGCTCCTCGGTCACCCGTCGGTATCCGAGCGGCTTCAAGGCCTGGTCGTAGAAGCGCCCGCTCTTCTCCAGGTCGCTGACGTCGATGGCGAGGTGGTCGATCATGGGTCCAGTCCGTGTCTGTGTGCGTTCGTGGGTGGCGTGGGTGCGCCGGGCTCCGGATCTCACGACCCGCGAGCCCACGCCCGGGCGCTCGCCCGATTCGGTTGGGGGGGACGGTACGCGGTCTCTCGCCTCGATGTATGCGCTCTCCTTCGCGACGTGAGGCGATTGCGCCGCCCGCTGGCTTGGCGAGGTTCTCGAGCGCGAGCCGCCGACCGGCGCGGGCACCCGGTCGGCGCCGCGGACGACATCGGGCTCACAGGCGCCCGAGCCGCGGGTCGTCCAGGAGCTCGAACGCGCGCACGTTCTGCTGCACCTGCTCGGCCCGCTTGGCGCCGAAGAGCACCGTCGTGACCGTCGGCCGTGAGGCGACCCAGGCGATCGCGAGGGCGCTCGGCGGGACCCCGAGAGCTCTCGCTGCGCGGCGGAGGCGCTCGACCCGCGGGGCGAGGCGGGCGAAGCGGGCGGCCCAGAAGCGGGGATCGTTGCGGCGCACGTCGCCAGCGTCGAAGCGCGGGAGCCGGTCGAACTTGCCGGTGAGGAGGCCGCGGGCCAGCGGCTCGTAGGCCAGCACCCCGAGCCGGTGAGCCTCCACCACCCGCCGCAGCTCGCCCTCGTACTCGCGCCGGATCCAGGAGAGCGGCGTCTGGAGCGTCGCCACCGGCCCGCGTCGGCAGGCGTCGGCGAGGTCCACCGGCCCGTAGTTGCAGAGCCCGAAGGCGGCGATCTTCCCCTCGTCGCGCAGCGCGGTCAGCGCCTCGACCGTCGCCTCGAGCGGCGTCCCGAGGTCGCACGGCCAGTGAGCCTGGACGAGGTCGAGCCGGTCGACGCCGAGCCGCCGGAGGCTCGCCTCCACGTCGCGCCGGAGGTGCTGTGGGGTCAGGTCGCATACGGGAGGCTCGCCCCGGGGCCCCACCTTGGTGGCGACCGTCACGTCTCGGATCCGCGGCCCGAGCGCCCGCCGCAGCCGCCGGTCGGCCTCGCCGTCACCGTAGATCGGGGCGGTGTCGAACAGGGTGATCCCCGCGTCGAGCGCGGCCCCGATCGCGGCCGCCGCCGCGGCCTCCCCCTCGTCCGGCCCCCAGCCCCGGCCGCCGATCGCCCAGCAGCCCAGTCCTAGCCGGGAGACCGGGCGAGGGAGCCCGTCGATCGCGCGGGTGTGCATTCGCTCGAGATCTTGCAGAAAATCCAGCCCCCCGGGTACCCTGCCGATCCTCCCGAAGGGCCTCGCATGGACCTCGTCAACAACCTCAAGGGCAGCCGGTTCCTCTGGCCCGGCCTCGTGCTCGTCATCCTCGGCGTCGTGCCGGGCCTGGCGTTCTCCGAGATCGGCGTCGTCTCATGCGTGCTGCTCGCGACGCTAGGCGCCGCGGTCGGCTTCTCGCTGATCATCGCCGGCATCCAGGGCGGCCCCCCGCGCGAGCTGGGCGACGCGATCCGCGACGCGATGATGGGCCGCGCGCCGAGCCGCCCGCCGGGGCTCTCGCCGGACGTGTCCCGCGTCCTCGACGACGTCGACATGCTCGCGTCGCGCGCGCGCGCGGCCGACGAGATGAGCCGGACCGTCGAGTCGCTCCGCGCCGAGGTGAAGGAGCTCGAGGAGACCGGCGCGGACGTCGAGGATCTCGAGGCGGCGGAGAAAGAGCGCGACCAGTTCAAGGCCCAGCTCGCGACGAGCCAGGCCCAGGCCAAGGAGATCCTCGAGGACCTCGAGCGGCTCCGGGTGCGCCTCGAGGACAACAAGCGCCACGTCGGCGAGGCCGAGGGCACGGTCAGCGAGCACGTCGGCAAGCTCTCGGCGAGCTTCGGCGAGCAGATGGCCGCGGTCGAGCAGACGATCACCGCGATGCAGGAGATCAGCGCGGCGCTCCACGAGATCGCGCAGCACGTCGAGGCCCTCGCCTCGAACGCCGAGGAGAGCTCGAGCTCGATCCTCGAGATGACCGCGACCAACGACGAGGTCGCGGAGAACATGGCCAACCTGGCCAACAGCGTCCGCGAGACGGTCAGCTCGATCGAGGAGATGACCTACTCCATCAAGGAGGTCGCGCGGAACGTCGACGCCCTCTCGCTCACCGCCGAGGAGACCTCCTCGTCGATGAACCAGATGGACGTCTCGATCGACCAGGTGCAGTCGAACGCGAACGAGACGGCGCGCCTCTCCGAGGAGGTCGCGGTCGACGCGGAGAAGGGCGCCGAGGCGATCCTCAAGACGATCGACGAGATCAACCGCATCAAGGAGACGAGCGAGGAGGCGGTGTCGGTCATCGGCAACCTCGGCAGCCGGATCGAGGCGATCGGCGACATCCTCAACGTCATCGACGACGTGGCCGAGCAGACCAACCTGCTCGCGCTCAACGCGGCGATCATCGCGGCCCAGGCGGGCGAGCACGGCAAGGGCTTCGCGGTCGTGGCCGACGAGATCAAGGACCTCGCCGAGCGGGCGGGCGCGTCCACCAAGGAGATCGCCGAGCTCATCAAGACCATCCAGGCGGAGTCGAAGAAGGGCATCGCGGCCGTGCAGCTCGGCGCCGAGACGGTCGACCGCGGCGTCGAGGTCAGCGCCGAGGCGGAGCGCGCCCTCAAGAAGATCCTCAGCTCCTCGCAGAAGTCGACGAGCATGGTCCGCGCGATCGCCCGGGCCACCGTCGAGCAGGCCAAGGGCTCCAAGCAGGTGACCGACGCGATCGGCCGGATCGCCGAGACGGTCCAGCAGATCGCGGCCGCCACCGCCGAGCAGGCCCGCGGCTCGGAGCTGATCATGAAGAGCGCCGAGAAGATGCGCCTCATCACTCAGCACGTGGAGCGCTCGTCCCAGGAGCAGGCCCGCGGCGGCCGGCAGATCAGCCAGGCCATCGAGAACATCAGCGGCATGGTCAACGAGCTCCACCAGTCCCAGCGCGCCCAGGCGCGCGGCTCCGAGCAGACCCTCGCCGCGGTCAAGCGCATCCACGAGCTGACCCGCAACTACGAGGGCAACGTCCGCGAGCTGAGCCGGGCGGTCGGCCGCCTGCGCGAGGTCACCCGGGACTGATCGGGTCCGGCGCCGCGCGATCTGGCGCGGGCCGCGTGCTACAAATCGGACGGCCAACGCATGTTCGGTATCGGCGGAACCGAGTGGGTCGTGATCGGGATCGTGCTGCTCATCGCGGTCGGTCCCCACCGCCTCCCCAAGCTCATCAAGACGGTGGTTCGCACCTACCGGGAGCTGCGCCGCGCGGTGCGTGAGCTGCGGTCCTCGAGCGGGCTCGACGACATCATCCGCGACGAGGAGCTCCGCGAGCTCCGCGAGCTCCGCAACGAGCTCAAGCAGCCCCTCCACGTGCCGCCGGCCAAGCGGCAGCCCAACCCCGCCCCGGCCCCCAAGCCGGTGCGCGCGCTCAGCTTCACCGAGCGGACCCGCGAGGACCCGCCGGAGGGGGTGGATCTGGCCGAGCTCCGCGAGGCGGAGGACGACCTCTCGGACGAGGAGCGCGAGCAGATCCGGGCCGAGAAGGAGGCCCAGCGCGCGGCCGAGGAGGCGGTCCGCGAGGCCAAGATCGCCGCCGCCGAGGGCTCGCCGCGCCAGGAGCTCGACCCGGCGGAGCACGCCCGCGTGGTGGCCGAGAAGGAGGCCGCGGCGCGTGAGGAGCGGCGGCTCATCGACGCGAAGATCGCGGCCGCGCAGGCTCAGTCGCTCGGAGGCCAGTCGCCGGGCGGCTCGGGCTCGGAGGTCGAGGGCGGATGAGCGAGGCGTCCGACGACACGGAGCGCCCCGAAGACGACGTCGAGATGGGGTTCATGGAGCACCTGGTGGAGCTCCGGACCCGGCTCATCCGCGCGCTCCTCGGGATCCTCCCCTTCATGGGGCTGGCCTGGTACTTCAAGCTCGAGATCTTCGCCTGGATCTCGATCCCCTACCGCCGCGGCCACATGGAGGAGGTGGAGCTGACCGCCTCCACGCTCTTCTCCTGGCTCGTGACGCCGGTCCCCGACGACCTCTGGGCCCAGGCGATCCCCGCCGAGCAGATGCTCACCGCGACCGGGCCGATGGACATGTTCCTCGTCTACCTGGTGATGAGCGCGATCGTGGGGCTCATCTGCGCTAGCCCCTGGGTCTTCTGGCAGATCTACGGCTTCGTCGCGCCCGGCCTCTACCGCCGCGAGAAGCGCTACGTGCTCCCCTTCATCGGCTCGGCGAGCACGCTGTTCCTCGCCGGGGTCTACTTCGGCTACTCGCTCGTCCTGCCGCTCGCGTACCGGTTCTTCCTGAGCCTCAACGCGGAGGCCAATGTCAATGAGCTTGTCACCGTTGACAAGTACCTGCCGCTGACCGCCAAGCTCCTGCTCGCGTTCGGCGTGACCTTCCAGGTGCCCGTCGTGGTGACGATCCTCGCCTACGCCGGCATCGTGAACTGGAAGCAGCTGGTGAAGTTCGGGCGCTGGTGGCTGCTGATCTCGGTGGTCCTCGGCGCGTTCCTGACCCCGCCCGATCCCGTCTCCCAGCTCATGATGGCCGTGCCGCTCAACATCCTCTACTGGATGGCCGTCCCCATCGCGATGATCCTCGGGCCCAAGCCGCCCCCCCAGGAGGGCGAGCTCACCGAGGACGGCTACGAGCGCTGAGCCGCCGCGAGGTCGCCGCGACCGTGGGGCATCGGCCCGAGGCGCACCGGCCGGTACGCTTCGAACACGAGGTCCTGGCTCATGGGCACGTTCGACCAGAGCAGGTCGTAGCCCTTCGTCCAGCGCACCGGCCGCATCTTTCGCCGCCAGCGCGCGTCCTCCTCCTCGGTGATCGGGCGGGGCGGTCCGTCGACGCGCCCGACGAGCCGCGCCGCGACGAGGTCCGCGAAGCGCCCGCGCGCGAGCGCCTTGAGCCAGGTGGTGGGGCCCACGTCGACGACGAGCATCTCGAAGCGGCCGTCGCGGCGGAGGTTCTTGCGCAGGGTCTTCACGAAGAGCGGGTGGTAGTAGCCGCGCGGCTCGGTCGGGTGCAGCGACACCGAGCCGACCGGGGTGACCCGCGGCGCGCCGTCCTCGGACACGGTGGCGATCGCGGCGAAGGTCGTGCGCTTGAAGAGGGCGCGGATGGCCGGCCACTCGCGCCGCAGGGCGTCGTCTTCGGGCTCGGCCTCGGGCCGGGGCTGGGGGCGGATCGGGGCTTCGGCGCTCGTGGACATGGGACCTCCTCGGGCCAACCACACGGTGGCGTATGGTTCGACGTTGGGGGCAGGCCGCCGCGTTGTCAATACGCTGCCGTATGGTAGCCTCCCGTCCGATGGCCACCTCCCCTCGCCGGAGCCGCGACGACTGGATCCGCGCGGCCACCGTCGCGCTCCGTGACGGCGGCGTGGACGCGCTCCGGGTCGAGCCGCTCGCGGTCGCCCTCGGCGTGACCAAAGGCAGCTTCTACTGGCACTTCGCCAGCCGCGACGCCCTGCTCGAGGCGGTGCTCGACACGTGGGAGGAGGTCGGCACCGGCGCGATCATCGTGGCGGTCGACGCGGAGGCGGAGGACGACCCGGAGCGCTCGCTGCGCGCGCTGTGGCGCCGCACCCACGAGCTCTCCTCCGAGATGCGGGCCGAGCTCGCGATCCGGGATCTCGCGCAGCGGGACGAGGCGGTCCGCGATCGCGTCCGCCGGGTCGACGACCGCCGGATGGCCTACCTGCGCCGCCAGTACCGCCGCCTGGGCCTGCCGGCCGGCCTCGCGGAGGCGCGCGCGATGCTCACCTACTCGCTCCTCTTCGGGAACGTGCTCGTCGAGGCGACGCACGGCCGCACGTCGCGCGCGCGCGTGCTCCAGCGCGCGATCGACGACCTCCTGCGCCCGGCGTGATCGCGCCGCGCCGTTCAGTCGACCGGGTAGGGCGGGAACTGCGGGACCTCGCCGATCGGCCACTGGTCGCCCCAGAGCGACTGCCCGCCGTCGATGAGAAACGTCTGTCCAGTCACGAAGTCGGCGTAGGTCGAGGCGAGGTAGACGATCAGGTGCGCGACCTCCTCGGCCGAGCCGAGGCGCTTGAGCGGGCAGGCCTCGCGCGCGGTCTCGAGGAGCGCCGGCGGGTACTGCTTGGTCCCGCTCGTCTTGATGACCCCGGGGGCGACCGCGTTGACGCGGACCCCGAACTGAGCCCACTCGACCGCGAGGCTCATGGTCAGGTTCGAGACGCCGCTCCTCGCCGCGCCGGTGTGGGCCATCCCGGGGAAGCCGCGCTCGACCTGGGCGACGACGTTGACGATCCGCCCGCGTGTCTGCGGGATGAAGCGCCGGTTGGCGACCGCGTGGGTCATGTTCCAGGTGCCGAGGAGGTTGTTGCGGACGACCGCCTCGAAGCCCTTGGGGCTGATGTGCTGCGCGGGCGAGGGGAACTGCCCGCCGGCGTTGTTGATCAGGATGTCGATCCCGCCGAGCGCCTCGGCCGCGCCGTCGACGAAGGCCTCTACCTGGCCGGGCTCGCGCGTGTCGCATGTCGCTCGGTGCACGGTGACGCCGGCCGCCTCGAGCTCCGCCGCGGCCGCCTCGAGCGGCTCGGGCCGGCGCCCGCAGATCGCGATCTTCGCGCCCAGCGCGCCCAGCTCGCGGGCCACCGCCAGGCCGATGCCGGTGCCGCCCCCGGTGACGATCGCGGCCTGGCCCGAGAACAGCCCCTCGCGGAAGATCGACGTGGTCTCGCTCATCGAGCGCGTATAGCGCGCAGCGCCCGATCCGGCCCGCGCCGGAGCTGGGTATCCTCGGCAGGTGCGCGTCGCCGCCGCCCCCGACCTCGCCATCGGCGCGCTCCTGCGCCAGTCCTGGGAGCTGCTCCGCGCGCACCCGGTGGTCGCGGCCGCGATGGGCGGCGCGCTCCTCGTCTCGCTCGCGCTGATGCTCTTCGGGGTCGGCGCGCTCGTGGCGCCGTGGTTCGTGCTCGAGCTCTTCGGGCTCCAGCTCGCCGTCCTCACCGGCCGCCCGGTCATCCGCGACGCGGGCTGGATCCGCGCTGGGGTGTTCGTGCTCGGGATGGTCGGGGTGGTGGCGGCGGCGACCTGGGTCGCGGTGCTCGCCTTCGGGCCCGACGTCTCGACCGCCGACAGCGCGTCGACCCCGCTCCCCTGGCCGGACGCGGTCGGGCGCGTGATCGCGATCACCGGCGTCACCGCGGTGGCGATCTCCTTCATCGCGCCGTTCGCCTACGCGCCCCTGATCCTCCTCGACCGCGGCGGCTCCATGGGCGCGGCCGCGCTCGAGAGCGCGTGGCTGGTGCGCGCGGGCGGCCTCTTCCGCCACTGGGCGCTCGTATTCCTCGCGCACCTGGTCCCGCTCCTTCCGGCGCTGCTCGCCGCCGTGGTGGTCGCGCGGACCTTCGAGCGCGCGGCGACCCCGCTCGGGGTCCTCGCGGGCCTCCCGCTCGTGCCTCTGTCGATCCCGCTCGGACAAGGCCTCTTGAGCGCCGCCTACGTCGCGCGCCACCGGGAGCTTTCCGAGCCCCGGTGGGCCCGCGCGGAGGCCAAGCCGTCGCGCGGCCTCACCGCGGCGCTCGTCGGTCTCGTTCTCGCGCCGATCGCGAGCGTGCTGATGATCGTCATCGGCACGCTCCGGCCCGCGCCCCCGAGCCCGATGGAGCGCGGTCCCGAGCCGGCCGATGTGGTCTTGCGGGTCGATGGCGAGCGCGTCGTGCGCGTGCCGGGCACCACGGTCGAGGTCGAGGTGGAGGGGGCGCGGGTGAGCGTCCGCGCGGGCGACGGTGCGCGGAGCCCGGTGCCCGCCGCGTGGCGGGGCTCGATCGAGGAGGTCTCGGTCCGCCGCCGCGGCGAGCACTACGTGATCGGCCTCTCCGCGGGCGACGCCTGGTGGAAGATCAAGCTCGATCGCGCGGGCACGCGGGTCGACGACACGGTCGGGGCCCGACTCGCCGCGCGCCTGCCGCTCTGGGGCCTGGTCGCGGTGCTGCTGGCCTTCGCGCTGAGCGGCCTGCTGCTGGTGCGCGCGCTGGCGCCGCTCGGCGCGGTCCGGCGGCTCTACGGCGCCCCCGCGACCGCGCGCCCGCCCCTCGACGTCCTCCGCGCGCGCCGCGGCGCGGCCGCCCGTCGTGCGTGGTGGGTCGCGGCGGCCCTCGGCCCGGTCGCGGTCGCCGCGCTCGTCGCGGGCGCGCTGTCGCTCGTCGGCGGGTCCTGAGCGCCGGCGCGGCCGCCCGATCCCCGAGCCCGCGCGGGCCATCGAGCGCAAACCGGGTATGCTCCGCCCCGGTGAGCGCCAAGGCCCGCAAGAAGTCGCCCCGCGACGCGCCCGAGGCCGAGGCCCCGGCGCCCCTGCCCGGGCTCGGCACGCGCGACGGCGGCAAGCTCCGCGAAGCCCACGTCGCCTTCGAGGCCGGCGACTACGCGCGCGTGCGCGAGCGCTGCCGCGACCTCGAGGCGAACGCCGAGGACCCCGAGGTGCGCGCGGCCGCCGCGGACCTCCGCTCGCGGATCGAGGTCGACCCGCTCCAGGTCGTCGTGCTCCTCGCCTGCGCGGCGGTCGTCGTCGCCATCGTGATGAAGTGGATCCTCTGACGCCCCGAACGCCCCTCTGAACGATGCGGCGCCCCGCGGCGTCCTACGAATGACGATGAACCGACTCTCCCTGGCCCTCTTCGCCACCCTCGCCGCCTGCGGCCCCGCCACCCCCGAGATCGCCGAGCCCGCGATCGACCGGCTCGCGCCCATGACCCTCTACCCGATGGAGGACGGCGCGCAGTGGGTCTACGACGTCGACACCGGCGGCGACGAGCCCCCCACGCTCGGCATCTTCGAGGTGGTCGAGGTGGCCGGCGCGCAGCGGGCGATCGCGAACAACCGCGGGATGAACCGCGCGGGCCAGGTCACCCACGGCGAGCCGATCACCTACCGGGTCGGGGCCGAGGGCATCCAGCACGTCGGCGGCGGCTGGGTCCTGCGCGCGCCGATCGAGGCCGGCGCGGAGTGGGAGGCGATGGGCGGCCGCACCGCGCGGGTCACCGACCTCGACGCGTCGGTCGAGGTGATCGCGGGGACCTACGAGCACTGCGTGCAGATCGAGGAGTCCGGCGGCGAGGACGGACGTGTCGTCCGCACGACATATTGCCCGCAGGTCGGCCCGGTGGTGATCGAGTCCACGATGGAGACGGAGCTCACCATGCGGGCCGTCTCGACCCGCGCCCGCCTCCGGTCCTACGCGCCCGGCGGGGAAGACTTCTAAGTCCTCAGAATCTCTGGGGTTAATCGGTCGCTCCGGGGGTTGCCGTGCGCACCCCGGCGGTCTATGCTCAGCCGACCTCGAGAACGGCCGCGCGGGCCCCGGATTCGCGAGTGATTCCGGCGTCGACCGCGGCCCCCGAGACGGGTGAGCGATGGCGACTGAGGGACAGCAGGGGGCCGAGGAGTACGGCCAGGGTTCGATCCAGGTACTGGAGGGCCTCGAGGCGGTCCGGAAGCGCCCCGGCATGTACATCGGCGACGTCCACGACGGCACCGGCCTGCACCACCTGGTGTGGGAGGTGGTGGACAACGCGGTGGACGAGCACCTCGCGGGTCACTGCCAGACGCTCAACGTGACGATCCACGCCGACGACTCGGTCACGATCGAGGACGACGGCCGCGGCATCCCGGTGGGCATGCACGCCAAGGGCGTCAGCGCGGCCGAGGTCGTGATGACCGTCCTCCACGCGGGCGGCAAGTTCGACAACGAGGCGTACAAGGTCTCGGCCGGCCTCCACGGCGTCGGCGTCAGCGCGGTCAACGCGGTCAGCCAGTGGCTGAAGATGGAGATCCGCCGCGAGGGCAAGCTCCACTACCAGGCCTACGAGCGCGGCAAGCCCAAGGCGCCCCTCGAGGCGATCGGCAAGTCCGAGCGCAGCGGCACCAAGGTCACGTTCCTCCCCGACCCGCAGATCTTCACCGAGACGCGGTTCAGCTGGGACGTGCTGAACAACCGCCTGCGCGAGATCTCGTTCCTGAACGCGGGCTTCAAGATCATCCTCACCGACGAGCGCGCCGAGGACGGGCCGCGCGTCCAGACCTACCAGTTCGAGGGCGGCATCCGCGAGTTCGTGATGCTCCTCGCGAAGAACAAGACCCCGCTCCACGAGGAGGTCATCTACATCAGCGACGAGCGCGACGGAGTCAGCGTCGAGCTCGCGTTCATGTGGACCGACGCCTACAACGAGCAAGTCTTCTGCTACACGAACAACGTCCACAACAAGGACGGCGGCACGCACCTCACCGGCCTGCGCACCGCGCTCACCAAGACGATCAACGGCTACGGCACCGGCCAGAACCTGCTCAAGGACCTCAAGGGGAACACCCTGCAGGGCGAGGACGTGCGCGAGGGCGTGATCGCCATCGTGAGCGTCAAGCACCCGGACCCGAGCTTCAGCTCACAGACCAAGGACAAGCTGGTCTCGAGCGAGGTGAAGGGGATCGTCGAGGGGATCGTCAACGACCGGCTCGGCTCCTTCCTCGAGGAGAACCCGGCGGTCGGCCGCAAGATCGTCGACAAGGCGGTGGTCGCCGCGCGGGCCCGCGACGCGGCGCGCAAGGCGCGCGAGATGGTGCAGCGCAAGGGGATGCTCGACGCGAGCAACCTCCCCGGCAAGCTCGCCGACTGCCAGAGCAAGGACCCGACCGAGTGCGAGCTGTACATCGTCGAGGGTGACTCCGCGGGCGGCACCGCCAAGCAGGCGCGCAACCGGAGGTTCCAGGCGATCCTCCCGCTGCGCGGCAAGATCCTGAACGTCGAGCGCGCGCGCCTCGAGAAGATGCTCTCCAACCAGGAGGTCGGGACGCTGATCACCGCGCTCGGCGCGGGCATCGGCGACCAGCTCGACATGGAGAAGCTGCGCTACCACCGCATCATCATCATGACGGACGCGGACGTGGACGGGAGCCACATCCGGACGCTGCTCCTGACGTTCTTCTACCGCCAGCTCCCCGAGACGCTGCGCTCCGGCTACCTCTACATCGCGCAGCCGCCGCTCTTCCGGGTGACGAAGGGCAAGCGCGAGCAGTTCCTCAAGGACGAGGACGCCTTCGCGCACTTCCTCCTCGACGCGGGCACCGAGCGCCTCGCGATCCGCACGACCGACGGGTCGGTCACCCTCGCCGGTGACGTGCTCGCGCGGCTCCTCGACGACCTCCTCAAGTGGCGCCGCCTGCTCAACGCGCTCGAGCGCCGGGCGGAGCCGGCGATCCTCGCGTCGCTGATCCGGGGCACCGAGATCACCGCCGAGACGCTCACCGATCGGGCCCGGCTCGAGGCCGAGATGACCAAGCTCGAGGCGGCGGTGGCCGAGCTCGAGCCCGACCTGCTCCCGCTCGTTCCGACGTTCCACGTCGACGAGGAGCACGGCGGCTTCTCCATCGAGATCGCGACGCGCGCCGGGGTGAGCACGCGGACCTCGCGCATCGACTTCGGCCTGCTCGACGGCGGCGAGGTGGCTCAGCTCCGCGCGATCCACGCGGGGGTGCGCGCCCTCGGGACGCCGCCGTTCCTCGCGATCGAGCTCGAGGAGGACGGCAGCGAGCGCGGCGAGCCCGAGACGATCGGCGGCGTCGACGCGATCTGGCCCTTCGTCGAGGCGCGCGGCCGCAAGGGCCTGCGCATCCAGCGCTACAAGGGCCTGGGCGAGATGAACGCGGACCAGCTCTGGGAGACCACGATGGACCCGGAGAGCCGCGTGCTCCTCCAGGTGAAGGTCGACGACGTGATGGAGACCGAAGAGATCTTCAGCATCCTCATGGGCGACCAGGTCGAGCCCCGGCGCGAGTTCATCGAGACCCACGCGCTCGACGTGAAGGCGCTCGACATCTGATCGGCCCGCGGCTCACCCGTCCCAGGGGCCCACGCGGTAGCCGCGCGGGCTCAGGGCGGCCCGCGCCTCACCGAGCCGCAGCCGCGCGCGGTGCTCCACCGCCAGGTTGACCACCGCCTTCGACTCTGCGCGGAGCCGGTCGACCGTGCGGTCGAGCCAGGCGCGCACCATCCCGTAGCTCGCGACCCCGGCCACCGTCACGAAGAGCCCGAACGCGGTCGCGCCCATCGACTCGCCGATCGCCTTGGCGAGCATGACCGCCTTCGAGGTGGCGTCCGAAGGCGTGCAGAATGGAACCACCATCCCCGTGATCGCGCCGAGCAGGCCGAGCAGCGTCGCGAGCTGGGCGCACACCCGGAACCAGCCCACCGAGCGCCCGAGGGCCGGCTCGACCTCGGTCAGCGCCTCGAGCCGCGCGGCCTCCAGGCGCTCCGGCGTGGTCAGGGCCTGGCGCAGCACGTTCTTCGCAATCCGCGCCACGGCCCCGGGGGTGGTCACGGTGAGCATGAGCGCACCATGCAAGTCGCCCTGCGACAGGTGCGAGCGGAGGGCCTCGGTCAGACGCGCGCTCGGGCCGGTCGCGCGGGCGAGGGTCACGATCCGCTCGAGCAGCGCGCCGACGATCGCGACCTGGCAGGCCAGGATCGCGTACATCGTCCAGCCGCCCCTCGCGAAGTAGTACGCCAGCGTGTCCATGGGGCGTCGGACAGGGCGAGCGGGCGGGAGTTCCGGTTTTGATCGGAGCCGCAGGGGCCGGGGCCGAGGCCGGAGGAACACGCGGTCGGCGTCCACAGAGGACGGAGCCGCCGCCGGCCGTCCACTCTCCTGGACACTCGGGCCGGCGATCGCCCGATCCGCCCCGGTGGCACGCGGCTCGCGTGTCGCTGGACCGGCATGCACACCCTCGACGACACCGTCGACGCCCTCTGCGAGGCCGGGCCGGCGCCGATCCGGGACGCGCTCGCCGCGCTCGCCGACGCGCCCCGCGACATGTGGAGCGCGTCGCTGCTCGGCGACCTCCCGGGTCACCTCGCCGAGGCCAGCGTCCTCGAGGTCCCCGAGACGATCACCGATCGGTTCCGCCACGCGCACCAGCTCGGCCTGCTGTTCGGCTGGCTCAGCGAGGCGCCCGAGGACCCGGGCGAGGACCCGCGGCTGCGCGGCTTCGTCCTCGGCCGCTGGAAGGCCTGCCTCAGCGAGGCCACCGGCCTGAGCCCCGCCAAGGTCGTCGACCGCGTGGTGCACACGATGCGCTGGATGCGCTGGGGCCTGACCAACGAGGCCATGGCCACGCGCGCGCAGCGCTGGACGCTGCCCGAGTACCACCGCGCCCTCCAGTGGCGCGCGGCCGGTCGGGCGCTCGCGTCCGCCGGGTTCATCCGCCGCGTCGTGCCGGCGAAGATCGGCGCCTTCGATCGGATCTACGAGCAGATCGTCCTCGGCCTCGCGCAGACCTCGGTGTCCCCCCACAGCGCGCTCCCGCGCCTCCTCGGCTGCGCGTCCGAGGACCTCCGCCGCTCCGGCCTGCTCGCGCTCGAGATGGCCCAGATCGAGGCCCGCGCCGCCGGGCTCGACGCCCTCGCCGAGCTCTGCCGCGACCACGCCCGGCTCCTCGAGCCCGGTTCGGACGCCCGTCGGTCCGAGGTGCGCGCCAAGCTGGTCACGACCCCCGACACGCCCGAGCTCCTGCGCCGCCGCGACCGGACCGGCGGTCAGGGGAGCTGATAGCGGCGCCGCTCCCACCCGGCCGCGCCGAGCCGGGTGTGCGCCCGCAAGACGAGCGCAGCGCCAGCGAGCCAGTCGTGGATCCCGCCGTCGGGCCCGAAGCGATCGGTCGCCAGCGCGGCCACGTGGCGACCGTGGAGCCGCAGCGCGAGCATCTCGACCCCGTCGCCGAAGAACACGAGCGGCACGTCCAGCCCGAAGCCCACCTCGAGCGCGACGCCCACCGTCTCGTCGAGCGGCGCGATGGCGACCCCGAGGTCCAGCCCGATCGAGTCGATGAGGAGATCCCAGAAGCGGTCCCCGGTCACGAGCCCGAGGAAGAACCGCGGCAGGAAGAGCGGCCGCAGGTCCACCCCCAGCAGCACCCGGCTCGCGCCCTCGGGGCGCCACTCGAACCCGGCGTGGATCCCGGCCGAGTCGAGGTAGCGCGCGCGCACGTCGGCCGTGACCGCCCCCTCGACCCGGACCCCGCCCGCCGCGTCGTCGGTGAAGCCGGTCCCGCCCCCGGCCGCGAAGTCCAGGACGAGGTCCCCGTCCAGCCGCCCGTAGGCTCCGTCGCCAGCGTGGCCCTGCGCGGCGGCGAGGCTCGCCGTCGAGCAGAGAACCCCCACGAGGAGCGCGAGCGCGGCGCGTCTCATCGCCGCCGAACGTACCTGTGCGCTGACCAGATCGCTACGCCCGGTGCGCCCGGCCAACTCTGCTATGTTCGCGCCGCCTCGAACCAGGGATGGGATTCATGGGCAGCATCTTCGACAGCCTCGAGCAGCACGACTACGGCGAGATCCACTTCAAGCGCGACGCGGCGAGCGGCCTCAAGGCCATCGTCGCGATCCACGACACGCGGCTCGGTCCCGCGCTCGGCGGGTGCCGCTTCATCCACTACGACACCGACGCGGCCGCGATCACCGACGCGCTGCGGCTCGCGCGCGGGATGACCTACAAGGCCGCCCTCGCGGGCATCCCGCACGGCGGCGGCAAGTCGGTGATCATCCGGCCCCGCACGCAGTTCGATCGAGGCGCGATCTTCCGCGCGTTCGGCCGCTTCATCGACGACCTCGGCGGCCACTACATCACGGCCGAGGACAGCGGCACCGGCATCGAGGACATGGAGGTCGTCCGCCAGGTCACCGAGCACGTCACCGGGGTCAAGCCGGAGCACGGCGGCTCGGGCGATCCGTCGCCGTTCACCGCGCTCGGGGTGCGCCGGGGCATCGAGGCCTGCGTGAAGTTCGCGCTGCAGCGCGACTCGCTCGACGGAGTGCACGTCGCGGTGCAGGGCGTCGGGCACGTCGGCTACCACCTGTGCCGCGAGGTCCACGCGCTCGGCGCCAAGCTGACCGTCGCCGACATCGACCCGCTCAAGGCGGAGCGCGCACAGCGTGAGCTCGGCGCCGAGATCGTCTCGCTCGACGCGATCTTCGAGACCGAGTGCGACGTCTTCGCGCCCTGCGCGCTCGGCAGCGCGCTCAACGACGAGACGATCCCGCGGCTCAAGTGCAAGGTGGTCGCCGGCGCGGCGAACAACCAGCTCGCGGAGCCGCGGCACGGGGACGACCTGATGCAGCGCGGGATCCTCTACGCGCCGGACTACGCGATCAACGCGGGCGGCCTCGTCAACGTGGCGGCCGAGGTGACCGGCTACGACGAGGCGCGCTCGCGCGCCCGGACGATGGAGATCTACGACACCATCTACGAGATCGCCGAGCGCGCGCAGGCCGCGATGGCGCCGACCTACCGCATCGCGGACACGATGGTCGAGGAGCGCCTGGCCGCCGTCGGCTGAGATCGCGCGCGCCGCCCTCCCGGACGCGGGTCCGAGGGGCGGCGCGGTCCTCTCGTGAGCCGCTCCCCGGTCCGCCGAGGAGCGGCTCACGCGCGTGCGTCGTTCGTCCGCGGGTCCGTCGTTCGTCCGCGGGTCCGTCGTTCGTCCGCGGGTCCGTCGTTCGTCCGCGCCGTCGTCGCTGTCCCCGCGGTCCTCGCTCGTCAGCGCAGCCGTCGAAGCGCGATACCGAGGAGGGCCAGGCCGAGGAGCGCGAGCGCGCCGTCGCCTCCGCGTCCTCCGCCGGCCGCGCGGCAGCTGCAGCCGTCGTCCGGCGTGGTCTCGCCCCCCTCGCAGGCGCCGGACACGCACATCTGCTCGTCGCCGCACTGGTTGCCGCAGGCGCCGCAGTTCATCGGGTCGTTGTCGAGGTCGATGCCGCACACGTCCCCGCACCCGAACGCGCCGTCGGCGCAGACGCACTGCTGGTCGGTGCAGGTCTGGCCCGCGCCGCAGGTGCCGCAGACCCCGCCGCAGCCGTCGTCGCCGCAGCTCGCGCGGTCGCACTGCGGGACGCAGCCCATCGGACCGCCGTCGCCGACCCCGCCGTCGAGGCCGGGCGGCCCGCCGTCGGTCGGCGGCATGCCGGTCAGCGTGAGGGTCTGGGTGGTGGTCGCCGCGTTGCCCTCGGCGTCGCGCACGAGGAGCGTCACGTCGAAGGTGCCGCCGTACTCGAAGCGGTGGCTGACCTGGCGGCCGATGCCGGTCTCGCCGTCGCCGAAGTACCACTCCCAGCGCAGGAGCGGCCCGTCGGGGTCGGCGCTCGCGCTGGCGTCGAAGGCCACGTCGAGCGGGGCCATGCCCGAGGTCGGCGTCGCGTCGAAGGCGGCGCTCGGCGACATCGGCGACGTCCGGATCGAGGGGAGCGTGTTGACGAACATCTGCACCGACTCGCGCGTCACGTTGCCCGCGCGGTCGGCGAGCTCGACGTTCATCGTCACGAGGCTGTCCGCCGGCAGCAGGTGCGGCGGAGCGAGGTAGGCGATGAACGCGTCGTTGTCGAAGCGGTAGGCCATGGAGGTGATGTCGGCGTCGGCCGCGAGGGGGCCGAGCGCCGCGTCGAAGCTGACGCGGAGCGTGCTCATGTCGACGCCGCTCTGGTCGTCGCCGTAGGTGACGACGACGCGGGGCGAGCGCATCCACGCCGACGCGGTCGGCGAGACGATCGTGATCTCGGGGCCGTTCGTGTCGGCGCCGCTCGGGCCGGCGATCGTGGCCGAGACCTCCGGGGCGTGGGCGCTCTCGTCGTGCTCGGGGCCCACGTGGGCGACGGTGTAGAAGTAGGTGACGCCAGGGACCGCGGTGCGGTCGACGAAGCGCACCTCGCCGCTCGGGTCGATCGTCACGTCGGCGTCGTGGAGCATCGCCGCCGTCGTGTGCTGATCGATCGTGCCGTAGAAGTCGCGGTCGAGGTGCCGGCTCTGGCCGACCACGCGGATCAGCTCGCGGTCGCGGTCATGCAGGCGATCGGCGAGCGAGCGGTACACGTGGTAGCTCCGCGCGTTGGATGCGAAGGGCGGGTGCTGCCAGCCGATGGTGACGCCGTTCGAGTCCGTCGAGACGACGCGGAGGTTCCGCGGCTGGTCGGCCGGTAGCCCGCTCGGGTCGACGTGCTGGTTCATCAGGATGTGCACGACGTCGGAGCCGGCTCCGACCCAGAGGTCGTAGTCGCCGTCGCCGTCGAGGTCGGCGATGTCGACGTCGGCGCCGAGCCCGGAGCCACGGCCGGGGAGGATCATGCTGTGCGCGTCCGAGTAGGTGAGGTGCCCGGTCCCGTCGTTGAGGAAGATGGAGACGTGGTGGTGCGGGGAGGCGTCCGCCATGCGCGCCTTCTTCAGCGCGATGAAGTCGAGGTCGCCGTCGTAGTCGATGTCCGCGATGGCCGCGTTCTCGCCGACGAGCTCGCCGCTGAAGCTGCCCGGGTCGAAGTGGGTGGCCGACACGTCGGTGAAGCGGCCGGTCCCGTCGCCGAGCCCGATGCGGTGAGCGATCCGCGGGTGGCCGCCGCTCGCCCCGTCGATCCCGTAGCGGCCGAGGACGTAGTCGAGGTAGCCGTCGCCGTTCATGTCGCCAAGCGCCATGTTCTGGCCGAAGCCCGAGCCACCGACGACCTGCGGGTAGAACGTCGTCGTGAAGTGCCCGGTGCCGTCGTTCATGCCGACCTTCAGCCCGGTGCCGCTCGTGGTCCCGATCTGCAGGATGATGTCGAAGTCGCCGTCGTTGTCGAGGTCGCCCGACACCGCGCCGACCACGAACTCTCCCGACGCGCGCGCGATCCCGCGGGCCGCCGACTCCTCGGTGAAGTTGCCCGTGCCGTCGTTGACCATCAGGTCGAAGTCGACCGGCCCGCCGCAGTTGGACTGCGCGCAGAAGGAGTGCGCGACGAGCATGTCCGCGTCGCCGTCGTTGTCGATGTCGGTGGGCACGATGTTGAGGGCGGAGTGGCCGCGCTCGGACCAGAGGACGCGCCAGCGCCACTGGTCGTTGATCTGGCAGCTCAGCGGCTCGCCGTTGCCGCCGCTGAGCGCGTCGAGGTCGCCGTCGTTGTCGACGTCGATGAGCGCCATCCCGTCCTCGCCCCAGCCGGACGCGCCCGCGTCGCCACGCAGCAGGTAGCCCACGTGGCGGCGCACCGGGACCATGTAGCCGCCGCCGGTGTTGAAGAGCAGGCCGTAGCGCGCGCCGAGGTGGCGGTCGGGGAGGCCGTCGCCGTCGAAGTCGCCGAGGTCGCCGTCGTAGTAATTCTCGTTGCCCCCCGCCTCGGGGTTCGAGCCGAAGAACGCGTAGCGATCCGTCGACAGCGCCGTGCTCTCGTCGCTGAGCCCCGCCCACTGCGCGCTCGCGCCCGCGGGCAGCAGCGCCACGAGCAGCAGCGCCACCGGCGCGCCGCGCACCCAGCTCCATCGGTTCGTCGTCATCGAGTCATTCCCTTCCGGCGCCACCACGCCGCCAACGCGAGCACGAAGATCCACCCCATCCCGCCGCCGCCGCTCGGGGCCGCGCGGCAGCTGCAGCCGGCCTCCGGCGGAGCGCTCGGTCCGCCGTCCGTCAGGCCCCCGTCCGGCGCAGGTCCGGCGTCGGGCGCGGGCGGCGGCGGCTCCTCGGGCCGCCCGTCGATCTGCGACAGGTACGCCACCAGGTCGTCGAGCTGGGCGTCGGTGAGCCCGCTCGTGACGCCGTGGCGGTCGTCGGGGTTGTGGTCCACGAGGACCGAGCGCAGCGTCGGCGCGCGGCCGTCGTGGAGGTACGGCGCGCCGTGCCACGCGCCGATGAGGCTGGGGGTGTCGATGCCGGGCAGCGGGCCGCCGAGGCGCTGGCCCGAGCTCTCGAGGATCGTACCGACGTCGTGCAGGACGAAGTCGGCCGGGTCCGGGGTGAGCGTGCTGTCGGTGAAGCGAGGCGCGGCGTGGCACTCGGTGCAGCCGACCGCGGGGTCCTCGAAGATCGCGCGCCCGCGCCGGGCAGCCTCGGTGAGGTAGCCGGACGCGTCGCGGAACGGGCTCGGCGCGCCGTCGGCCAGCGAGGTCACGTAGACGCTCAGCGCGTCGAGCGCGTCGCTCCGCCCGCCGTTGGGCGCGTCGCCCAGCGGCGGATGCGGGGGCATGCCGTCCATCGCGAGGCCGGTCCCCATGAATCCGCCGACGATGTCGTTCTCGAAGTCCTGGACCTCGTTGAAGTTGGCGCTCCAGTGCAGCGGGCCGTGCCCGGTGCCCGCGCGGCCGCGCAGATCGATCGTGTTGCGCAGACCCTCGCCGAACTGGGTGAAGTCCCAGGTGCGCCCGTCGTGTCCGCCCTCGGGGTGGCACGAGGCGCAGGCGATGTAGTTGTCCTGCGAGTGGATCGGCTCGCGGCTCCGGTGGAACAGGCGCTTGCCTTCGGCGACCCGCGGCGGGAGCGGCTCCTCGGTGAGGGCGACGCGCGCGACCTCGACCGGCGCGGACGGGGTCGCGACGTCGAGCACCACCAGCTCGCGCGACAGCTCCGCGAGCGCGTAGAGCCGGGCGCCGTCGCCCGAGATCGCCAGCCCGGTCGGCCAGTCGCCCAGATCCACCCGGGCCGCGAACGGCACGGTGTCGCCGTTCACCCCGCGGACGAAGAAGCGCGCGGCCGAGAGGTCGTAGACGCTCAGCCCGCCCGCGCCGGGGTTGGTGACGAAGGCCCAGCGCCCGGACGGCGAGAACGAGATCGCGCCGACCGAGTCCGCGTCGTTCACGTCGATCCGCCGATCGACGCGGTCCGCGAGGTCGCCGAGGTCGACGGGCGCGAGGAGCGCGCGCAGCCGGTTGGTGAACACGAACGGCTCGCCGCTCAGGTAGCTCCCGCGGCTCGTGTTGGACTTGAGCCCGCCGACCCAGAGGCGGCCGCCGCTCGGGTCGATCGCGAGCGCGCGCAGGAGGTTGGGCACCCCCCGGCCGCTCGTGGCGGTGTCGGGGCCCGGGTCCTCCGCGAGGCGGATCTCGGTCACCGCGTCGGTCGCGAGGTCGATCGCGCTCAGCGTCGCGTCGGCGCCGCGGGTGAGGAAGCCGGCCACGAAGGCGCGGGCCCCGTCGTGGGTCACCGCGATCGCGCGCGGGCCAGGGGCGACGTCGATCCGTGCGACGACGGACGCGCCGTCGACCGCGAGCCGGACCGCCTGGTCGTCGGCCTCCACCGTGACGATCCATCCGCCGCCCGGCACCCACGCGATCCCGCCCGGCTGGTGCCCCACCGCGAGCTCGCCCCGGACCTCGCGGGTCTCCGCGTCGAGCCTGACCACCGTGCCTTCGCCGCGGAGCGCGACGAGCACCTGCACTCCGTCGCCCGCGAGCGAGACCGGGTCGGCTCCGACCGAGATCTCCTCGAGCACCGCGTCGGTCGCGGTGTCGACCACGGTGACGGTGCCCGAGTCCGGGTTCACCGCCCAGAGCCGACCGCGCTCCGCGTCGAGCCAGAGCGGCCCGCTCGCGCTCGGCGGCGTCGCGGTCGGCGGGTCGAGGACGTGGATGTCGAGCGACGCGAGGCTCTGGGTGGCGCCGTCGCGGACCACGAGGGTCACCGGGTAGATGCCCGCCGCGGCGAAGGCGTGGGTGGGGTCGGCCTCGGTCGAGGTCGTCATGTCGCCGAAGTCCCACGTGTAGGTGAGCGGCGAGGGGCCCATGTCCGGGTCCAGGCTCGCCGAGCCCATGAGCTGGACCACCTCGCCGGGCGCCACCTCCGTCCGGTCGGCCGAGACGCGGGCGAGCGGCGGCCGGTTGGGCTGGGCGTGAGCCGGCAGCGCCAGCAGACACAGGGCCAGGGAGCCGAGCAACGGTCGCACACCCGGGGACAGGGCAGGTCCCGTGCCGGACCTTCCACCTGCCCGATCGCGGGGACGAGTGTCTCAGTTTTTGTGCCGCGCGGTCCTCAGCTCCGAGACTGGGACGGCCGGCCTGGGTGGAAGGAGCGTCTCGTCGCGGCGTAGAGTGGGGGGATGTTTGGGACCCCTGACGCCTCGAACGACCCGCTCGCCACGTCCACCCGCCGCTGCGGCGGCTGCGGCCAGCCGGCGGTGCGCTGCTTCCACGTGACCCACCACTACTACAAGGGCATCCCGTCCGGGCGCACCTACGAGCACCGATGTGAGGCGTGCGGCGTGACCTTCGAGACGCTGAGCCCCTGGCGGATCGTCACGGAGATCCTGAGCGCGTTGCTCCTGGTCCCGATGGGGATCTTCATGACCTTCGCGGCTCTCGCGAACATCTCGAGCTCGTGGTGGCTCGCGCTGATCGGGTTGGTGATGGGCGGCGCTGGCGTATGGATCGGCGTGAGCGCGGTCAAGGCGGTGCTCGCCGAGACGCGAAACCCGCGCGCCTGACGTCTACATGGTCAGCCAGATGTAGCCGTCGTCCGGCTGCACCACCTGCTCGGTGCCCGAGCCGCGCACGATCGTCAGCGCGCTGTGCCGGGTCACCGCCATCGAGAGCGCGCTCGCGGCCTGCGCGTCGTTGAGCGCCGAAACGCGCTGGTCTCCGATCGCGACGATGCGGTCGCCCGCCTGGAGGTTCGCGCGGCCCGCGGGGGAGAAAGGCAGCACGCGGAGCACCTCGAGCTCGTCGGGCCGCACCTCGTACTCCTCGATCCCGAGCCCCCGGTGCGCGGTCGGCGGCTCCACCCGGATCGACACGTACGAGCCGCCCTCGAGGAGGATGCGCGCGTCGGTGCCCGGCACCGCGGTGGGCGGCAAGCCGCGTGAGCGGTAGATCCCGATCGGGTCGGCCCCCACCGTGTCGCTGTCCCAGACCTCGATGCGGAGCTGGTCGGCCTCGCCGGCGCGGAAGTTCCGCGGCAGGGCCGCGTCGAAGCGCGGGGTGAGCGAGTCGTCGATGGTGTCGCTCTCCCAGACCTGCTCCTCGTTGCGGTAGATGCGCACGAAGGCGTCGGGCAGGCCGCCGTTGTCGTCCCACGACAGGTCGCCCGGGCGGCGGGGCCGGATCTGCGCGTCGACGACCGTGAGCTGCCAGACGTGCGGGGGGGCGTCCATCATCGCGGTGGACCGCGGGTTCCGGACGGAGGTGATGGAGGTGCCGCGTCGGGGGTAGACGCAGCCCACCGCTAGACACGCCACGCAGACGAGGAGCCCCTTGCGCATGGCGCGCAGGTTGCCACGCCGGGCACCGAGCGCGCCACTTCGCGCGTCTCGACGGCGGCGGCCCACCCGGGTACAACCGCGGTCATGCGCCGCCGCACCAAGATCGTCTGCACCCTCGGCCCGGCGACCGACACCCTCGAGCAGATCGAGGCGTTGATCGAGGCCGGCATGGACTGCGCGCGGCTCAACTTCTCGCACGGCACGCACGAGAGCCACGCCGCGACCGCCAAGCGGGTGCGCGAGGCGGCGCTCCGCAAGCGCCGGCCCATCGCGATCCTGGGCGACCTCTGCGGGCCGAAGATGCGGGTCGGCCGGTTCCCCGGCGGGCCGATCGAGCTGAAGACCGGCGCGCGCTTCACCCTCACCACCCGCGACGTGCCGGGGACCGAGGCCGAGGTCTCGCACTCGTACGAGGCGCTCCCGCGCGACGTGGTGCCCGGCAACCACATCCTCCTCGACGACGGCCTGCTCGACCTCGAGGTGGTCGAGACGAACGAGACCGACGTCGTCTGTACGGTGGTGGTCGGCGGCACGCTCAGCGACCGCAAGGGCATGAACGTGCCCGGCGCGACGCTCTCCACGCCGGCGCTGACGGACAAGGACCGCGAGGACCTCGAGTTCGCGGTCAACGAGATCGGCGTGGACTACCTCGCGCTCTCGTTCGTGCGCACCGCGGAGGACGTGGCCCAGGCGCAGCGCCTCGCCAAGGGCACGCCGGTGATCGCGAAGCTCGAGAAGCCCGAGGCGATCGCCAACCTCGACGAGATCTGCGACCAGGCGGACGGCGCGATGGTCGCGCGCGGCGACCTCGGGGTGGAGATCGGCAGCGAGCGCGTGCCGCTCGTGCAGAAGCGGATCATCCGTGAGGTGAACGCGCGCGGGAAGCTCGTGATCACCGCGACGCAGATGCTCGACTCGATGATCCGCAACCCGCGCCCGACGCGGGCCGAGGCGGCCGACGTCGCCAACGCGATCCTCGATGGGTCCGACGCGGTGATGCTCAGCGGCGAGACCGCGGCCGGGAAGTACCCGATGGAAGCCGTCCGGATGATGGACGCGATCTGTCTGGACGTGGAGCAGAGCTTCCTCGCCGAGGACGTGCCGGGCGAGATCAAGAACCCGGACTTCCAGAACCGCCACCGCTGGGCGTTCGTCGACGCGGCCGCGCGCGGGAGCGCGGCCCTGAGCTGGACGCTGCCGATCGCCGCGATCGTGACCTTCACGCGCGACGG
>JAUHXR010000111.1 GCA_030426845.1 Polyangia bacterium | reverse complement strand
TGCCGCCGCGGCCAGAGCCTCATCGTCTGGGCGATCGCGGAGGGCCGGGCGGCGGCCCGCGCGATCGACGAGCGGCTCATGGGCGAGAGCGCGCTCTCTGCGCCCTCGGCCCTCTGAGCCGCCGACGAGGTCAGGCGGTCGCCGCCTTCGGCGCCGAGCGCAGGCCGAGGGTCAGCGCGATCACGCCGAGCCCGGTCGCGAGCAGGCCCGCGAACAGGGTGTTGTGGACCGACTCGCGGATGCCCACGCCGAGGATCTCGGCTTGCTCGCTCGCGGCCTGGGCCGACGCGTAGGCGACGGTGTTGTAGAGCCCCGTCGACATCCCGCAGAGCCCGCTCGCGAGCGTGAGCACCGCGCCGACCACCGCGATGCGCTCGCCGCCTCTGCTCCGCCTCACCACCGCGAGCACCGCCGTGATCACGAACAGGACCAGCGTCCCCACCATCGCGAAGCCGCCCTCGTGCATGAACTCGATCATCTTCGATCGCTCCCTTTCTGCGCTCTCCTTCGAGCCACGACCCTGTGCACTCCACGTCGCGTGCCAGACGGGTCGCTCGGCCCAGCGCGCGCTGGCCTGTCCGGGATCCCGGCCACCCGGCGCGCGCGGGTGTCCGGTCGCCCGGTCCCCTACTCGCCGATCCCGAGCGACGCCGCGCGACCCTCGACGAGCGCGGCCACGAGCGCGTCGACGCTGCGCGCCTCGGGCGGCGGCCCGGCCTGCAGCGTCACCGGCACCGCGCGGACGTCCGAGGGCAGCACCACCCGGGCCTCGATCGGCGCGCTCGGGGGGAGGCGAGGGGCGGGCTCCTCGACGACCAGCAGATCCACGCTGCGCGCGCCGACGTCGTAGGCCGCGCGCAGGGCGCGCAGCAGCGTCTCGCTCGGGAGGCCTCGGTCGGCCGCGACGACGAGGTCGGGGGCGTCCCCGCCGTCGAGCCGCGGGGCGATGGCCTGGGCCAGGATCAAGGACGCCGCGCCGCCGGCGTCGTCGGTCAGGGCGCGGGTGAGCATCACGCGCTCCGAGTCGAGCGCGACGTGGCGCCGGCCGAGCTGCAGCGTCGGCCCGAGCCGCCCCTCGATCGCGCCGGTCGCGCCCGGCGGGTCGAGCTCCGCCCAGACCGCGAGGTGCCGCCCGAGGTCCTGGCCGAGCGCGGCGCGCCGTTGCAGCACGAAGGCGTAGGGCAGGGCGAGGCCGACGACGGTCGCGACCGCGCCGATCGCGCCGATCGCGGCCCGACGCGCCGGCCACGCGCGGACTCCCCGCCAGCGGCTGAGCGCGGCCACCGCGCCGATCGCCACGAGGCTCGCCGCGATCAGCGCGGTCCGGGTCGCGTCGAGCTCGACGAACGCCTCGGCCCGCGCCGCGCGGCCGAGATCGGCGGTGTAGACGCGGGCGCCCTCGCTGAAGAGGCGGACGAGCGCGGCGACCCCGAGGCTGAGGCCCGCGCCGAGGGTCGCGAGGGCCGCCCCGGCGCGCTCGACCGCGCCACAGAGCCCGAGGCCTGCGAGCAGGCTCACGACCGCGAGGGCGGGGACGTCGAGGGCGAGCCCGCCGGCCAACAGCGCGATCGCGGCCGCCGTGATCCCACGCCGGGTCGGCGTGGCCTCGCCGAGCTCGAGCGCGGCGACCAGCGCGAACACCGACGCGCTCGCCCCCGCGCCGAGGAACCAGGTCGCGCTCGCCTCGGCCGCCCCGAGGTTGAAGATCACGAACCGGAGCTCCGGCGCGGAGCCCGCCACCGTTCGCTCCACGTTCGCCATGTTCGTCAGGAACCCGGCCACCCCGCCGAGGAGGGCCGGCGCGAGCGGCGCGAAGGGGCGGGCCGCGCGGACGCGCCAGGCCGCGGCCGCGGCGAGGATCCAGAGCGCGATCACCGCGAAGCCGGAGGCGCCCGACTCCAGGATCCACGCCCGCGGGTCGTGGCTCCCGGCGTAGCCCATCAGCCCGAGCGCGACCGCAGGCGCGGCGAGGGCGATCCACGGCGCGATCCGGCGGCGGGCGCGCCGACCGAACGCCGCGTCGCCCTCGCGCAGGAACGCGGCCACGTCGACCGGGCGCTCCTCGGGGCGACGCGCGAGGCAGCGCGCGACGAAGCGCTCGACCGCCGGCGGCAGCTCCACCCCGCGCTCGCGCGGCGGCCGCGGGGCCGCGGTGGCGACGCGGTGCACGAGCTCGGCCGGGTCCTCTCCCTCCCACGGCGCCGCGCCGGTCAGCGCCGTGTAGAGGACGGCGCCGAGCCCGTAGACGTCGGTCCGCTCGTCGACCCGCGCCCCCCACCACTGCTCGGGCGCCATCGAGTGCGGCGTGCCGATCGCGCTCCCCGGCTGGCTCAGCGCGGGGTCCGTGACCCGCCGCGCGAGGCCGAAGTCGCCGAGCTTCGCTCGCCCCGACGCGTCCAGGAGCACGTTCGCGGCGGTAAGATCGCGGTGCAAGACGCCGTGCGAGTGTGCATGGGCGAGCGCCTCCGCCACCTCGCGCACCGTCGCCCAGGCCTCGCCCGGCGCGAGCGGGCCGTCGGCCGTGAGCCGGGCCGCGAGGGTCCGGCCCTCGACGCGCTCCATCACGAGGAAGGGCCGGCCGTCCGACGTCGTCCCCGCGTCGTGGATCTGCACCAGCCGGGGGTGCCGCATCTCGCGGACGAGCTCCGCCTCGCGCAGCAGCCGGGCCGCGGCCACCGCGTCGGCGTCCTCGCGCAGCACCTTCACCGCGACGGCGCGCCCGCGCGGATCGCGCGCCTCGAACACCTGCCCGCTCCCGCCCGCGCCGATCGGCCCGAGGACGTCGTAGCCCTCGATGGTCGGCGCGTCGCTCATGCCGGCCGCGTGAGCCCGAAGCCGCGGATCATCTCGTTGAGCCGCGAGCGCGACACCTCGAGCCGGCGCGCCACCGCCGAGACGTTCCACCCCTCCTCGTCGAGGGCCCGCGCGAGCATCGTGCGCTGAAAGCGCCGGGTCGCGTCGTGGAGGGACGTGGGCTCGCCGCCGTCGCCGTCGTCCGCGCCGAAGAGGTGCGCCCGCTCGATCCGCGCCGCGCCCGAGCCGGCGGCGCGGATCAGGCCGGCCTCGACCGCATGGGCGAGCTGGCGCACCTGCCCGGGCCAGCGCGCGGCCGCGAGGCTGGCCGCGGCGTCGGGGGAGAACGCGAGCGCGGGCAGCCCGTGGCGCGCGGCCGCGGCGGCGCGCGCGGCCTCGGCGATCGGCTCGACGTCGCCCGCTCGGGCCGAGAGCGGCGGCACGTCGAGCGGCATCACCGCGACGCGATAGTAGAGGTCCTCGCGGAAGCGCTTGGCGCGCACCGCGGCCTCGAGGTCCACGTGGCTCGCCGCGATCACGCGGGCGTCCGCGCGGCGCGGCGTCGCGTCGCCGAGTCGGTAGTAGGTCCTCGACTGGAGGAGCTGCAGCAGCTTCGCCTGGGCCGTCAGCGGCAGCTCGCCGATCTCGTCGAGGAGGAGCGTCCCGCCCTCGGCCGCCGCGACCTTGCCCTCGACCGCGCGGTCCGCGGTGGAGTGCGCCCCGCGCTCGGCGCCGAACAGCTCGGACTCGATCAGCGCCTCCGGCAGCGCGGCGCAGTTGAGCTCGACGAACGGACCGTCGCGGCGGGGTCCGTTGGCGTGGATCGCGCGCGCGAGCGCGGTCTTGCCCACGCCCGACGGGCCTCGGAGGAGGACCGTGACGTCGAGCGGCGCGACCATCGCGAGCTGACGGAAGGTCGCCGCGAGCGCGGGCGAGCGGCCGGCGAGGCCCTCGAGGCCGTGGAGCCGCGCGCGCAGCTCGGCTGTCGGGTCGCCGCCCGCGGGGAGGAGGCGCCGCGCGTAGGGCGCGACCTCGCGCGCGACGTCCTCGAGCAGGCGCCGGTCGTCGTCGTCGAACGGCCCCGGCGCGTCGCGGCCCTGCAGGTACAGCACGCCGACGCGCGCGTCGCCCACCGGCGCGCAGAGGACCGCGCGGATGCCCTGCAGGGTCACCGACGGACGCCGCATGAACCGCGGGTCCTCGATCGCGGCCGCGGTGCTGATCGTCTCGGAGCGCTCGAGCGCGCGTCGTACGATCCCCGCGCTCAGGCGCGTGCGCAGCTCGCGCACGTCGTCCTCGGTGCAGTCGTGGGCCAGCCAGAACGGCGGCTCCGCTTCGAGCGGTGCGCCGCCGTAGAGCGCGAGGTAGCCCTGCCGCGCTCCGGTCGCGCGGGCCGCGCGGCGAAGGGCCTCGACGAGCAGCGGGCGTACGTCGTCCGCCGCCGCGAGCCCCAAGAGCCCGCGGTAGAGATCGCGCTCCGCGCGCAGTCGGCTCTCCTCCACCACGTCTCGAGGATGCCAGACCGCGCGCGGCCTCCGCAGTTCCCACGCGCAGGCTGCTTCCGGTCGTCGGGCTGCTACGTTCGCCCGCCATGAACCGCCGAACCACGATCGCGTCCTCGCTCGCTGCGCTGCTGGTCGTGGCTTGTGGGGCGCCGGCCGCTGCGCCCCCTCCGCCGCCGCGCTCGTCCGCCGCGACGATCTCCCTGAGCGTCTCGGCCGAGGGGACGGCCGAAGGGCGCCTGGCGTGGGCCTGGCTCCCCGAGCCGGTCTTCACCGCGTTGGTCGAGCACCAGCTCACCGACGCGCTCGTCGTGGACCTGATCGAGGGGCTGCGGGTGACCGAGCCGCTGACGCTGGGTGAGGCGCCCCGCGCGATCGGCGCGATCGAAGGCGAGGGCGCCGGCGGGTTCCTCGTCGTGCTTCAGCCTCCCGGCGGAGACTTCTTCCCCGCGCTCCTCGGGGGGCCGACCGGCGAGAGCCGGCGAGGCCTCAGCGAGATCGTCCGACCCATGTCGACCGATCCGCTCGAGGTGACGGTCCGTCTGTCCCGCCCGTCGCCGCCGCGGCCGGCCGAGGAGCGCTGCGCCGGGGACGGCCGCGTGCTGATCACGCTCGAGGTGCCCGAGGTCGGGGGGACGATCGGCAACGACACCGCGCGCCGGCTCTGCGTCGTGCTTCCCGACGACTACGAGGCTTCCGTGCCACGCCGGTACCCGACGGTCTACCTCCTCAACGGCTATGGGGGCAGCGACACGAGCTACCTCCACCTCGCGTCGTCCCACCCCGAGGCGATCCTCGTCGGCGTCGACGGGCGGAGCCGCTTCGGCACGACCTACTACTACGACACGCCGGCCGCTGGACGCTGGGAGGTGCTCCTCGAGCGCGCGGTGGCCGAGGTCGACCGCCGCTTCCGCACGGTCGCCGACCCGTCGCGCCGCGGCCTCCTCGGGCACTCCACCGGCGGCTACAACGCGATCTCGCTCGCGCTGCGCCGCACCGATCTGTTCATGGCGGCGGCGGCCTCGTCGCCCGACGGGCTCGACCTCGACGCGTGGCTGTTCGACGGGGACACCGCGCGGCCGACCTGGCTCCAGTGGACCCGCCTCGAGGACACGCTCGGCGGGCCCGGCCAGATGGTCAGCTACGCGCTCCAGCTCGACGACGCGTCGCGGGCGGGCGGGGTCGTTTGGCCGTTCGACCTCGCGACGGGCGCGCGCGACCCCGAGGTCTGGGCGCGCTGGGCGCGGCGCACGCCGATGGGTCTCCTCGAGGATCCGGCGGTCCTCGAGCGTGCCCGCCGTCACCTCTCCGACCGCCTGTTCATCTCGGTCGGCCGCCGCGACGCCTTCGGCCTCTTCCCACCCGCCGAGCGCTTCCATCGGCGGCTCGACGAGCTCGAGATCGCGCACGCGTGGGTCCCCACCGACGGGGACCATTTCGAGGGCTCGCAGGAGCGCCGCGAGGCCGCGCTCGCCTACCTCCTCGAGCGGCTCTGAGCGTCCTGACTCTGAGCACTCTGAGTCTGAGCACTCTGACTCTGAACACTCTGGCGCGCCTCAGGGGGCGCGGCGCAGCCACCGGCGCGGCCCGAGCCCATCCGGCTCCGCGGCGAGGTCCGCGTCCGGGTCGATGAGGAGGCGGCTCGGCCGCCCGTTGAGGGCCACCCAGCACTCGGCCCGAACCTCGACCCGCCGGCCTTCGCGCGCGTAGCGATCGCGCACGTGGTGGGCGTAGCGCAGGATCATGTCCGGCGACGTCGCCATCATCCGGCGCTGGGTGAGGGTCAGCTCGGCGGACGGATCGAGCAGCCACTCGCGATCCCCTTCGCGCGCGCGCAGCTCGAGGCGCCCGGCCTTCTCCGCGATCATCACGTGCCATGCGAAGCGCATCCCCTCCTCGGTGAAGAGCACGTCGCCGTCGTACGCGTGGTGGCGTATCGGCAGGGCGAGCTGCACCGCGAACCACGCCGCGAGCGCGGGCGCGAGCCAGCGGGGGCGTCGCGTCCGCGCGCCCGGATCGATCCGCCGCGGTCCCCCCAGCCAGCGCCGCGGCCAGCTCGGCGCGAAGAAGATCGTCGTCAGGCCGATCATGATCCAGGGGAACATCCCGAGCTGGAACAGGAGCCCCGTGACGAGGTGGAAGCCGACGACCGCCGCGTAGGCGAAGGGGCGCGTCGCGCGGTGGGCGAGCGCGAAGGGGGCGCTCAGATCGAAGAGCGCGCCGCCCCAGCTCATCGCGTGGGCCGCGCCGGGGAGGGTCAGCAGCGGGCCGAGGAGCGGCAGGTCGTCGCGGGCCGCGAGCCACCCCGTCAGCGGCTGCGCGTCAACGAGCCAGTCAGGCTGCAGCTTGGCGACCCCCGCGAAGAAGTACACGAGCCCGAGCTGTGCCCGCAGCGTCCAGACGCACCACCGCGGCAGCCCGCGCGCGGCGATCTCCGGGCGCCGCCAGGCGTCGAGCGACGCGACACGGTCGAGCGGCATCGTCGCCATCAGGAGCGCGAGCAGACTGACCAGGTAGTAGTGGTTGAGGTAGACGGCCTGGTCGATCAGCTCGACGTAGGTGAACAGCAGGAAGAACGCGACGATCGCGGCGCGGTAGAAGAGCCCGATCATGACGAGCGCGGACGCGACCGCGAGGGCCGCGAAGACGAGCGTCATGCCCGGCTCGGGGAGCGGGGCGACCCATCCGAAGCCCCAGTAGGTGAGGTGCATGGACGGCGCGACGTAGAGCGCCTCGACCCAGCCCTTGGCCCAGAACCGGAGCGTCGCGATCAGCATCAGACCCCCGAACAGGACGCGGAACGCGGCGAGGGAGGCGCCGTCGACGGGCTCCACCAGACGCGACAGGAGCGAGCGCTCGAGGGTGCGCATCAGTCGCCGTCGTTGTCGGTGAACGCGACCGTGATGGAGAGCGTCATCGCGACGTCGCTCCCGAGGGTCCGCTCGGCCGCGCGCAGCGCCTCGTAGGCGAGCTCAGCGTCGGACACGTCGCCCTCGCGGATGCGGTCCGCGAGCGGGGGCTCGACCCCGTAGAGCAGGTCGACGACCTCCTGCAGCTCACGCCCGAACCGCGCCGAGAGCGCCGGGTCGAACGCGGCCACGTAGTCGCCCAGGCCCACGCCGTCGACCCCGCCGTAGTCGCCCGTCCACACCGCGATCGCGCCCTCGAGGGTCGCGAGGATGCCGGCGATCGAGCCCCCCGCGTAGGGGGACTCCACCGCCTCCGGATCCGCCTCGGCCTCGCCCAGCCCGAGCGGGCCGCCGAGCCGCGCGAGCTTCAGGTCCTCGAGCACCGAGAACAGCGTGTTGACGAGCGCGCCCACCGCCGCGTGCTGGCTCTCGTAGACGACCGAGCCGTCGCCCGCGGTCGTGAGGGCCGCGCGGTAGTCGTCGCCGGCCGGTGACCAGGCCTCGACGAGGCGCGCGGAGCGGCGGCTCACGTGGTGGGCGAGGGCGGCCGCGTAGGCGCAGCGCCGCCCGGTGAGGCGATCGAGCGCGTCGCCCTCCGGGGGGAAGAGCAGGTACTCGAGCGCCGGGAGCCCCTTGCCGGCCACCCCGAGCGCGTCGACGCTGGCGTCGTCGACGCCGGCCTCGAGGACGTTGGCCTCCACCGTGGCCGGTCGCGTCGGCCGGAAGTCGAGCTCCCCCGCGATCCGCTCGTCCATGACCGGTCCGAGCCCGTGCGCCTCGGTGCGCAGCCACGCCGCGCGCGTGCGTCCCCAGGCGGCGCGGGCCTCCGCGAGGCCCGCCTCGTCCGGCTCCCCACAGTACGCCTCGAGCGCCGACGCGAGGCCCGCCCCCTCCGCCGCCTGGTCGCGGTGCTGCGGGAGGACGACCGTGTCCACGAGGCTCTCGAGCATCGCCCGGCGGTCGAAGGCCGGCTCGGCGTCGCAGGCTTGGACGCCGAGCGCGGCGACCGCGAGCAGAGAGACGGGGAGCGCGCGGCCGAGCCCGAGCGAAGCGCGCCTCACAAGGACTCCAGGAAGCGCACGACCGCGACACGCGCGTCGGCGGAGAGCGCGCGGAACTCTTCGCGCGCCGCCTCCGCCTCGCCCCCGTGCCAGAGGATCGCCTCCTCGAAGCCGCGCGCGCGCCCGTCGTGGAGGAGCAGCAGGTGCCCGCTCACGCGCTCGGTCAGCCCGATGCCCCAGAGCGGCGGCGTGCGCCACTCGCGACCGTCGGCGAGGAAGTCCGGGCGCCCGTCGGCGAGCCCGTCGCCCATGTCGTGCAGCAGCAGGTCGGTGTACGGCCAGATGCGCTGGCCGCTCAGCTCGGGGAGCTCGGAGGCGCCGGTCTCCATCGTCGGGCGGTGGCACGCCGCGCAGCCGAGCGCGCCGAAGAGCGCCTTGCCTTCGAGCACCGTCGGGTCGTCCCAGTCGCGGCGGCCGGGCACCGCGACGAGCTGGACGTAGAGGTCGACGAGCTCGGCGATGGGGTCGGTCAGCTCGGGCGAGCCGCCGGATGGCGCGCTCGCGCAGGCGTCCTGACCCTCCGCGCAATTGGCCTGGTCGAAGAGCGCGCTGGTGACCCCGAGGTCGCCGAGGAACGCGGCGCGGTTCTGCTGCGCGAGGCTCGGCTGGTTCGCCTTCCACCCGAAGCGACCGAGGCGCGCCCGGCCTTCGCGCACGTCCCACACACGGTTGGGGCGACCGCTGATCCCGTCGCCGTCCGCGTCGTCCGGGTCGGCCCAGGCGAGGATCGTCTCCTCCGGGACGGCCTCGAGGAGCCCGAGGCCGAAGGTCGGCGGCGCGACCCGGGCCGAGGAGAGGAGGTCCGGTGGCAGGGGGCCGAACGCCGGCTCGCTCACCTCGACGGTCGGTCGGCGCAGCGAATAGGGCGCGCCGTCGGCGTAGCGCCCGGGGAGCTCCTCGTAGCGCACCCGCGTCGCGGCCTCGCCGGTCACGCCGCGCACCGCCCGCGGCTGGATCTGATCACCGTAGCCCGGGACCGGGCGCGGCCCGCCGTGGTCGCCTTCGCCCGGCAGCGAGACGCGGACGAGCAGGGAGAGCGGCTCCTCGTCGCCCTCGGGCGGGCGCCCGCGACCGTCGAGGTTGTGGCAGCTCGCGCAGCTCCGCGCGTTGAACACCGGCCCGAGCCCGTCGCGGCTCATGGTCGACGCGGGCGCGGTGACCCAGAGGTCGTTGAAGAAGGAGTTGCCCACGAGGAATTCGCTCCGTCGCTCGAAGGTGGTGTTGCGCGCCGAGAAGCCGAAGGCGTTGCGTGTCGTGTCGAAGACCGTGGTGTCGCCGCCGCTGCGTTCCTCGCCCTCCTCGGGCGCGAGCGCGCAGCCCGTCAGAACGAGGGCGAGGAGCGCGAGGCGGACCACGGCGGGGTCTCGCGAGGTCACTCCAGGTTCAGCCGGATCTGGAAGAGGTCGGCGATGGCGACGATCGTGACGGTCTGCGCACGCAGCGCTTCGATCGCGGCGCTCACCGCCTCGCGGTCGTTCAGGATCGCCTCGTCGAAGGGAGCCGGGATCGCCTCGGCGGCCGCGACCGAGGCGTCGAGCTGCGCGCGCATCGTCGCGTCGAGCTCCGCGTCTCGAGCCGCGACCAGATCCGACAGGCTCGGCCCGCGCACCGCGCTCCCGTCGAGCCGCGTGTATGCGCCGAGGTAGACGTTCCGGATGCCCCGGGCGTTGTTCACGATGTCGCGGTGCGTGTTGTCGCTGAAGCAGGAGTGCTCGTCCTCCTGGTCGCGCGTCATGAACGCGACGTTGATGCGTTCGCCCGCCAGCTCCGCGCCGCTCAGGCTCCCCATGCCCACGAGGAGCGCGCGCAGGCCGTCGCGCGGGTCGCCACCGACGAAGCCGGCGCGGTAGTTGCCGGCGCTCCCGGGGCTCCACGCATCGACGAGCTCCTGGAGATCCTCGCGCAGGATCGCGCTGGTGACCTCGAGGTAGCGGCCGCGTCGATCCGCGTGGTCCGCGGTGTCGAAGTCGCTCGCGGGCCGCGCGCCCGCGCCGGGCGTCGCCGGGTCGTCCTGGCCCCACAGGAGGAACTCGATCGCGTGGTAGCCGGTCGTGACCTCCTCCTCCGCGTTGGCGCCGTTGAGCCCCTCGAGGGTCGCGGCGTCGAGCGGGACGTCCGGGTCGTTCACGATCCCGCCGACCTCCATCGTCTGCGTGAGCGGATCGAAGACGTAGTCGATCACCGCCTCGTCCATCGGCCACGCGTTCAGCGCGCCCTCGCGCTCGGGCTCGCCCTGCTCGATGGGCCCGCCGTAGAAGCGGAAGGCCTCCGTCTGGCCGTAGGGCTCGCGCGCCGCGAGCCAGGCTTCGCGCGCGCCCGCGAGGGTCGGCTCGCCGGGATCGGCGACGAGCGCGGCGAGGGCTCCATCGAGATCCTCGGCGCCGACGAGCGAATCCTCGTAAGAGGCGTGGACCAGCGCCGCGTAGGCCTCGAGGACGGCCGGCGCGTCGGCGTCGAGATCGGCGCCACACGCGCCGAGGAATGGCGAGGTGACGCAGAGAAGCGCGACAGGGAGCTCAAGGCGGACAGGACGCATCGGAGGATCTCCAGGCAGCGAGATGAGAGTGATAGTGAGAGTCGTTCTCATACAATGCCCCGCTGCGAGCGGCAAGGGGGACCGCTCGCTCAACTCCGTGTCCGGCTCGCCGTTGAACTGGGCGTGCCCCGGATCCGCGCTCGCTGGTGCCAGCTCACCCTCGCGTCGTACCGGCGCAGGTGCTGGGCCGGGAGCTGCCCCGAGCTGTTCGCCTCCGGCGTAGCGGAGGTCATCGAGGAGGCCTCTCCGCTCGAGTGGATCCCCTACCGGACCAAGCTCGACCTCAACCGCGCGGTCGGCCGAGCGATCGGGGCCGACCTCATGAGCGCCGAGTACGAGCTCGTGGTGGGAGAGATCCTCGCGACGCCGCTGGTGGCCCCGCTGATCCAGCCGATGTTTCGGCTCTTCGGCATCGGCGCCGCCTCCCGGAGCTTCCCGCGCGGCTGGAGCATGTTGACCGATGGGCTCGGCGCGGTGTCGGTCGACACCGACGAGCGCGCGTCCTGGTTCCGGTTCGACGGCGTTCCGGCCGAGATACGAAACGATCCGATGTTCCACACGGGGCTGCTCGCCACGCTCCGCGCGGTCGGCGCCCGGTGAGTCCCGGCCCCGAAGCGTGGGTGGAGGGCGACGGCGAGGTGTTCGTCGCGGCCCTCCGCCTCCCGCGGGTGCGCGCGGCCGGCAGCTGAGCCAGCCGCTCAGGCGTGGACCGGGCAGCCGCTCGGCGGCGCCTCGCTGTCGAGCGGCCGCTCCTCGAGCAGGATCGTGCGCTGCGGGCAGAACTTCGCCGCGTTGCGGACCTTCTTGTTGAGCGACGGATCCGGCGTCGCGGTGAGGAGCGCGACCTTGCCCTCGGGCCCGAGGGTGAAGACCTCGGGCGCCTCGCCCACGCAGACCGCGTGGCCCTGGCAGAGGTCGTGGTCGAGCGACACGTGGAGCTGCACCTGGGGCTTGGCGGGCGTGGCCGGGGCCGGGGTCTCCGCCGCGGGGCGCGGGCTCGCCGCGACGCTCGACCGGACCCGCCGCTTGTAGCGCAGGCGGCACGGCTCGGCCGGCCCGATCACGAGGCCGTGGAAGTCGCTCTTCACGTCGTGGTCCACGAGCGAGAACTCGTAGTGGCGCAGGAGCGTCGCGAGGATCGCCTTGACCTGAAGCAAGGCAAAGGCATTGCCCATGCACTTGTGGCGCCCGCCGCCGAAGGCGATGAACGCCCAGTCGCGCTTGTCCTCCTGGCGCGGCGGCGCGAAGCGGTCCGGGTCGAAGCACTCGGGGTAGGCGAAGACCTCCTCGATGCGGTGCGAGACGGTCGGCGAGATGAGGATCCAGGTGCCCTCGGGGATGAAGTAGTCCTTGTAGACGAAGTCCTGCTTCGCGACGCGGACCAGCATGAAGAGCGGCGGGTGCAGGCGGAGGGCCTCCTTGACGGCGTTCTCCGTGATCGGGATGTTGCGGAGCGACTGGTAGGTCGTCGGCTCGCCCTCGCCGTAGGTCCCGTCGAGCTCTTCGACGAGCCGCCGCAGGTACGCCGGGTTGCGGCACAGGTCGATGAGCGTCCACGCGGTGGTGACGCTGCTGGTGTGGTGGCCCGCGAACATCGCCGACAGGAGCATCCCGGTGATCTCGTCGTGGGAGAGCGCCGAGCCGTCCTTGTAGCGGGCCTCCATCATCGTCTGGAGGAAGTCCTCGCCGCGCTCGCCCGACGCCGCGCGCCGGTCGATGATCTCGCCGATGAGCTCGACGAGGCGCACGCGGGCGAGGTCGCGCTTGCGGAACGAGGGCAGGGGCAGGTTCGCGTTGATGTAGGAGAGCGGGGTGATGCCGCGCTCGAGGTCGTGGTAGATGCGCGCGAACTCGTCGGTCATCTCGTTGCGGAACTCGTGGCCGAGGAGGCACGCCGACGAGGTGAAGTTGGTGAGCACGCGGCAGTAGTCGACCACGTCGATCTCGCCCTCGTCGCCCCAGCTCTTCAGGCTCTCTTCGACCTCGGCGAGGACCGTCTCGCCGTAGGTGCGCATCCGGTTGTCCTTCAGCGCGGGGAGCAGCATCTTCATCTGCTCGTTCATCTTCTCGGGCGGCGCGTCGTAGATCATCCCCTCGCCGAACACCGGGGTCATGATCTTGTAGGCCTCGGCCGGGTTGAGGTGCTCGTCCTTGGCGCGGAAGACCGCCTCGTGCGCCTCCGGCCCGAACACCGCGACCATCTTGCGGCCCGCGACATCGAACGCCGCGATCTCTCCGTGCTCGCGCTGCGCGCGGGTCAGCAGATCGATGGTCGAGCGTACGAAGTCGACGGTGTGGCCGATCACCGGCGCGCCCCCAGCGAGCCGCGGCGGGGCCTTGAGCCCGGGCGGGATCGGGGTCGGAGGAGCCGCGAAGGGGAGGGCGCCGGCGGCGCGATCGACCAGGGAGCGCAAACGCATCCGGCCCGTCTAGCACAGACGTGAACCGCGTTCAGGCGGCCCTGTGCGGAGGCGCGGAGGCCTCCCGGCAGGGGCGGAGCGGGCTATTCGCCCGCGGTCACCGTGAACGGCGCCGACGGCTCGCTCGTCCCCTGCATCCGCACGATCACGCGGATCGGCCCTGTCTCGGCGCTCTGCGGGACGATCGCGCGGATGCTCTGCTCGGTGACGTCGACCACCTGGGCGTTGCGCCCCCCGAGCTGAACCCGGACGAGCCCGCGCCGGCTGCCGAAGTTGCGGCCGGTGATCACCACCGCGGTCCCCGGCGGGCCGCTCGATGGCTCGAAGCTCTCGATCGTCGGCACGCGCGTGACCACGAAGGGCTGCGCGGTCCGCGCCTCACCGCCGTTGGTCACCGCGACCACGATCGGGCCGCTCGGGGCCTCGGGCACCCGCACCACGAGCTGATCGGCGGCCGCGCGGACCACCTCCGCGCGCTGGCCCGAGACGGTCACGGTGTTGTGAGCGGCGTCGGGCGAGAAGCCCCGGCCGTGGATCGTCACCTCGGAGCCCGCACCGCCGCTCCGCGGCGTGAAGCCGTCGACCGCGACGGTCTGCGTGATCCGGAGCTCCTCGGAGCGGGCCGGGCCGAGCCCCGCCACCGTCACCTCGATCGCACCCGAGCGCGCGCCCTCCGGGATCTCCACCACCACGTGGTCGTCGGCGAGGTCGCGCAGACGCAGGGTCGCGCCGTTGAGGGTGGCCTGGATCTGCCGGCTGTCGTCGCCGAAGTGGGCGCCCCGCACCGTGACGCGCCCGCCGGGCGCGCCGAACCCCGGCTCGAGCGCGGAGATCTCCGGCGGGAAGCGGACGGCGAACTCCTCCGCGCTGGTGGCCCGGCCCGCGCCGCGCACGTCGACCAGCCAGCGGGCGCTCGTCGGATCGACCCGTGGCACCTCGACCTGGAGCTCGGTCTCGCTCGCGCGCAGCACCCGCGCGCGCGCGTCTCCCAGGTAGACCCGGACCCGGCCGCGGCTGCGGTGGAACCCGGTGCCGCGGATGGTCACGCGGGTGCGCGGCGGGCCCACGGTGGGCTCGAACGAGGCGATCGTCGTGCCGGACCCGATCGTGAACGGCGCCTCGGACGTCGCCTCGCCGGCGCCGGTGACTTGCACGCGGAACGGCGCGGTCGTGGCGTCGGAGGGCACGATCACCCGCAGCTCGGTCGGGTTGGCGTTGCGCACCACGACCTGGGTCGAGCCGAGGTGCACGTGGTTCTCGCTGACGCGCGGGCTGAAGTTCTCGCCCTGGATCACGACCTCGGTGCCGGCCGCGCCGGAGCTCGGCGAGAAGCCCGAGACCACCGGCGCGGGGGCGGCCTCCGTCACGCGGAACCGGGGCCCACGGACGTTGCCGCGTGCGGTGCGGATCTCGAGGGTGCCGCTCTGTGCGCCGGGCGGGATGGTGGCGGTCCAGCGGTTCGGGAGGCGGCTCTGGATGACGAGCTCCGCGTCCCCGAGGAAGATCGTCTGCGCCGGGTCGAAGTAGCGCCCGAGCAGGCTCACCGTCGTGCCGGGCGGCCCCGCGGTGGGCTCGATGCGCTGGACGACGGGCATCGGCCGGCGGATCTGGGCGCTCGCGACCTGCGGGGCGAGCGCGAGGCTCGCGGCGAGACAGGCGGTGAGGCCCGCGAGCGGGGCGGCGAGGACGGACGAAAGACGCATGGAGCCTCCGGGGGAGGGGGAGCCTGCGCGACGCCGGGGGGCGCGGCAAACGGCTGCGTGAGACGACGTGACGCCGGGGGCGGGGATTCACCGGATGCGCCCCTGTCCCTGGCGCGCCGCGCGGCTATACTCCGCGCCACTCTCGCCCCCCGGAGGAGCCCGTGATCGAGGACCGGCTGCAAGAAGCGCTCACGTTCGACGACGTCCTGCTGCTCCCGGGGTACGCGGACTTCCTCCCGGCGGACGCCGACGTGCGCACGCGCCTGACCCGCGATCTGCGCCTCAACATCCCGATCCTGTCGAGCGCGATGGACACCGTCACCGAGTGGCGGACCGCGGTGACGATGGCGCGCGAGGGCGGCATCGGGGTGGTCCACAAGAACCTCACCCCCGAGCAGCAGGCCCGCGAGGTCGCGCGCGTGAAGCGCGCCGAGTCGGGGATGATCCTCGACCCGATCACCATCGCGCCCGACACCACGCTCCTCCAGGCGCTCGAGATCATGCGCGCCCACGAGATCAGCGGCCTGCCGGTCGTGCGCGACGGGCGCCCGGTCGGCATCCTCACGAGCCGCGACATCCGCTTCGAGCAGAACCTGTCGCAGCCGGTCGATCAGCTGATGACCAAGGAGCTGGTCACCGCGCCGCCCGGCGTGACCCAGGCCAAGGCGCGCGAGCTGCTCCACGCGCACCGGATCGAGAAGCTCCTCGTCGTCGACGAGGGCAAGCTCGTCGGGCTCATCACGATCAAGGACCTGCTCCAGGCCGAGCGCTTCCCCCACGCGGTGAAGGACAGCCACGGCCGGCTGCGCGTGGCGGCCGCGATCGGCGTCGGGCCGGATCGCGAGGAGCGGGCGGCGGCCCTCGCGGGGGCCGACGTCGACGTGATCGTCATCGACACCGCGCACGGCCACTCGAAGGGCGTGCTCGACGCGGTGCGCGCGACCAAGGCCGCGCACCCCGACGTGCAGCTCGTGGCCGGCAACGTCGCGACCGCCGAGGCGACCGTCGCCCTCATCGAGGCCGGCGTGGACGCGGTGAAGGTCGGCATCGGCCCGGGCAGCATCTGCACGACCCGCATCGTGGCCGGGGTCGGCGTGCCGCAGATCACCGCGATCACCGAGTGCGCCCGCGCCGCGCGCGAGCACGACGTCCCGGTGATCGCCGACGGCGGCATCAAGTTCTCCGGCGACGTGGTGAAGGCCATCGCGGCCGGCGCCGAGGTCGTGATGATCGGCAGCCTCTTCGCCGGCACCGACGAGAGCCCCGGCCAGCTCGTCCTCTACCAGGGCCGCACCTACAAGAGCTACCGCGGCATGGGCTCGCTCGGCGCGATGCGCGAGGGCAGCAAGGACCGCTACGGGCAGGCCGAGGTCGAAGAGGCGGGCAAGCTGGTGCCGGAGGGCATCGAGGGGCGGGTGCCGTATCGCGGCCCGCTCGGCAAGGTCGTCTACCAGCTCGTCGGCGGCCTCCGCGCAGGCATGGGGTACACCGGCTGCCGTGACATCGAGGCGCTCCGCAAGAAGGCGCGCTTCCTCAAGCAGAGCCCGCAGGGCCTGCGAGAGAGCCACGTCCACGACGTGCTGGTCACCGAAGAGGCCCCGAACTACCGCGTCTGATGCGCCGCTCGGGAAAGTGTCCGAAGTGCGGCGGCAAGCGCCTCTGGGTCGTCGATCCGATCGCTCAGCCCGACGGCGACTCGTCCAACCAGGTCCACGCGATGCGGGTCGCGACCCGGCGCCTCGCGCTGGCCGGCGGAGCCCTCACCTTCGGACAGACCTGGGAGCGGGCCGCGGTCGGCTTCTTCGTCGCGTACGTGTGCGAGGGCTGCGGGTTCAGCGAGATGTACGCCCGTGACATCGAAGACCTCGCCGACCTCGAGGACACGGTCCCCCACGACGCCCACGGTGATCCCGGCTCGAACGTCGAGCTCCTCGACACCCAACCCCCCAAGGACGGTCCCCACCGATGAAGAGAAGCTTCGTCCTGATCCTCGACTTCGGATCGCAGTACACCCAGCTCATCGCGCGGCGCATCCGCGAGCAGCACGTCTACTGTGAGATCCAACCGTGCACGATCTCGCTCGACGCGATCCGCGAGCACGCCCCCGACGCGATCGTCCTCAGCGGCGGCCCGGCGAGCGTCTTCGAAGACGGCGCGCCGCGGGTCGACGCGGGGGTCTTCGAGCTCGGCGTCCCGGTGCTCGGGATCTGCTACGGGATGCAGCTGCTCTGTCATCTCCTGGGCGGCCAGGTCGAGCCGGCGAACGAGCGCGAGTACGGCGCGGCCACGATCGACGTCAAGCGCGCCGACGGAGTCCTCCGTCGCTTCGAGGCCGGCGCCCGCCTCGACGTCTGGATGAGCCACGGCGACCGGGTCGCGCGCCTCCCGGACGGCTTCGAGACCCTCGCGAGCAGCGACAACGCGCCTTTCGCAGCGGTAGGCAACGCGGAGCGGCGGATCTACGGCCTCCAGTTCCACCCCGAGGTCGCGCACACCCCGCAGGGGCCGGACATCCTCGACGCGTTCCTCTTCGGCATCACCGGCTGCGACCCGGACTGGACGCCGGGGAGCTTCGTCGAGGAGACGGTCGCGCGGGTGCGTGAGCAGGTGGGTGAAGGCCAGGCGATCTGCGGGCTGAGCGGCGGCGTCGACTCGTCGGTCGCGGCGATGCTCGTGCACAAGGCGATCGGCGACCGGCTGACCTGCATCTTCGTGGACAACGGCGTCCTGCGGAAGGGCGAGGCGACCGAGGTCGTCCGCATGTTCACCGAGCACTTCCACCTCAAGCTCGTCCACGTCGACGCGTCCGAGCGCTTCCTGACGGAGCTGCGCGGGGTGAGCGACCCGGAGGAGAAGCGCAAGATCATCGGCCGCGTGTTCATCGAGGTCTTCGAGGCCGAGGCCAAGAAGGTCGAGGGCGCCAAGCACCTCGTCCAGGGCACGCTCTACCCGGACGTCATCGAGAGCGTCTCGTTCAAGGGGCCGAGCGCGCTCATCAAGACGCACCACAACGTGGGCGGGCTCCCCGAGCGGATGGAGCTGTCGCTCATCGAGCCGCTGCGCGAGCTGTTCAAGGACGAGGTCCGCGAGGTCGGCGCCGCGATGGGGATGCCGCACCACGTGCTCTGGCGGCACCCGTTCCCGGGCCCGGGCCTCGCGATCCGCTGCCTCGGCGAGATCGACGAGGAGAAGCTCCGCATCCTGCGCGAGGCCGACCACATCTGGATCGACGAGATCCGACGCGCCGACTACTACGACCAGATCTGGCAGGCCTTCGCCGTGCTCCTGCCGGTGCGCTCGGTCGGCGTGATGGGCGACTTCCGGACGTACGAGTACGTGGTCGCGCTCCGCGCGGTCTCCTCGCGCGACGGCATGACCGCGGACTGGTCGCGCCTGCCCGACTCGTTGCTCGCCCGCGCCTCGAGCCGCATCATCAACGAGGTGCGCGGCGTCAACCGGGTGGTCTACGACGTCTCCTCGAAGCCGCCGGCGACGATCGAGTGGGAGTGAGGCGACACGCCTGGTGCGCGGGGCTGCTCGGGCTGGCGCTCGCCTGCCTCGCGTCGCCTGCGTCCGCTCAGGCTCCGATCGCGCCGTTCTCCGACGCCGCGCCGACGATCGAGCGCGAGGTCGCGTGGGCGGCGGCCCTCGGGGCCCCCGACGAGCGGGTGGGGCGCTTCGAGGCGCGCCGCGCCTCCGCGCGACGCCTGGCCCGCGCCCGCGCGCTGCGGCTGCTCCACGCCTGGGCGGACGACGCGCTCGCCGGCGTCCACGCGAGCCCGCGCCGCGCCCGCGCGGTCCACGCCGCCATCGACGAGGCGGCGCGGGTCCGCGCGGTGCGTCCGCTGGTCGACGCGTCCGCGGTGGTGGCGATCGAGGTGCCCCTCGCGGCGCTCCGCGAGGCCTGCGGTGACGAGGGGCTCCCGTGGACGCGATGACGCGACGGGCGGTCCTCTCGCTCGGGCTCGGGGCCGCGCTCACGCTCGGGTTCAGCGCGTGCGGCGCGCGGCCCCCCGCGCCCGATCCGGCGCGCGTCCGCTTCGTGCTCGAGCCGGCTCACGCCCGCGTCTACCTCGAGGACCGCTTCGTCGGCGCGGGCCGGCTGCTCCAGCGCCGGCCGCGCTCCTTCAGCCCGGGCGTGCGCCACTTCACGATCACGGCGGAGGGCTACTTCCCGCACGACGTCGAGGTCGATCTGCCGAGCGGCCTCACCACGATCCGCCTCGCGCTCCGCCCCGTCCCACCGTAGCGAACCGAGCTCCGAGCCGTTCGCGCGGGCTCGTGGAGCCAGCGGGGGACCCCGAGCAGCCCCCGGCGACGTCGCGGTGTAGACTCCGCCCATGCCGCGGACGGCCGCTGCGCTCATCATCGGCAACGAGATCCTGACGGGGAAGATCCGCGAGTCGAACCTCGAGGTGCTCGCCCGCGAGCTGCGCCTGCTCGGCGTCGAGCTGCGGCGGGTGATCGTGTGCCCCGACGAGGTCGACCAGATCGCGCAGGACCTCACCGCGCTGCGGGAGGCGCACGACTTCGTGTTCACGAGCGGCGGGGTGGGCCCGACCCCCGACGACGTGACGCTGCCCGCGGTCGCGCGCTCCTTCGGCGGAGCCCTCCAGCGCGCGCCCGAGATCGAGGGCCTCATCCGGGGCTACTGGGGCGAGCGTGTGACCGCCGGCCACCTCCGGATGGCCGACGTGCCCGAGGGCTCCGAGCTGCTGTCGAACCCCGAGGTGCCCTGGCCGGTGATCATCAAGGACAACGTCTTCGTGCTCCCGGGGGTGCCGCAGATCTTCGCGATCAAGCTGCGGCTCCTGCGTGAGACGATCGGCGCGTCGCGGCCCTTCGTGTCGCGCGCGCTCTACACGCGCTGTGACGAGGGCACGATCGCGGCCCTGCTCGAGCGCGTTGATCGCGACTTCCCGACGGTGGACGTCGGCAGCTACCCGCTGTGGCGCGACCCCGAGGTGAAGGTGAAGCTCACCTTCGACTCGCTCGATGGCGAGGCGGTCGACGCGGCGCTCGCCGCGTGCCGGGACGGGCTCGACCCCGCGGACGTCGTGAGGGTCGAGTGACGCGCGAGGCGCGAGGCGCGGGCGCGATCGAGCGGCTGGTCGAGCTGGTGCTGGGGGCGACGCGCGCGGTCGCGCTCACCGGGGCCGGGGTCTCGACCGACTCGGGGATCCCCGACTTCCGCAGCACCGAGAGCGGGCTCTGGCGGGAGCACGACCCGATGGAGCTCGCGTCGGTCGAGGGCTTCCGCCGCGACCCGCGCAGGTTCTACGAGTTCTGGGGCGAGCGGTTCGGCGCGCTCGCGGACAAGCGCCCCAACGTCACCCACGACGTGCTCGCGCGGCTCGAGCGCGCCGGTCGCCTCCGCGGCGTGGTCACGCAGAACATCGACGGGCTGCACCAGGCGGCGGGCAGCCAGCGCGTCCTCGAGGTCCACGGCAGCTACCGCCGCGCCCGCTGCCTCGGCTGCGGCCTTGAGGAGCCGCTCGACGCGGTGGTCGCGCGCGTGCGCTCGGGGCGGCTCCCGATCTGTCAGTCCTGCGGCGAGCTGGTGAAGCCGGACGTCGTGCTCTTTGGCGAGCTGCTGCCGCCCGCCTTCGAGGAGGCCGCGCGGCTCGTGACGGAGTGCGACCTGCTGCTCGTGCTCGGCTCGTCGCTCCGGGTGCACCCGGTGGCGGGCCTCGTCCCCGGCGCGAAGCGGGCGGGCGCCAAGGTGGCCATCGTGTCGCGCGACCCGACCCCGTATGACGAGCTCGCGGACGCCCTCGTCCTGGGCGAGCTGGCCGACGCGATGGGCGCGGTCGGCGCGGCGCTGGGTTGATCGCGTCGGGTTGATCGCGCCGGACTGAACGCGCTGGGTTGATCGCGCCGGGTTGATCGCGCCGGGTTGATCGCGCCGGGTTGATCGCGCCGATCGCGCTGGGCCGATCGCGCCGATCGCGCTGGGCGGATCGCGCCGCCACGGGATCGCCATGATTCCTCCGCGCCTTCTCCGCCCCGCGGACGCGGTGCGCGCGCGTCCGGCCGCCACGCTCCGAGGATGGCGCGACGCGATCTCGTGGCCCTCGCGATGGGCTCCGCACTGCTCCTCGGGCTCTACCTCGCGCGGGCGCAGTACTGCGGGCGCGGGATGTTCGGGTTCCTCCTCTTCAACACGCTCCTCGCCTGGATCCCGTGGCTCCTCGCGGTCGCGCTCGGCTACGCCGCGCGGCGGGGGGCGCGCGCGACGGCCGCGGTCCTCGGCCTCGCGTGGCTCGCGTTCCTCCCGAACGCGCCCTACCTGCTGACCGACTTCCTGCACCTGCGCGCGCGCCCGCCGGTGCCGATCTGGTACGACGTGCTCCTCCTCGGCGCCGCGAGCCTCACCGGGATGTTGGCCGGCGCCTTCAGCCTGCTCCGCGTCGAGCGCGTCGCGTCGCGCGCGTTCGGCGCGCCCGCCGCCCGGGCGCTCGCGGTGGCGTCGACGGTGCTCGCCGGCTTCGGCATCTACCTCGGCCGCTTCGAGCGGTTCAACAGCTGGGATCTTGCGGTCCGCCCGTTCACCGTCCTTACCCACAGCCTCGACGCGCTCCGCCCGCGGGCGCTGGTGGTGACCTTGGCCTGCGCGGCGCTGCTCCTGATGACGGCGGCCGCGCTGGACGTCCCGGCTCAGCCGTCGAGGCCGAAGCGCTCCAGGTAGCGGTAGACCTGGCGGCGCGAGCGGCCGAGGGCGTGCGCGACCCTCGAGACGTTGCCGTCGTGCTCGCGCATCAGCGCGGCCAGCTCGTCGCGGTCGGGCGGGGGGCGCTTGGGGGACAAGGGCGCGACCTCGGTCACGATCTCCGGCAGCGGGGGCGGCGGCCGCGACGTACGCCGCGAGAGGCGGTGCGCGATCATCGGGAGGGTGAGGCGCCCGAGCCCGGCGCCGTCGATGCCGAGCTGGGTCGCGATCTCCTTGAGCTCGCGGACGTTGAAGCGGAACGGGTGCAGGAGGAGCGCCTCCGCGAGGTCGGCGTCGAGCGGCGGGGCGTCGGGCCCCAGGAACGAGCGCAGCAGCGGCAGCACGTCCTCCGCTCGATCGCGCAGCGGGAGCGTGTGCACGAGGTAGCCCGCGAGCCGCGCGTAGAGGTCACCGCGGAACGACCCCGCGTCCACCTCCGCGAGCAGGTCCCGGTGGGTCGCCGCGATCAGGCGGACGTCGATGCTCACCGGCTCGGTGCTGCCGACCGGCACGACCTTGCGCTCCTCGAGCGCGCGCAGGAGCTTGGGCTGGAGGACGGGCGACAGCTCGCCGACCTCGTCGAGGAAGAGCGTCCCGCCCATCGCGGCGCGCAGGAACCCGTCGTGGGCCTTGTTCGCGCCGGTGAATGAGCCTTGCGTATGTCCAAAGAGCTGGCTCTCCGCCAGGGACTCCGGGATGGCGCCGCAGTTCACGGCGATGAACCGGCCATCGCGGCCGCTGCGCTCGTGGATCGCGCGCGCGACGAGCTCCTTGCCGGTGCCGCTCTCGCCGATGATCAGGACCTTGGCGTCGGTTGGGCCCACCGCGGCGATCGTGTGCCGGAGCGCGCGCATCGCGGGGTGACGCCCCTCGAGCTCGGGGATCGCTGCGTCGCGCGGGGGCGCCGCGGGGCCGACGCGCACGAGCACGAGCGAGTCCCCCACCCGGACCACGTCGCCGTCCTCCAGCTCGCGCGGCTCGGTCAGGCGCGCGCCGTTCACGAAGGTGCCGTTGCTCGACGAGTCGACGAGGCGGACGAGGCCCTCGCCGCGCGGGTGGAAGGTCGCGTGGATCCGCGACGCGCGCGGATCCTTGAGCAGGATGCCGCGCTCGCCGATCGAGCGGCCGATCGTGAAGGGCACCTTGCCGATGGGCACCGCGGGCCGCGGCCTCGCGCCCTCGGGCTCGAAGAGCACCCGCGCGGTCACCACCGGGGGGAGGCGCTCGGCCTCCACCGCGGGCGCGCGCATGGTGGTCTCGGCGTCGGAGCCCATCGTCAAGAGGGTATCAGCCCGTCGCGTCGGGATCTCGGGCCGCTCGATCCCCGGGCCGGTGACGCCCGCGGCGCCTCGCGGGAGAAGCGCCGCCGGCGCCCCCGGCCCGGGGATCGAGCCTCAGCGCGGGTGCGCGGCCTCGCAGCTCGCGACGACGAGCACCGGGTCCGAGCCGCCCGCCTGGTGCTCGTGATCGAAGCGCACCCCCATCGAGGCGAGCCACGCCTCGGGGTCGAGGTTGAAGTCGCGGTACGCCCCGGGGAAGGGCGACGAGCCGTCGGTCCGTGCGCGCCGCACTTCGAAGTGGAGGTGAGGGACCATGTTCGGGAAGCGACCGTTGGTCGTGTTGCCAACCCGGCCGATCGGGCGCCCGGGCTCAAGGACCTGTCCCTCCTCGACGTCGACCTGATCGAGGTGGGCGTAGAAGGTCCACACGTCGAGGTCGGGGTGGTGAACGACGACCGCGTTGCCGTAGCCGCCCCAGCGACGCGACGGGCGGTCCTCGTGGGTCACCGCCTGAACGACCCCGCCGCGGACGGCGTAGACCGGGGTGCCCCGGGGCCCGAGGAAGTCGGCGCCCGCGTGGAAGGTGCGCGTGCCGGTGCGAGTGCTGGTGCGGAACCCGTAGTGGCTCCCGACGCCGAAGCCGGCGGGGAGCGGTGAGGACGCCACCACCGGGAGCTCGCCGCCCTCGAGGGCCGCGTCCATCGCGGCGCGCAGCTCGCTCCGCTCGGTCGCCCCCTCGCGGTGCGTGTGGACCGGGTCGGCGCACAGCAGCAGCGCGGTGGTGACGAAGAGCGGGGTGAGGTGCGCGAGCATGGTCGGCCCTCCTTCAGGCACCGTGCCACCGCGCGCGGCGGGGGCGTGGCGCCCGAAGTGACGGGCGCGCGACGCCGCGCGGGTGTGCCGCACAGTGGGCCGCACACCTCGGCCCGCCTGTGCGCACGGTCGGGGCGTGCATGTCCCCTCGACGGAGGGGTCGGTGGGGGACGCGCCGCGGCGGTCGGCATGACGACTCCGTCGGGCGGTGCTTGCGTCGGGCGGTGCTTGCGTCGGGCGGTGCTTGCGTCGGGCGGTGCTCGCGGCGGGCGGGGCCAGCAGGGGCAGGCGCGCGGGGAATGACGAACGCGCCGGGCGGCGTCCCTCCTGAGTCAGCGCGTCATGGCGTAGAGCGCGATCGAGGTCGCGACGGAGGCGTTGAGCGACTCCGTCTCCGCGGCCATCGGGATCCGAGCCAGGACGTCGCACTTCTCCCGGACGAGGCGCCGGAGCCCGCTGCCCTCGGCGCCCACCACGAGGACGCGGCCGAACGGGGCGTCGGGCAGCGCGCCGACGTCGCAGTCGCCCCCCGCGTCGAGGCCGATCACGCTGAGGTCGCGGCGGCGGAGCTCGTCGAGGGTGCGCGCGAGGTTGGTCACCCGGGCGATGCGGACCCGTTCGGTCGCGGCCGCCGAGGCGCGAACCACCACGCCGCTGACCGGGGCCGCCCGGTCCTTGAGGACCACGACGCCGTCTGCCCCAAACGCGGCCGCGCTGCGCACGATCGCGCCGAAGTTGTGTGGGTCGGAGATCTGGTCGAGCGCCACGAGGAGCGGCGCCGGCGCGTCGAGCAGCTCGTCGAGGTGAGCGAAAGGGTAGGGCCCGACGATCGCGACGCAGCCGCCGTGGTCGGGCCCCGCGAGGCCCTCGAGCTCCTCGCGTGACCGCTCCTGGATGCGGAGCCCGGCGCGCTTGGCCGCCTCGGCCACGTCGGGCACCCGGCGACCCCGCTCGAGGTAGAGCGCCTGGACCTCGCGCGCGTGCCGCCGCAGCGCGTCCATCACCAGGTCGAGGCCGCCGCGGATGCGGCTCATCGGGCGGCCGCCTCGATCTCCTGCGCGATCGCCGCGGCCGCGGCCGCGCGATCGGCGGCGTCGCGGATCGGCCGGCCCACCACGATCACGTCGGCCCCGGCCGCGACCGCGTCAGCCGGGGTCGCGACCCGCCGCTGATCGCCCGCGGCCGCGCCGGCCGGTCGCACCCCCGGGGTCACGATCGTCGCGTGGGGGGCGAGCGCGCGGATGCGCGGGGCCTCCTGTGGCGAGCAGACGAAGCCGTCGATCCCCGCGTCGCGGGCCAACGCCGCGAGGCGCTGGACGACCTCGGCGGGGTCGGCGCCCAGCCCGATCGCCGTGAGCTCGTCGGCGTCGAGGCTGGTGAGGGCGGTCACCGCGAGGAGCTGGGTCGGCCCACCCTCGACCGCGCGCCGCGCCTCCTCGAGGGCGCGGGGCCCGGCGCTCGCGTGCACGGTGAGGAACCGGACGCCGAGGGCCGAGGCGGCGCGGGCCGCGCGGGCCATCGTCGCCGGGATGTCGTGGAGCTTGAGGTCGAGGAAGCAGCGGGAGCCCGCCTCCTGCACCGCCCGCACCGCGGGCGCGCCCTCGGCCACGAACAGCTCGAGACCGACCTTGAGGACGCCGGCGTGCGGCGCGACCTCGGCGATCAGGCCGCGCGCGGCGTCGAGCGTCGGCACGTCGAGCGCCACCGCGAGCCGGTCGCTTCGGACGGAGGCAGGCACGAGATGGTCGAGAGGGTGCGAGGCCGAGCCCGGAGCCCGCGTCGAGACGGGCTCCTGGGGGGGGCTAGAGGCCTTCGAGGCCCGCCAACGGATCGTTGTCGCTGCCGCCGCCGCCGCCGCCGCCGCCGGCCGCGCCGTTCTCGAGTGAGTTGCC
>JAUHXR010000110.1 GCA_030426845.1 Polyangia bacterium | reverse complement strand
GGCCTTGGCCTCGTCGACCATGCGCGAGATCTCGTCGTCCGAGAGCCCGCTGTTGGCGGTGATCGTGATCTTCTGATCCTTGCCCGTCGCCTCGTCCTTCGCGGTGACGCTCAGGATGCCGTTGGCGTCGATGTCGAAGGTCACCTTGATCTTCGGCACGCCGCGCGGCGCGGGCATGATGCCCTCGAGGTGGAAGCGGCCGAGGGTCCGGTTGTCGCGCGCCTGCGCGCGCTCGCCCTGCAGGACGTGGATCTCGACCTTGGACTGGCTGTCCTCCGCCGTGCTGAACGTCTCGCCCGTGCTGTACGGGATCGACGTGTTGCGCGGGATCAGCGTGGTCATCACGCCGCCGAGGGTCTCGACGCCGAGGCTGAGCGGGGTGACGTCCACGAGCAGGATGTCGGTGACGTCGCCGCTGAGCACGCCGCCCTGGACCGCGGCGCCGACCGCCACGACCTCGTCCGGGTTGACGCCCTTGTGGGGCTCCTTGCCGAAGAACTCCTGGACCTTCTGCTGGACGAGCGGGATGCGGGTGGAGCCGCCGACGAGCACGACCTCGTCGATCTCCGAGGCGTTGCGCTTGGCGTCGCTCAGCGCGCGCTTGAGGGCCTCGAGGGTGCGGTCCACGAGGTCCGCGATCATCGACTCGAGCTTCGCCCGGCTCAGCTTGACGTCGAGGTGCTTGGGGCCCGACGCGTCCGCGGTGAGGAAGGGCAGGTTGACCGTCGTCTCGAGCTTGCTCGAGAGCTCGATCTTCGCCTTCTCCGCCGCGTCCTTGAGGCGCTGGAGCACCATCTTGTCGCCGCTGACATCGATGCCGGTGTCCTTCTTGAACTCCGAGACGAGGTACTCGATGACCTTGTCATCGACGTCGTCGCCGCCGAGGTGCGTGTCGCCGTTGGTGCTGACGACCTGCACGACGTTGTCGCCCACCTCGAGGATCGAGATGTCGAACGTGCCGCCGCCGAAGTCGTAGACCGCGATGAGCTCCTCGGTCTTCTTGTCGAGCCCGTAGGCGAGCGCGGCCGCGGTCGGCTCGTTGATGATGCGCTTGACCTCGAGCCCCGCGATCTTGCCGGCGTCCTTGGTCGCCTGGCGCTGCGAGTCGTTGAAGTACGCGGGCACCGTGATGACCGCCTCGGTCACCGGCTCGCCGAGGTAGTTCTCCGCCGCCTTCTTGAGCTTGCGCAGGACGTTGGCGCTCACCTCGGGCGGGGCCATCTGCTTGCCGCCGACCTCGAAGCCGACGTCGCCGTTGCTCCGGCGCACGACCTTGTACGGGACGCGGCTCTCGTCGCCGCCGAGCTCGTCGAAGCGGCGCCCGATGAAGCGCTTGGCGCTGAAGACCGTGCCCTCCGGGTTGGTGATCGCCTGACGCTTCGCGATCTGGCCGACGAGGACCTCGCCGTCCTCGGCGAACGCGACCACCGACGGAGTGAGCCGGTCCCCCTCTTCGTTGACGATGACCTTGGGGTCCTTGCCCTCCATGACGGCCACGACCGAGTTGGTCGTCCCGAGGTCGATTCCGATGATCTTGCCCATGTTCTCGTGCTTCCTGTTCGTCGGCTGTTTCGTCGGCAGTGCTGTTTCGTCGGCAGTGCTGCTCGGCAGTGCTGCTCGACTTTGCTGCTCGACTTTGGTGTTCGTCGGGGGTGTTCGTCGAAGGGGTCGATGCGGGGGCGAATCTAATCACCCGGCGCAGGGGGTCAACCCCGTGAAATTGGCTGCAATAACGTGATCTTGACGCGTTCCCGGGAGAGCCCTACCGGCTTCCTCCCGACCGGCCACGTGGCACAACTTGGCAACGAGTGACACGATGTCAACCGCGCCGACCTCGCTTCAGGCCACTCTCCCGATGTCTCCGGAGGCGATGCCCTCGCGGAGCTTGTTCATCTCGGCCGTCTCGGCCAGGACGATGAGGATCATCCCGTGCTCGAGCTCGAAGTTCGGCCCGGGGTTGTAGGTGTAGCGGGGCGGGCTGCCGCCGTGCTTGCACGCGATGACCATCGCCTGGCTGCGCGAGCGGATGGACGTGTCGCGGAGCTTGGCGCCGATGAGGCTCGACTCGTCGGGGATGATCACCTCCTCGATGCGGAGGTTCTTCTCCGGGTCGCGGAGCATGAGGTCGAGGAACTCGACCACCGCGGGCCGGATCATCTCGCTGACCATCCGCATGCCGCCGATCTGGGCCGGCGAGACGACCCGGGTCGCGCCGGCCGCGATCAGCTTGGGTCCGGCGGTGGGCTCGATCGCCTTGGCGACGATCCGGAACTCGCCCTTGGCCCGGCGCTCGCGCTGGAGCTGCGAGGCGGTGATCGTGATGTAGAGGTTGTCCTTGTCGTCGGTGAGCGCCGCGATGACCCCGACCGCGCGGTCGATGCCGGCCTGGATGAGGACCTCGTCGTCGGTCGCGTCGCCGGCCACGTACTGGAACCGCTGCGGGCCGAAGCGGTCGGCGAGCTGCAGCAGGCGCTCCTCGTCCCGATCGATCACCACGAAGGCGTGGTGGGTGTTGATCAGCTCCTCGACCACGTGGATGCCGGTCGAGCCAATGCCGCAGACGATGTAGTGGCCCGAGAGGTGGTCGATGCGTTTCTGCATGCGGTTCTTCCGGATCGCGCCCCGGATGTCGCCCTCGACGATGAAGGCGGTGAGCGTCGACATGAAGTAGAGGAGCGTGCCGCTCCCGAAGAAGATCATGAGAATGGTCCACAGCCGCGCGAACGGGACGTGGTCCATCCCCGGTAGGGTCTCGCCGAACCCCACCGTGCTCAGGGTGATGACGGTGAAGTAGAGCACCTCCTCGAGGCTCCACCGGCCGTCACCGAGGATGTGGTAGCCGCCGCTCCCGACCAGGATCACGGTCAGCATCAGGACCGCGGCGAGGATCAGGCGGCCCCGAAAGATCTCGCGCTGGTCGTCGGAGGCGCGCGCCACGGGGCCGAATGGATGTTGGTTGGGGGTGCTTTGTCAACCGGTCGGGGCTATGCCCCCGTCGCTTTGAGCGGCGCAGACGACGCGAAGAAGGCCGGCCGGGGGTTCCTCTGGGTGGCGGGCGCCAAGGGCCTGTTCGTGCTCACCGCCTTCGGCGTGACGGTCGCGCTGCCCCGGATCTTCGGCGACGAGGCCACCTTCGGGCGCTTCGCGGTGGTCTTCGGGGCCGCCTCGCTCCTCAACAACGTGCTCATCGCCGCGACGCTCCAGACGGTGAGCAAGCTGGTGAGCGAGGACGAGCCGCACGCCGAGCGGACGCTCCGGCAGGGGCTCAAGCTCCAGCTCGGCGTGGGCCTGCTCCTCGGCGGGAGCCTCGCGGCGGCCGCCCCGCTGATCGCCGAGCACCTCTACCACGACCCCGCGCGCACCCCGCTGCTGCAGATCGCGGGCGCGGTGGTGCTCTGCTACGCGGTCTACGCCACGCTCGTCGGCGCGCTCAACGGCCAGAAGCGGTTCGCGCAGCAGGCGCAGCTCGACATGACCTTCTCGTTCCTCCGGACGGGCGGGCTGCTCGGCGGGGCCGCGCTCGGGGTCGGGGCGGTGGGGGCGTTCGGCGGGTTCGGGCTCGCGGCGGCGACCGTTCTCGCGATCGCGTTCCTCCGGGTCGGCCGCGGCGCGCCGGGGAGCGAGCTCGCGTGGGCGCGCTGGCGCGGGCTGATGCTGCCGATCGTCGGCTACCAGATCGCCCTCAACGGGCTGCTCCTCCTGGATCTGCAGGTCCTCAACATCACCCTCGAGAACCTCGCGACCGACGCGGGGCTCGCGGCCGACGCGGCTCGGGAGCTCGCCGACCGCCTCGCCGCGTTCTACTCGGCCGCCCAGCGCTTCGCCTTCGTGCCGTATCAGTCGGTGCTCGCGGTGACCTTCGTGGTGTTCCCCTTCGTGTCGAAGGCCACCTCGATGGGCGACGAGGAGGCCGCGCGCCGCTACGTGCGGAGCGCGTTCCGCTTCTCGCTGCTCCAGCTCCTGCTCGTCGCCTCGCCGATCGCGGGCGCGGCCGACGGGGTGCTCCTCGTCGCGTTCCCCGACACCTACGTGGCCGGCGCCGACGCGCTGCGCGTGCTGATCGCGGGACAGGTCGCGTTCGCGCTCTTCGTCATCGGCGCGACGATCCTCACGAGCGCGGGACGCGCGATCCTGGCGGTCGCGATCGCGTCCTTCGCCCTCGTCGTCGTGCTGGTCGCGACGAGCGTCGGGATCCGTATGGCCGGCGTCGAGGGCACCGGCGCGCTGGTCGCGACCGCGGCCGGCACGAGCCTCGGCACCTTCCTCGCCGTGGCCGCGACCGGGGTGACGGTGCACCGCATCTTCGGCGCGTTCGTGCCGCTCGCCTCCGCCGCGCGAGGCGGGCTCGCCGCCATCGCCGGCTTCGCGACCGCCTACTTCATCCCGCACCAGAGCGCGGTCTCCGCCCTCGGCGCGCTGGTCGCCGGTGCGATCGCGTACCTCGCGACGCTGGTGATCACCCGCGAGCTCGGCGCCGAGGACCTCGCGCTCGTGAAGAAGGTCCTCGGGCGCTGAGTTTCTAGATCCAGCATTTCGGAGGAGCGACTGGCGTGCGGGGCGCGCCGTCCCGCCGCCGAGGCGACGGGAGGTGTGCTCTAGGAGCTTGACTAATCGCGCGCGTAGTCGCCGCGCTGTCCGCCGGACTTCGACTCGAGCTGCACGTCGGTGATCACCATCGAGCGCTCGACCGCCTTGAGCATGTCGTAGACGGTGAGCGCGGCGACGCTGACCGCGGTGAGGGCCTCCATCTCGACCCCGGTGCGGTCGCGAGCCCGCGCGACCGCCTCGACGCGGAGCTCGCCGTCGCCGGGGGTGAAGCGCACCTCGACGCTGCTGAGGGCGACGTGGTGGCAGAGCGGGATCAGCTCGGGGGTGCGCTTGGCGGCGCCGATCCCCGCGATGCGAGCCGCCGCGAGGACGTCGCCCTTGGGCGCGTCGCCGTCGAGGATCAGGCGCAGGGTCTCGGGGCGCATGCGCACGGTCGCGCTCGCCGTCGCTTCGCGCGCGGTGACGTCCTTGGCCGAGACGTCGACCATGCGCGCGCGGCCCTGCGCGTCGAGGTGGGTGAGCGCGTCGAGGTGGGTGAGCGCGTCGCGTTCGGGGAGCTCGTCGGCCATGCGGCAACCGTTGCCGCTGTCGCGGCTCAGCGCCAGCGGACGTGGAGGACGGCCTCGCCCGGCGCGACGCCGCTCACGAGGACGTCCACGTCGCCGCCGAACGTGCGAATGCCGCCCTCGATCACCCCGGCCTCGTGCAGCTGGGGGAACGAGTAGATGCCGCGCATGTACAGGCGGTCCTCGCCCGGCGTCTCCTCCAGGGTGACCTGAGAGGTGCCGGCGCTCACCAGGTCGTAGGCGCGCGGGGCGAGGCGCAGGGCCGCCTTCGGGTCGGTGCCTGCGAAGGAGAAGACGACCTTGCCGAGCGTGGTGGCCGCGAACGCGGGGTAGGCGGTGAATCCGACCTCGCGGAGGCCACGCCCGAGCGGGAGGCCGGGGTGGACCACCTCCGCGCAGCGCACGAGGAGCGCCGCGTACTCGCGCACCGGGTAGTTGCGGAACGGGGTCCACCGCCCGGGGCGCGGCGCGCCGGCCGCCTCGATGCGATCGGCGAGGTTGGTGAGGAACAGGCCCTTGGTCGTCACGCCCTCGGGGATCGCGGCGAGGTGCGCCTCGACGTCGATGGGCGCGTCCCAGCGTGGCTCGCGGGGCTCGTCCTTCACCGGGCGAGGATACCGCGTCAGCCCGGCCCGCGGGCGAGCCGCTCAGAGACGCCGCTCGATCGTTCGATCGCCCGGTGGACGGCGCGGTCGAGGAGCGCGCGGTCACCGACGAGGACGACCGCGCGGCGGGCGCGGGTCAGGCCGGTGTAGATGACCTCGCGGGTGAGGAGGCGCGGGCTGTCGGTCTCGGGGAGGAGGATCGCGACGACGTCGTGCTCGGAGCCCTGGGCCTTGTGGACGGTGGTCGCGTAGCCGAGCTCGAGCACCCCGCGCACCGACTCGAGGGGGTGCGCGACGAAGCCGTCACCGCGCCGGAAGACCGCCGAGAGCCGGCGCCCGTCCGCGGTGAGGACGTCGAGGAGGAGGCCCTGATCGCCGTTGAAGAGACCGCGCGCGTAGTCGTTGCGATGGACGAGCACCGGCTCGCCGGCGCGCCAGCGGCCAGGGCCGTGGAGGTGCGCGTTGATCGCCTCGACGCCGGTGCTCCGCTCGGGAGCCCGCGTGACGCAGAGGAGGCGGGCGCGATCGAGGGCCGCGAACCGGGGCGCGAGCGCGGCGCGATCGTCGAGCGCGACGGCGGGCGGGGCCGTCTCGAGGCCGCGCCGCCACCACGCGAGGAAGTCGTGGACGCCGCCTTCGTAGAGGAACGCGCCACCTAGAGGATGCGCGGGCAGCGACTCGAGCCGGGCGACCCGATCGGGCGCGGACGGCCGGACCACCCCGCCCTCCTCGACCGGCGCGCAGAGCGGCTCGCGCCGCCCCTCCTGGATCGCGCGGGCCACGCTGAGGATGTTGAAGCCCTCGGGCCGCGTGGGGTCCATGCGGTGGCTGCGCTCGAGCGCGACGCCCGGGACCGACGGCGCGCGGCCCAGATCGCGGAACACCGCGCCGGCGGCCACCGACGGAAGCTGCTGCGCGTCGCCGAGCAGCACGAGCCGCGCCTCCGGCCGCAGCGCGCGCAGCAGGTCGTCCATGAGCAGCAGGTCGATCATCGAGCTCTCGTCGACGATGACGAGGCGCTCGGCGAGGGGGTTGTCCGCGTGGTGACGGAAGCCGCCGTGGCGCGGGGAGTAGCCGAGGAGCCGGTGCAGGGTGCGCGGATCGGCCAGGCCGGTGCGGAGCGCGACGTCGACCACCGGCGGCTCCGTGATCGACGCGAGGCCGGCCGCGATCGAGCTGCGGGCGCGGTCGGCGGCCTTGCCCGTCGGCGCCGCGATCGCGACGGCGGCGGGCGGGACCCCGAGGCGCGCCGCGGCGCGGAGGATCGCGACGACCACCGAGGTCTTGCCGGTGCCAGGGCCGCCGCGGATGACGGAGAGCGGCGCCTCGAGCGCGACCCGGACCGCCGCCTCCTGCTCGTCGGTCAGCCGCAGGTCGCCGCTCGGGTGGGCCCGGATCGCGACGAGCGCGCGCTCGATCGCCCCGGGGCTCGCCCAGGCCGTGCGCTCCTCGAGGCGCGCGCGGAGGCGCTCGACCAGCCGCACCTCGGCCGCGCGCACCCGCTGCGCGTAGAGGTGGGTGCCCTCGACGACGAGCGGCGCCGCTGCCCCGGGCGGGCCTATGAGAGGGAGCGAGGCGCCCGGGTCCGCGGCCACCGCGCGCGCGTAGGCGGCGAGCTCCGCCGCGCCGCGCTCGGACACCCCGAACAGCGCGCGGGCGCGGGCCGCGAGGGCGTCCGGCTCGGCGAGGGAGAGGCGGGTCGAGCCCCGCGCCAGCGCGTCCTGCAGGAGCACGGTGAGCGCGAGCTCCGCGTCGGTGCCCTGGCCGGCGAGGCGGACCAGCTCCCACGCGAGGTGCGTCGCGTCGGGGTCGAGCTCCGCGCGGGCGAGCGCGGCGTCGGCGCGCTCGGGCAGACCCGGGCGGACCGGCGGCTGGCCGAGCGCGCGCCGCGCCGCGCCGCCCGGGGGCCAGCGCGCGCTCACGCGGTCCCCCGCATGCCGGCGAGCGGCAGGCCGAAGCGCCGGGTGGCCATCGCGAGCGCGTCGCGGGCGTCGGGCAGCGGGTAGCCGAGCGGGTCGCGGACGGGACCCCAGCGGGACTGCCCGCCGCCCCAACGGTCGCGCACGAAGGCGACGGAGTCGACGAGCTCGGAGCCGCGCACCTGGGGCCACCGGTCGGCGACGCGGAGGACGGATTCCACCGGGAAGAGGTACGCGTGCTGGCCGGCGAGGAGGTCGGCCGCGACGCCCGCGAGCCACGCGCGGGCCTCGCCCTCGCCGAGCGGCGCGAAGGTGATCGCCTCGACCCGGCCCCCGTCCCGATCTGCGTACAACTGCAAGGAACGATGCGCCTGCCCGGCCCCTCCGCTCGCGCTCAGAGCGGCGTGATCGAAGAAGGCGCGGAGCGCCCAGCGCAGCACGTGGGCCCGGCCGCGCTCGCCGTCGGGGCGTCGCTCGAGCGGGTTGACGGAGCCGCGCTCCCCCGCCCCCTCGCGCAGGAGCTCCGTCCGACCCACCAGCTCTACCCGCCCGCCGGTGGGCAGCTCCAGCGTGAGCGCGTCGCGCACCTCCTCGCTCGGGTCGCCGCGCCGCGCCGCGCCGAGCCGCACCCGCCGCACCGACGTCGCCTCCCCGAGCGCACGCCAGCTCGCGCCCCACCGCGCGAGCACCTCGCCGTGCGCCGCCGCGAGCTGATCGCGCAGCGCCCCGAGCGGCCAGCGCCCCTGCGCCTCGAGCGCGAGCGCCCGCGCCGCGTAGGCCGCGTCCACGTCGGAGAGGCCGAGCGCGGCGTCGGCGAAGGCGCCGCGCAGGACGCTCGCCGCGTCGAGGCGCGAGGGGGCGAAGGGCTCTTCGGAGGCGGCCTCCGGGGCCTCGCGCGGCTCGTCGTCGAGCCGGAGCACCGCGCGGGTCCACCCTTGCATCGGACAGTCGAGGAACCGCCGCAGCGCGGCCAGCGAGAGGCGCGCCACCTCGCCGCGGGGTGCGGTGTGCGAGGGCGCCGGGAGCGGACGCAGGCCGAGGGTGCGCGAGAGCCGCGGGTCGCGCTCCACCTGCCGCGACGTGCGCGCCGGGCCGACCGCGTCCAGCGCCCGCGCGTCGGCGCCCAGCGACGCGCGCAGCGACTCGCCGAGGGCCTGGGCCCGCCGCTCGCGCTCCGCCTCGGCGAGCACCTGGGCCACCGCCGCGTCCTCCGCCCGGCGGAGCGGGACCGGCCGCACGAGGCGCCCGCGCGCGTCCGGAAGGTAGCCCTCCTCGATGACCTCGAGCAGCTCGGTGACCACCGCCGAGGGCGAGAGCGCGTCGCCGGTGCGCTCGTCGCGCGCGACGTAGCTGAGGACGAGCCGCTCGCGCGCGCAGAGCACCGTCTCGAGGAAGGTGTAGCGGTCCCGCTCGGACGGCGTGACGTCCCCCGCCTGGCGACGGGCCGCGCGCAGGTCCATCGAGTCGCGGCGGTCGGTGGCGGGGAAGCGCCCCTCGCCGAGCCCGAGCACGAACACGACGCGGAACGGGATCGCGCGCATCGGCAGGAGCGACGAGACGGCCACCCCGTTGGCGAGGTGCTCGCCGCGGGAGCCCGCGAGCTCGGCGATCGGCCCGCGCGCCAGCTCCAGCGCGCCCGCGTAGGGCACCGGCGCGCCGTCGAGGTCGAGCCGCGCCAGCGACGCGAGCGCGCGGACGACCCGGCGGTGCGCGGCCTCCTCGCGGTCGCTCGACGCGTGCAAGTAGGCCTGCACCATCGCGGAGAAGAAGCGCGACCACTCGGTGAGCGAGAGCGTGGCCTCGCGGGCGAAGCGCACGTCGCTCATCAGCGAACGGACGAGCCGCGCGAAGGCGCCCTCAGCCGCGCCGTCGGACAGCGGAGCCTCCGGCCTCAGCCGGCGCTCGCCGATCGCGACCTCGCCCGCGTCGGCGTCCATGAAGGCGCCGAGCGCGAGGCGCGAGAGGCCCTGCTCCCAGTGCAGCCGATCGGCCCCCTCGGCGTAGGTGCCCTCGAGCGCCTCGACGTCGAGCCCGCGGAACACCCCGAGCCGCTCGGCGATGCCCACCCAGTCGGACGGGTCGACGTTGGGGACCGCCCCGACGACCGCGGGGTGCGTGACGACCGTGAGCACGTCGGCCCGGGTGAAGCCGGTCGACGGGAGCTCGAGCAGCGCGAGCGCGGCCTCCACGAGCGGGCTGACCGAGGCGAGCGAGAGGTCGGTGACGTTGAAGGGGATCTGGCGGGCGCGCTCGAACACCGCGCCGACGTGCGGCAGGTAGAGCTCGCGATCGGGGCCGTTCACGAGCACCGCGACCCGGTCGAAGGTGAGGCCGTCCACCTCGTCGATCGCGCGCCAGATCTCGGCCGCCACCGCCTCCACCTCGCGGCGCACGCTCGGGCAGGCGAGGACCTTGAGGCTGGGGTCGACGCGCGCGTCGGGGTCGGGGGCGCCCCGCGGCGCGCGGCGCAGGATGTCGCGCTGGATCCGCGCGAGCAGCGGCGGCGCGGCGAGGCCGGCGAACAGCGGCAGGCTCGGATCCACCTCGGGCGCGGGCGCGGGCGAGGGGTCGACGAACGCGGGGGTGAAGTCGCACTCGGTGAGCGCGCCGAGGAGCCGCACGTGCTCGCGCCCCGGCCGCCCCCAGAGCCGGAGCAGCGGGGTCTCCGTGTCCACCGAGAGGTCGAACGGGTCCTCGTCCTCGAACAGCCACTCGGGCTCGACGTCGCTCGCGCGCCGGCGGCGGCGCAGCTCGGCCGCCGTCTCCAGGTCTTCCCAGAACTCCTCGCACGGGTTGAGCGCGTAGAGGTGCAGGGCGCCGGCCGCGCCGAGCCGCTCGAAGACCGCGGCGAAGGCGCGCGCGACGTAGGAGAGGCCGAAGACGTGCAGCTCGCCGGGCGGCGCGGGCGCGCTCGCGAGCGCCTCCTGCAGGGTGCGGGCGGGCGGCAGCTCGACGCGGAGCCAGCGCCAGAGCGCGCGCTGCCAGGCCTCGACCTCCGCCTGACGACCGGCGCCGAAGCGCGTCTCGCCCGCCGTCCACGCGCGCAGCAGCTCCGGCCGCGCGTAGCCGTACTCCTCGAACAGGCGCGCGAGGTGCGCCGCGAGCTGGGCCCGACGGGCGGCGACGACCTCACGCGCGTCGCCCGCCCCCTCGAGGTAGCGGCGCACCGGCGCGAGCGCCGGGTCGCTCACCAGCGCGGGATCGCCGAGCGCCCGGAAGACCCGCGCGAGCATCGCGTCCTCGAGGAGCAGGTCGTCGCCGAGCCAGTCGCGCAGCAGGCCGCCGAGGCGCTCGAAGCGGAGGTTCGCCGCGATGCCGAGGCGACGCGCCACCCCGAGCTCCACGTAGCGCTCGACGTTGCGGTTGGGGACCACCAGCCGGACCGGCGCGAGGGGGTCGGCCTGCCCTCGCCGCGCCGCGAGCCGCCGGACCAGCGCGTCGAGCAGCGCCTCGGTCCGGTTGCTGTAGGTCAGGTGGATCATCGCGGTCGAGGGACGGCACGATGGCGCGCGGACTGACGGAGCGCCAGACTCGGGCCGTGTCGGCTGCGCTCAGCCCGCCGAGGCGCGGCCCGGACCGCGCGCGAGACGCCTTCGTGTGGCCATGGCTGCTCGTCTCGGCGGTCGTGCACGCGATGGTGATGTGGACGGGGTTCGCGATGGCCACGGCGAGCGGGCGGATGCTCGCGGAGGGCCGCGGCGACCCGCTCGGGCACGGCTTCGGCGGAGACGCGGTCGACTTCGTGATCGCGGGGCCCGAGGCCGAGACGCCGCGCGGGGACGTGCCGATGGCCGAGGACCTCACGCGCGGCGCGGTCGAGGTGGCGCCGGTCGCGCCCGAGGAGACGGCCGAGTCGCCCGAGCGCCCGCTGGAGGCCGAGACGTCGGAGGTCCCGTCGCCTCCGACGCGAGACGAGCCCCGGCAAGCGCGGGAGGCGGTGGCCGCGCGCGATCCGGTCGAGGCGCGACCGGGCAACTCGCGCGAGGAGTCGCGGGCCACCGACGCGACCGAGCCGGGCGCGGTGGGCGAGGACGAGCAGGTGGCGGGGACGGGCGGCGAGGAGTCGACCTCGGGCGCGCTGGCCGGCGGCGCGGGCGACCTGATCCTCGGCTCGATCGGCGCGGGCGGGGACCTCGCCGGCGCGCGCCGGGCGCTGATGCCCGACATGGGCATGTGCGAGGACCCGGTGGCCGGCACCTGGCGCGCTCAGCGCTACGACGCGGGCTCGCGCCGCTGGGTCCGCTTCACGCTGGTCGTCCGCCACGACGGGAGCGGCGCGCTGACCGGCACGATCACCCACCGCGGGTTCACCGGCAGCCCCGGCAACTCGACGCCCGGGCCGTGCACCGCGTTCGGCCACGACATGACGTACCGGATGAACGCGCGCGGCCGGTTCACGCCCGAAGGCCACCGCGGGAGCATGACCTTCGAGGCGCGCAACGCCCGGCTGCTCCGCGCCGACTGCCCCGACTCGGGCAGCGTCTACTTCCCGGACCGGTTCCGTGGCACGGTCGACCCGATGCGCGACCGGTACGACGCGGTGAACAACGACGGCCGGGTGGAGTTCGACCAGCCCTACACCTTCCGCCGCGTCGCCTGCGAGTGACCCGGTGCGGACGCGGCTCACCCGGGCGCTCGCCGCCCTCCCCCTCCTGACCCTGCTGTGCGTCGCGCCGCCGGCCCTCGCGCCGTCGCCGGCCGCGGCCCAGGCCGTCGACCTGACGCGGCCCGACCCGATCGCCCGCGCCCTCGCCCGCGCGCAGCTCGACGTCCGCGACGAGCGCCGCCTCGCCGGCGTCGCGTTGCTCAGCGGAGGTCTCGTCTCCGTGATCGGCGGCGCGATCGCGGCGGGCGCGGGCAACGAGGATCCCTTCTGGCTCTCGTTCGGGCTCGGCAGCGCGGCCTGGGGGGCGGTGAACGCGGGCCTCTCGATCGGCATGCTCGACGTCGGCGACGGGCGGCAGGCCCGCATCGAGGAGGACCTCGCGCTGCGCGGCGAGGCGCTGGCCGAGCGCCGCGAGCGCGCGATCCGGGAGCAGCACGAGGCGGCCACGATCTTCGCGCTCAACCTCGGCCTCGACGTCCTCTACGTGAGCGTCGGCGCGCTGCTCTTCCTCCTCGCCGATCAGCTCGACGCGGAGGCCGACGCCCAGGCGCTGCGCGGCTACGCGATCGCGCAGATGGGGCAAGGCGCCTTCCTCTTCGCGTTCGACCTCGCCGAGTGGATCGGCTCGGCCGCCCGCGCCGATCGGATCGCCGAGGTGCCGCGGCCGTGACCCGCGCCTCGCGCGTCGTCGCACCCCTCATCCTCGGAGCGGTCCTCGGAGCGGCCGAGGCGCGCGCGCAGCCTGCCTCGGTGATCCGGCCGGATCCGATGCGGCCGGAGGTGTGGGCCGAGTCTCGAGGCGACGAGTGCTACTCCCGCGGGCGCGGCGCCGACGGCGTGATCGCGCAGGACCGCATCTGCGACGGGCCGCGGCGGGTGCCGGTGCCGCAGGGCGAGGCGGCGGAGCGCGCGGTGCGCCTCGGGCTGGGGCGGCGGCCGGCGGCGGACCGCATGAGGATCGGGTCGGCGCCCCCGGAGTGGCTCGCCGAGCTCGACGCGGCCCCTCGCGACGACCTGCTCTGGCCGGTCGCGCGCGGCCTGTTCAGCCGGGGCTTCGGCAACGTGCGCCGGCGCGAGATCCGTCACCGGCCGCACAACGGGGTCGACATCGTAGCCGAGGCGGGCGCGCACATCCGGGCCGTCAACGACGCGCTCGTGGTCTACGCGGACAACCACGTGCGCGGCTACGGCAACCTCCTCATCCTCCTCCACGCGGACGGCAGCGCGACCCTCTACGGGCACTGCCAGGCGCTCTACGTCGCCGCAGGTCAGCGCGTGGCGCGCGGGCAGGTGGTGGGCGAGGTCGGGGCGACCGGGCGGCCGATCGTGCCGCACCTGCACTTCGAGTGGCGGCTGCGCGGCGAGCCTCGCGACCCGATGCCCGCGTTCGTCGAGCGGCCGGACGCGCGCGCGATCCGGCCGGACGGCACGCCGGAGTCGACCCTCCCACCACCGCCCAATTCGCGCGACGCCGCCGAGGCGGTAGGCTCCCTCGATGGGCCGCAAGAAGAAGCCGCCGCCCGAGGCGGGCCCGACGCCGGCGCCGGCGGTGGCGACCTCGCTCAAGGGGCTGCTCGCGGGAGTGACGCTGACCCCGGAGCCGGCCAAGCCGCCGCCGCCGCGCGTGAAGCGCGCGACGGCGAAGACTAGAGCGAAGACGGAAGCAAAGGCGAAGGCCGCGCCGGGTCCGTCCCCTTCGGCTGAGCGCCCCGCGCCCGCGCCGCGGCCGAGCGACGCGCTCTCGGGCGACGACCGCATCGCCTACTACGACGCGATCGCGGGGGTGCGCCCCCTCGGCGGGCCGAGCCGAGGGCGCGCGCGGAGCCCGGAGGAGAAGGTCGCGCCGGGCCGGGTGAGCACCACCCCGCCGACCCGCTCGGACGACCTCGTGCGCGATCGCCTCGGCGCGCTGGTCGCCGGCGGAGTCCGCTTCGACGTGCGCTGGGAGGACGAGCGGGTCCTCGGCCGCCGCGTCGGCGTGCCCGCCTCGGTGGAGGCGGAGCTCGGCCGGCGGGGGATCGCGCCGGAGGCCACCCTCGATCTGCACGGCGAGACGGGCGACGACGCCGAGCGCGCGGTGGTGCGCTTCGTCCGCCGGCAGCACCGCCGCGGCGCCCGCCGGCTCTGCCTGATCCACGGCAAGGGCACCCACTCCGAGGGCGGGCTCGGCGTGCTCCAGGGGCGCGTCGTCCACGCGCTCACCGAGGGCGGCGCGGCGCCGGTGGTCGAGGCCTTCGCTTCCGCGTGCCCGGAGCTCGGGGGCAGCGGCGCGCTCGTCGTGCAGCTCGTCCGCTGAGCCGCGCGCGGTGCAGGGCTGCGCCGTACTGGGCGCCCGCGCGCGGGCTCGGGTAGGGTCTGTCGCGGTGTCGTCGAGCGCGCGCAGAGCCGTGGTCGGGGTCGCCGTGATCGGGATCGCCGCGATCGCGGCCGCGAGCGGCTGCGACGCGCGACCGACCGAGGATCCCTGCGCAGCTCCGCTGGCCGCGCTCCGCCAGCGGCTCGAGGACGCGGCCGCCCGCGCCGAGCCCCCGGGAGCGCCCGACTGGGTGGATCCGCCCGCCGGCGACGGCGTGCCGATGGAGGCCCCGGCCGCGCTCCTCGTGATCACGCGCGATGACATCGAGCTTGCGGGTCGCGGGGTCGGCGGCGGCGACGCGGACGAGGCGGCCGAGGTCCTGGCCGAGGATCTCGCGCGCTGGGGTCGCGCCCACCTCGACGCGGACGCCGATCGCCTGCCGGTCGGCCTCTGGGCCAGCCCCGACACCCCGGTCGAGCGGATCCAGCGAGCGGTCCGCGCGAGCCCTCCGGAGGCGCGCTTCGGGCTCCTCGTCCGCGGCGCGCCCGCCGCGCGCGACGGCGACCCCGACTACGTCACCGAGGCATTTCGCGACGACACCCAGGGCCGCCCGCGGGTGCGGCGGCAGCGGATCGAGCGGGCGTGGCGCCGGGCCACGTCGCGGTGCGAGCCGGCGCGGAACCACCTCGTGACGGGCGGGGGCCTGGAGGCCGCGTCGGGCCCCGCGCTCGGGCGCCCGAGCGTCGCGCGGCTCCTGGAGGCCCTGGCGGAGTGCGGCTGTGAAGGAACGGGCCTCGCCGCGATCGAGGCTGTCCAGGCGCGCGCGCTGCTCCCGCGTGGGCCGCTCCTGAGGGCCCGCCCCTGGCTCCGCTTCGGCCCGCCGACGGATGCGGCCCCCGAGGTCCGCCTCACCCCCGACGCCGATGTCGCCGCGCTCGTCGAGGCCCTCCCCGACAGCCCGCCCGAGGGCACCGACACGGTTTGGGTGCGGGTCGACTGATCTCGCTGCTATACACTCGCAGCGCCAAGGCCGGGCCCGGCCGCTCGCGCCCCGACGGAACATGCTGGCTCAGCTTCTAGGTCTCCCCGAAAGCCCCCTCGTGACGTTCGCCGGCCTGGTGATCGGCGGGCTCTCGCTGTTCTTCATCGCGGCCGGGCTGAGCTACTGGTACTTCTTCGTTTTCCGCAAGGCTCGTTACCACCCCGACTACGTCCCCAACGCCAAGGAGAACCGCCGCGCCATCAAGTGGTCGGTGCTCTCCATCGTCGGCAACGCGATCCTCACGACCCCGTTCCACTTCGCGATCGCGCTGGGCTACAGCAAGGTCTACTGGGACCCGCTCGAGCACGGCTGGGAGTGGATCCCGATCAGCGCGCTGATCTACCTCGTGATCACCGAGACCGCGATCTACTGGATCCACCGCGCGCTCCACTGGGGCCCGCTCTACGACTACATCCACCAGCCGCACCACAGCTTCAAGGTGCCCAACTCGCTGGCCGGCGTGGCGTTCAACCCGCTCGACAGCTTCATGCAGGCGCTGCCGCATCACCTCTGCGTGTTCTTCATCCCCGTGCACGTCGGCGTCTATCTCGGCTTCGTCACCTTCGTGACGATGTGGGCCGTGATGATCCACGACCGCGTCTCCTTCGTGCGCTGGCGCGGCATCAACTTCACCGGGCACCACACGCTCCACCACTGGTTCGGCCACTACAACTACGGGCAGTTCTTCACCTTCTGGGATCGGATCGGCGGCACCTATCTGAACCCCGACTCGGACGAGGTGAAGGCCGAGGTGCCCGAGGGCGTGCTGCGTCGCTGATGGGTCGCGCCTCCGGCCCCGCGCTCGCCCTCGCGCTCGCGTCGCTCCTCGCGACCGGGCTCGACGCGGCCCCCGCGCGGGCCGACGACCGCCCGATCTGCCTCGACGATCCGAGCGACGCCGAGGTCCGCCGGCGGCTCGCGATCGTGACCGAGCACGTGCGACGCGAGGAGCCGGGCGTGCGGCGCTGGTTCAGCAGCTTCGTGGCCCTGCACGGCACGATGGCGAGCGGCGCCGCGATCCTCGCCGCCTTCGCGGAGGACGAGGGCTTCCGCAACGAGATGCTCGTGGGCACGACGAGCTCCACCCTCGCGCTCCTCTCGATCGTGATCATCCTGCCGCCGCTCCTCGGCGCGGGGGATCAGATCCGCGGCGTGAGCGACGACACTCCGTCGGGGCGGCTCGCGCGTCTGCGCGCGGCGGAGGACCTGCTGCGACGCGACGCCTCCTCCGTGGATTTTCTCCACAGCTGGTTCCCGATCACCCTCACGTCGCTCTACTCGGCCGCGGCGAGCATCTTCAACCTGGTGGCTCTCGAGCGCACGACCGGCGGCTTCACCCACGCGATCGGCGGCGCGGTGATCGGCCTCGGGCGCGTCCTGCTGAGGCCCACCGGCTCACGCGATCGCTGGCGCGCCTACCGGCGCGCGTTCCCCGACGCGGCCTGCCAGACCATCGCGCGCGCCCCCGGGCCCAGCCTCCGGTTCAGCGGGCTCTCGCTCCGCGTGGACTTCTGATCGGCAAGCCCGTTTGACGCCGAGCCCCGAGTCTCCGGGGCCTCGGTGTGCGCTGACTCAAGCGGGCGCGCCCCCGACCGTTTATCCTGGAGTCCGGTGCGCGCCTCCCTCCATCTCGGCGTTCTCTTCGTCCTCGCCGCGGGCTGCGGCGGCGCGACCACGCGCCAGGGCCCACTCGATCCCGGGCAGGTCGGCTCCGCCCCGAGCATGGAGTGCCTGCCCGACCCCGACGTGGAGCAGTCCACGCTGAGCCGCCGCATGCGCTTCGGCTGGACGCTCGCCGAGGAGTCGTTCCTGGTCCCGCCGCCGCCCCCGCCCGGTGAGCGCTCGGCCGCGGACCTCTCGCACTGGTCCGAGACGGTCCTCAGCGCGTGGCTCGAGCGCAAGACCCACACCATCGAGGCGGCCCGGCGCGAGCTCGACGTGGCGGCGGAGGAGGACCACCGCCAGCGCATCATCGGCGGCGCGATCGTCGGCCTGATGTACGAGGACGTGGCCCGCGTGCTCCGCGGGATCCCCGCCCCGTCCGAGCTCGACGACGAGCCGGAGATCCGCGCGATCTACCGCGACGTGCTCCGGAGCCAGGCGCGGCCGTTCCTCGAGCACGCCCGCCGGGCCTACGGCGCGTGCGCGCAGAACGCCGTGCAGCCAGCCGGGATGCGCCACTGGAGCCGCTTCTGCGCGGGCCGCCAGGATCGGCTCCCCGGCGGCGAGGACCGGGCGAGCCAGCTCGAGAGCGGCGAGACCGAGGTCGAGGTCATCGTCGACTGACGGTTCGAGCGGCCTGCTTCTGGCGCGAGGACGCCACCTCGGGTTACCGTCGTCGGCGCATGCTGGACCGAGAGCTGGTCGAGGCCGTGAAGCTCGCGCGCGAGGCGGGGGAGATCCTGATGCGGATCTACGCCACCGACTTCGAGGTCGAGTACAAGGGCGCGTCCGATCCGGTCACCGAGGCGGACCGCCTCGCGAACGATCTCCTGGTGCGCCGGATCCGCGAGGCCTTCCCCAACGACGGGGTGGTCGCGGAGGAGACGCCGGACAAGTCGGACGCCCTGCGCCGCGGGCGCTGCTGGTACATCGACCCGCTCGACGGCACCAAGGAGTTCGTGGCCAAGAACGGCGAGTTCTCGGTGATGATCGGGCTCGCGGTCGACGGCGAGGCGCGGCTCGGGGTGGTCTACAAGCCGGTCGGGGATCGGCTCTACCGCGGGGTGGTCGGCGACAGCGCGTTCATCGACGTGGGCGACCGCACCTTCGCGCTCGGGGTGACCGACGTGAGCGAGCCGGCGGAGCTCCGCCTCGTCGTGTCGCGCTCGCACCGCAGCGAGGCTACCGACCAGCTCGTCGAGCGCCTCGGCATCACCGACGAGCGCCAGAGCGGCTCGGTCGGGCTCAAGGTCGGGCTGATCAGCGAGCGCGAGGCGGACCTCTACGTCCACCTCTCGGAGCACTCGAGCAAGTGGGACGCCTGCGCCCCCGAGGCGATCCTCCGGGCGGCGGGCGGTCGGTTCGTCGACCTCGCGGGTCAGCCGTTCGAGTACGTCGGCGCCGAGATGAAGAACCTCCGCGGCATCCTCGCCTGCAACAACGAGGCGACCCTCGAGGCGGTGCTCCCGCACGTGGTCGAGGTGGCGCGGGCCAAGGGCCTGCTCGATGACGCGGACGACGGCGAGGACGACGCGGGCGACGAGGACGCCGCGGCGACCACGAGCGAAGAGGAGTAGCCGGCTCAGGTCGCGCGCGCCGCGGCCTGGAATCGCGGCGACGGGTCGCGCAGGCGCATGACGTTCATCGCGACCGCGGTGGCCAGCCAGCGCGCGCGCGCGACGGGGTCCTCGAGCCGCTCGGCCACCGTCACCAGCGCGCCGAAGAGCTTGTAGTCGTGCTCGTCGTTTCCGTAGCGCGCGACCCGCGAGCGCGCGGCCGACACGAACGCGGCCTCGTCGCGCGCGCAGGCGCGGAGCGCGGCGCGGTAGGCCGCGTCGATGTCGCCGACCGCGAGGGCGAACGGGTCGCCCGGCCCCTCGGTCGCGGTGAGCACCCGCGTCGGATCCGGCGCGCCCGGCCCGAGCCGAGCCACCGCGCGGGCGAGCACGTGGGCGCGCTGCTCCGCCGGCGCCGCCTCGTAGAGCGTCCAGTACGCCTCCAGCGCGGTGGTGTAGTGGAGCGGAGCGCCCGTGACGAACGGGGCCCGCAGGCGCTGCTCGGCGCAGAGGATCGCGAGGGCCCCGAACAGGGCGTGGGGATCGAGCCCGTCGAGCGGGGCGTCGGGGCTCTGGCGCAGCGCGCGCGCGATCTCCTCGGGCGCGGTCGAGTCGCCGGGGGCGGGGCGCAGGGGGCGCGGCGGCGGACCGCTCGCGGGGGAGTTGGCGAGGAACTGCGCGTGGGACCGGAAGACCAGCCCCTCGTGCGGGCCCGCGAGGTCGCGGAGCGCGAGGGCGTGGCGCGTCCAGATCACCGCGTGAAGGTCCCCGCGCGGCACGCTCCCGACGTCGCTCACCCAGCGGGCGCACGCCTCCGGCCCCTCCTCGACGAGCTTGGCCGCCATCGCCCGGTCCGCGGCCACCCGATCGCCCGCGTCGACCGCGGTCTCGAGCCCGCGCGCGTCCGACGGAGGCCGCGCCGCCGCGACGTCGCGCCGGCACCAGGCGTGGTTCGACCACACCGCGAAGAACAACGGCGCCGCCCGCTCCGCCGGGTCGCTCGCGCGCGCGTGGACGTCCTGCACGGCCGTCAGGGCGGCCATCGAGTGGATGTCCTCTGCGTCGTCGCGCGTCCGCAGGCGCGCGTCGAGGGCCGCGCCGAGGATCGCCTCGGGGCGGGCGCCGGCCTCGAGCGCGTGGGCCACCAGATCGTCCAGCTCCGAGGTGCCGGCGGCGCGGATCGCGTCGAAGAGCGCCGCCCGGGTCGCCGGCGCCGGCGCGCGCGGGCTCGGCTGCGATCCGCACGCCAGCCCCGCCACCCCCAGCCCCGCGGCCCCCAGCCCTGCGGCCCCCAGCCCCGCCGCGCGTGCGAAGCGGCGTCGACTGAGGGGCGGCCGGGGGCGACGCGGCACGGCTCAGATCCCCGCGCTGTTGCGCACCTTCGCGAGCCGCACCATCTCGTCGTCGTCGAGGTACGGCGGGCCGCTCGCGGCCTCGGTCGCGGCGTCGATCTGGTAAGGCGTCCGCGCGCCGACCAGCGCGCAGGTCACCGAGGAGTGGGTGAGCACGAAGCGGAGCGCGGCCGTCGCGAGGTCGCGGTGCTTGGTCCCCACGAGGAAGCGCAGCTCGTTCACCTGGCGGACGCGGGCCGCGAGGCTGTCGGCGCTCCAGCGGCGGTAGCGGTGATCCTCGACCGCGAACTGGCGGTTCGGCGGCCAGCGCCCGGCGAGCAGGCCGTACATCAGGGGCGAGCGCGCGAGCACGCCGCAGCCGTGGGTCGCGAGATCGGTGACCAGGTCCTCGAGCTCCACCGTCTTGAGCAGGTTGTAGGTGAGGCAGATGGCTTGCGCCCCCTGATCGATCGCGACGCGCGCCTCCTCGAGGTCGCCGACGCTCACGCCCCACGCGCGGATCTTGCCGTCCTCCTCGAGCCGGTGGATGGCCTCGCGCCACTCCGCCTTGCGGAGCGTCACGTCGCCCGGGTTGTGGAGCAGCCAGAGGTCGATCTGCTCGCGGCCGAGCCGCTCGAGCGAGGCCTCGCAGTCGGCCACCAGCTCGTCGGCGCCGAAGCTCTGGCGCAGCCGGCCGTCCTCGATCCGCGCCCCGCCGCGCGTGATCACCACCGGCTCGACGTCGCTGTCCTTGAGCGCCTCGCCGAGCCGCCGCTCGCTCTCGCCGTCGTCGCCCCACACCGGCGCGACGTCGAAGGTCGTCACCCCGCGCTCGAGCGCGCGCTTGAGCGTCGCGTCGAACCGGTCGCGCGCCACGTCGCCGTAGACGCCGGCCGCGAGGCCCCAGGTGCCGAGCGCGATCTCGCTCAACCTCAGGTCGGTGAGGCCGAGGGTGCGGGTCTCCATGGGCAGAGTCTTACGACACGAGGCGCTACGCGGCCAAGCCGAGGATCAGCGAGGCGACCGTGAGGTAGATGAGGAGCCCGAGGACGTCGACGAGCGAGGCGATGAACGGGGTCGAGCTCACCGCCGGGTCGAGGCCGATGCGCTGGATGGCGAGCGGGAGCAGCGCGCCGCAGAGGCTCCCGACGAGCACCACCCCGACGGTCGACAGGCTGACCGCGGCGCCGAGGAGCCACGGGTCGTCCTGGGGTCCGCCCGCGAAGAACGCGCGCGCGAAGCCGAGCACGCCGAGCACGAGCCCGAGGGCCACGCTGACGATCAGCTCCCGGCCGAGGACGCGGCTCCAGTCGCTCGGGGTGACGTCGCCGACCGCGAGGGCGCGGATGATGAGCGAGGCCGACTGCGAGCCGGAGTTGCCGCCCGATGAGATGATCAGCGGGACGAAGACCGCCAGGGTGATCGCGGAGGCGAGCTGGCCGCTGAAGCGCTCCATCACGGTCGCCGTGAGGAAGCCGCCGACGAACAGGAGGCTGAGCCAGAGGACCCGCGAGCGGAACATCTGGAGGACGCCCGTCTCGAGGTAGCCCTCCTCGAGCGCCTCGACCGCGCCCATCTTGTGGGCGTCCTCGGTCGCCTCCTCGATCACGACGTCGACGACGTCGTCGACCGTGACCACGCCCTGCATGTTGCCGTGCTCGTCCACGACCGGCAGGGCGTTGAAGTCGTACTTGGCGATGGTGGCCGCGACGAGCTCCTGGTCGTCGGTGACCCGGACCGAGACGACGTTCTCGGTCATGAGCTCCTCGAGGGTGAGCGCGTTGTCGCTGAGGATCAGGTCCTTGAGCGAGACGACGCCGACGAGCTTCTGCGCGTAGACGACGTAGAGGTAGTAGATCGTCTCGACCCCGTCCTCGACCGCGGCGCGGCGCACGCGCTCGATCGCCTGCCAGACCTTCGTCTCCGGCCCGACCTCGAGGTACTCGGTGGTCATCAGACCGCCGGCCACGTCCTCGTCGTAGGCGCTGAGCTCGCGCACGCCCTCGGCGACCTCCGGGTCCGCCGCCTCGAGGCGCGTGAGCAGGTCGGTCGCGAGCTGCTCGTCCTCGTCGCGCAGCTCCTGGACGACGTCGGCGAGGTCGTCCGGGTCCATCTCCTGCATGAGCTCGACCGCGCGGTCCTTGCTCATGTGCTCGAAGAGCTCGGTCTGGAGCTCGCTGGGCAGGCGCTCGAAGACGTCCGCCGCGAGCTCCTCGTCGAGCGCGCGGAACAGCGCGAGGGTCAGATCGAGCTCGAGGTCCTCTACGATCTCGGCGATGTCCTCCGGGTGGAACTCCTCGAGCGCGTCGTGGAGCCCCTCCGGGTCGGTCTGGAGCGCGTCCTTGAGGTCCGGACCCAGTAGGATGGCCAACCGCATGGGCGGCATGATGGCCGAAGCGCGCGCGTCGCGCCTCCTTCCCCTCGGAGCGCTCCTCCTCGGCGCGCTCCTTTACGTCGCGATCGGCGCGGGCGCCGCGCGCGCGCAGGCGACGACGCTGGTCCGCGGCCAGGTCCTCTACGAGGACGTGCCCTACTCGCCCGCGGGTCAGTCCCGACAGCGCGTCGCGCGGCCGGCGCGGGGCGCGCGCGTGACCGTCCACGGCGCGGACGGCGAGGTCTCGACGCGGACCGACGGCGACGGACGCTTCGCGCTCGAGGTGACGCTGGCCGACCCGCTGACGGTGGAGGCGGCCGCGGACGTACGCTGGGACGAGCACCGCGCCCGGGTGGTCGACCGGAGCAAGGCCCGCGCGGTGTACCGCCTCGAGGCGCCGTGGCGAGGCGCCCCGGTGGAGCTCGTCGCGCGGGCCGACGACGGGCTCGGCGGCCCGTTCAACATCGCCGACCAGGCCTTCGAGGCCTTCGCGTTCTACGCGCCGCACGTCCGCACGCCGGGGCCGCCGCTCACGTTCGAGTGGGCGCGCGGCGAGCCCTTCGCCTGCGGCTCCTGCTACACCGACGACCTCATCTCGGTCGGCGGCCAGGCGGCGGACACCGACGAGTACGACGACGACATCCTCCTCCACGAGATCGGCCACTACTTCGTCGAGCGGTTCAGCCGCGACAGCTCACCGGGCGGCTTCCACCGCGACCGCCAGGTCGACCCGCGGCTCGCCTACGGCGAGGGCCTCGCCTACTTCTTCGCCTGCGCGGTCCGCGGCACGCCGGTCGTGGTCGACACCTACGCGAGCGCGACGCGGGTGATCGACATCGACCGGCTCCTCCACGACGGCGAGGCGCGCGCGAACATGCGGGGCACGAGCAACCGGCGGGGCGACGGAGCGCTGCGCGAGGAGACCACCGCCGCGATCCTCTGGGACGCCCTCGACGACGACGACCCGAGCGAGCCGTTCGACCGCGTGTCCCTTGGCCGCGCCGGGATCATGGCCCTGCTCGTGCGCGACCTCGCCCCGACCGACGCCCCCGACCGCGGCCCGCGCGGGCTCGACCTCACCGATCTGCTCGACGCGCTCGTCTGCGCGCGCCGCGTCCCGGCCGACGACGTCCAGGCGCTCGCGACCGAGATCGCGTTCCCGTGGAGGCCACCGGCCTGCGCGCGGTAGCCGGAAGCGGCGGATGCCTCGGTTCACAGCTCGACGGGCGTGGGAACGAGCACCGCTCCAGGCGGCGGCTGCGACACTTGAGCCATCGAGTTGTCTCCCCAACACAGCACCCGGCCGGTGCCTCGCTCGCGTCCGCACGCGTGGTGCTCACCAAGGGACACGTCCTCGAAGCGGAGCGGCACACCGTCGGCGTCGACTACGCTCGTCGGCGTCGCCGCGGTCGACCGAGTGCCGCCCCCGAGCTGACCCACGGCGTTGTGGCCCCAACAGATCGCTTCGCCCTCGGCCAGAATCGCGCAAGAGAACGAGCCACCCGCTCGGATCGCCGACGCGCCCTGCGCATCGATCACCCTCGTGATGCCCCCGCTCGATCCCTCGCTCCCATCCCCGAGTTGCCCCACCGTGTTCGCTCCCCAGCACACCGCCTGGCCCGATGCGCGCAGGGCGCAGATGTGCGAGTCACCCGCCGCGATCTCCACCGCGTCGGTGATCCCGGACACGCGCTCCGGCTCGGCGCGGTCGGCCATGCTCCCGGATCCGGGGAACTGCCCGGAGAACCCTCGACCCCAGCAGTCCACCGCGCCATCGCCGACCACCGCGCAGCTGAATCCCGACCCCGCCGTCAGGGAGCGGGCGTCGGTCACCGAGACCTGGACGGGCACGGGCGAGTCGGTGGCGAGTCCGTCGCCCAGCTCGCCCGAGTCGCCCCGACCCCAGCACCAGACCTCGCCCCCTTGGGTACGCGCGCACGCATGGGACCACCCGCCGGCGAGCTCCACGACCCCCTCGAGGCCTGGCACCGGCGCCGCCGGCCCGAGCGCATCCGCGCTCCCGTCGCCGTAGCCCAAGACGCCGCGCCAACCCCAGCAAAGCACGTCACCTTGCGCGCGAAGAGCACACGTGTACGACGCACCTCCCACGAGAGAGACCACGGAGTCGAGGCCGGGCACCTGCACCGGGCCGCTCCAGTCGAGAGTCGCTCCGATGCCGAGCTGGCCTGCGCGACCGTTGCCCCACATCCGCAGCGTTCCGTCGCTCTGGACGACTCCGGAGTGCAGGCCTCCAGCCATCACCCGCGAGCCACGACAGCCACTCGGGTCCGCGGCGCAGCCGTCACCCGGTGGCACGCATTGGCCATCGGCGCACACCTCACCGTCGGGTCCGCAGGCCATCCCCGACTCGGCGAACGTGTCCGCCGGACACGAGAGCTCAGTCCCGTCGCAGACCTCCTCCCGATCACACTCGCTCACCGCGGCGCGGCACACCGCCCCGGCCTGCATCGGTCCCGCTCCCTCGCAGCGAGGCTGACCGTCGCAGCGCCAGGCGCCGCGCTCACACGCTCGGCCGGTGTCGCACGGCGCGCCCTCGACGCAGGTCGCGGGACCACATCGCCCCTCCCCGTCGCAGACTCCGTCGGGACACCGAGATCCCGCGGATCGCGGAGTGAGAGACGCGCAGACGCTCTCGCGGTCGACGCAGGCCGTCCGGCCGTCCGAGCATCCGTTCGCGGAGAGACACGGCAGATCGGCCTCGCAGGGCTCCTCCTGGGGTCCGCTCCCGGCGGCGCAGCCCACCGTGCAGAAGGCGACCGCGAGCGCGTAAGCTGGGCGAGAGAGCATGCACGAGGTTGTCAGCTCTCGGAGCGAGGGCGAGCGCGCGAATCGTACGGCGTACGAGGAGAGGCCCATGATCTGGTTCTTCATTCGGGAGGAGGCGGAAGGACCTACGCTGGTCATGTCCAACCAGCAGCACGACTACCTCGCGGTCGTCGCGTGGAGCGAGGAGGCCGGCGACTACGTGTTCGAGCCGCTGGGCGGCGGTCGCTACGGGCCCGACGTCATCGAGCGTGCCCTTCGTGAGGCGCGCGAGGTGCTCCCGCGACACACGTCCGATGCCGGAACCGACCCCGAGCCGGAGTAGGCCGCGAGTGGCTGCGCCGGGACGTCATCTGGACCGGGAGCGTTCCGTCAGGGCC
>JAUHXR010000109.1 GCA_030426845.1 Polyangia bacterium | reverse complement strand
GCCGCGGAGGAAGAGCAGGAGGACGGCGGCCTCGAGGTGCTCGGCGAGCAGCTCACCGTCGACCCCTTCGCCACCGTCGTCGGCGGCGCGTACGGCCAGTTCATCAACAACCGCTCCGACATCGCCGACGAGCGCGAGGATCGCTTCACCACCGTGGCGCTGACCCGGCTGGGGATGCGCGCACACTGGGGCCGCTACGTCAGCCTCATCAGCGAGTTCGAGCTCAACGCCGGGCCCTACGGCACGAGCGTCTGGGAGGGCCAGGCCGCCATCCAGATCCGCAACCAGCTCCTGCGCATCGAGTGGGAGGGCCTGCAGGTCGACGTCGGCCGGATCACCGACCCGGCGAGCCTCGACTACTTCTCGGTCTACGTGGCCAACATGCTCCTCACGGACGACCTCACCCGCTACCCGCTGCTCATCAGCGGCTTCAACCGCGGCAACGGCATCCTCGCGCGCTACGAGCTGTTCGACGGCCTCAAGCTCGGCTTCACCGTCAACGCGGGCAACCCCACCAGCACCACCGGCACGGTGATGATCGGCGGGACATTCCCGCCCTTCGGCCGCTTCTACGAGGTGCCGTGGTCGAACGTCGGCCGCGACGCGCGCGGTTTCCCGACGAGCTCGTTCCACGTCGTGCTGCTCTCGCCCTCGGTGACGTTCGAGAACGAGTTCATCCGGGCGCAGGCCGCGTTCCAGTACTTCGACGCGAACACCAACACCAACAGCGGCTCGGACGCGCACATCGACGGCTACAACGTGCGCCTCGGCGTGCAGGGCCTCATCTGGGACGGCCGCATCCGCCCGTTCGCGAACTTCTCCCGCGTGGAGAACGACGTCGTCGACCCCGACGACCTCGCGACGCTGAGCAACGAGTCGTACGTCGCGTACACCGCGGGCGGCGGCCTCGACTTCGACATCATCCCCAACGTCCTCGGCGTCGGCGGCCAGTACGTCTGGGTCCGCGAGCAGCAGGGCGAGGAGACGGTCTTCACCCGCTTCTTCGTGAACGCGGGGGCGAGCGTCTCGCCGCTGCCCGGCGTCTGGATCGACGGACGCTACGGGTGGGGGCTGGCCTGCGAGGATCACCTCTGCGGGCAGAACGAGGAGCACCGCGCGTACCTGACGGTCCGCGGCGTGCTCGGGCAGGTCGGTCAGACCGGGAGGCGTCCGTGAGCGTTCGTCACGCAGAGCTGGTTTCCACGGGGATCTACGTCCCCGCGCACGAGGTCCCCAACGCGGCGCTCCGCGAGCGGTTCCCCGACTTCATCGATCGCGTCGAGGGCCCGAGCGGCATCGTCACGCGGTTCTACGCGGACGAGGAGGAGGCGACGAGCGACCTCGCGGCCAAGGCCGGGCGGATGGCGCTCGAGCGCGCCGGGCTCGACCCGCTCGACGTCGACCTGGTGCTCGTCGGGACCGACACGCCGGACCACATCACGCCCGCGACGAGCGTGATCACCCAGCACCTGCTGGGCGCGACCAACGCGGGGACCTTCGACGTGGGCTGCGCCTGCGCCTCGTTCCCCACCGCGGTCGCGACCGCGGCCGGCCTCATCGCGACGAACCCGGCGATCGAGAACGTCCTGGTGATCGGCGCGTACCTCATGCACCGGCTCGCCGATCCCACCGACCCGATGATCTTCTTCTACGGCGACGGCGCGGGCGCGGCGGTGCTCCGGGCCTCGGAGCGCCCCGGCGTCGTCTCGAGCGCGTTCCGCGCGAACGGCGCCTACGCGCACCAGTGGCTCATCCAGAGCGGCGGGACGCGCGAGCCGGCGACCGAGGAGTCGGTCCGCGAGGGGCGCACCAAGGTGCGCATGGTCGAGAAGTACCCGCGCGAGATCAACGAGGAGGGCTGGCCGCTCCTGTTCCGCACTGCGTGCGACCGCGCCGGTTGGAGCGTCCAGGACGTCGACCACGCGATCTTCACGCAGGTCCGCCGCACGCAGATCGAGCGCGCGATGGGCAGCCTCGAGCTCCCGGTCGAGCGCGCGCGATTCATCATGCAGCGCTGGGGCTACACCGGCTCGGCCTGCATCCCGATGGCGCTCCACGACGCGGTCGACGAGGGCGCGCTCTCGACCGGCGACAAGGTCGTGCTCGTGGGCTCCGGCGTCGGCTTCAACCAGGCGTCGGTCGCGCTCGAGATCACCGACGCGCTCGTCCGCTGACCGCGCCGCGTGGCCGCCCCGGCCTCTCGGGCGCGCCCGCGGGCCGGGAAACCGGGTGCGACCGACAAAGCGCGATCACCGACCCTCCCGTCCTGGTAGGTTGAGTCGGTGATCCGCTGGTTCGCGAGCTCCGAGATCGGTCCCCGGGAGGAGCAGCAGGACGCCTTCGCGTTCGGCGCGCGCGTCGGGGTCATCGCGGATGGGATGGGCGGGCACCCGGGCGGGCGCGAGGCGGCGCTCGAGACGGTGCGCGCGGTCATGCACGAGCTCGAGCGCGACGCGGATCTCGAGGCCGCGATCGAGCACGCCTGCGCCGAGGTGCCGGCGGCGAGCCCGGGCGGCAGCACGGTGGTCGCGCTGCGCTACCTCGACGACGAGGGTGGCCCCCGCGTCCGCATCGCGTGGGTCGGCGACTCGCGGGCCTACCTCGTGCGCGGCGCCGAGGCCGAGCGGCTGACCGAGGACCACGTCGCGGCGGACGGCGGGCTCGATCGCTGGGTGCCGGACGAGGGGATCCCGGACCTGGTGGAGGTGGCGCTCGAGCCGGGGGACGCGCTCGTCCTGTGCACGGACGGAGTCTGGAACGTGCTGGGCGCGGCCCGAATCGCCGAGCTGGTCAGCGCGGCCGGCGACCCGGCGGAGGCGCTCGTGCGCCAGGCGATCGACGACGGCGCGGGTGACAACTGCACCGCGCTGGTGTGCACCGCGCTCGAGTCCACCGCGCTCGAGCCCGCCGCGCTCGAGCCCGCCGCGCCCGGGTCTACCGCGCCCGCGGGGGCGGCGTGAGGACGGACGGAGCCTCGCTCGCTCGGTCCCTGGTCTTCGCCGCGTTGCTCGCGGGCTGCGGGGACGCGACGCGCGTCGATGTGTTCTTCGAGGCGGACGCTGGGCTCGCGGCGCGCGCGGCCGCGATCGAGATCACGGTCATCGGCAGCGAGGGGGCGGTGGTGCTCGGCCCGGACGTGCACCCGCTCGGCGCGGAGCGGAGCCTCCCGGCCGCCGTCCGCCTCACGCCCCGCGACGGAGACGCGACGCGCACCTTCCTCGCGGTCGGCTACCTCATCGACGACAGCGGCGCGCGGATCGCGCGGGTGGCCGGCGGCGGCGGCTACCGCGCGGGCGAGGCGAGCGAGCTCCGGCTCCGCTTCAGCGAGGGCTGCGACGCCGGGCTCGCCTGCGTCGACGCGACGACCTGCGTGGACGGCGCGTGCGGCCCGGCCTGCCCCGGCGGGACCCCGGCGTGTGGCGACACGCCCGACGGCGGCGTCGACGCGGGGCCGCGGCGCGACGGCGGCCCCGACGGAGGGCCCGACGGAGGGCCCGACGCGGGCGCCGACGCCGGGGGGATCGACGCGGGCCAGGACGCGGGGCCGGACGGTGGCCCGCCGCTGCCCGACGCGGGCGTGCACACCGAGGCGTTCCTGCAGGCGACGGTGGCCCGCTTCGACACGGGCTCGGTCGGCACCTACGTCTCGGCGCTCGCCGCGCCGATGGCCGTCGACGCGACGGCCGGTCCCTGGGTGGTGCTCGCGAGCGCGGGGCTCAGCTCGACGTCCGCCGCGAGCAACGCGGTCGGCGCGCAGCTCGTCGTCGACGGCGCGGTCCAGGTAGTCGGCGCGAGCCGGGTGGACGACCCATCGGGCGTCGGGCCCTGGTCGGCGTTCGCGCTCCTCGACGCGGGGCGCACCCACTCCGTGGACGTGCAGCTCACGTCGTTCCTCTCCGGCAACACGGCGTCCCTCGTCGAGCTGCGGCTGCTCGCGTTCCCGCTGCCCGCGGGCACCGAGGCGCACCACGACGAGGCGCTGCTCAACCAGCTCGTCCTCGCGAGCTCCGGCTGGGTCGACGTGGCCGAGCTCCGCTTCACCCCCACGCGCGGCGGTCGCCACATCGTGCTCGCGCAAGCGAGCCTGACGCGGCTTCCGTCGGTCAGCGGGGAGGCGATGCTCCGGGTGATCGACGGGGCCGGTGGGACCTGGCCGGTGGCGGCGGGCAGCCCGACGTTCCTCGCGAGCGCGAGCTCCGACTACCAGACCCTGCTCCTCGTGCGCGCGCCATCGCTGCCGGCGGGGGTCGAGGCGTCGCTGCGGCTGCAGGTCCAGGCGGCCTCCGGGAACTCCAACGTGAGCCACGCGCGGATGCTCGCGTTCGACCTCGCGAGCTTCGGCGCGACCGCCCACGACGAGCGCCCCGCGGCCGGCACGACGTCCTCCGCCACCCCGAGCGTCCTCGCGCGCGCGACCGCGCCGGCGGGGCCGGTGCGCGACTGGATCGTGCTCGGCGCGGTGACGGTCCTCGGCGACGACCGGGGCGCGGAGATCGGCGCTGGCGCGATCGAGCGTCGCTTCGTTCACCCCGCGGCGAGCTCGGCCCGGCTCGCCTACCCGTTCTTCGCCGCGTTCGCGACCGGCGCGACCTTCGACGCCACGAGCGCGGCCTTCGCGCCGGCCGCCCCCGTCGAGCACCGCGAGGCGGTCGTCCACGCGCTCGGCCTCTGACGGAACGAGCGAGGCCCCGAGCGGCGCGCGCCCGGGGCCTCGAGCTCCGTCGTGGTCGATCGCTGCGAGCGTACGGCTCAGCCGGCGCCCGGCAGCAGGACCTCACCGATGACGTGGATCGTCCCGTTCGTCACGTGGATGTCCGTCGCCTCGATCGGCGCGGCGCCGCTCCCCGTCGTGCCGCCCGGCGCGGTCACGGTGGGCGGGGTGGCCGCCGCGTCGAAGGTGAGGGTCTGTCCGAGCAGCGAGGCCGCGGTCGCGGGCAGCGCGTCCGAGCCGACCGGGCTGCCGGCGTTCACCACGTGCAGGAGAAGCACGTCGCGCACCTGGTCCGCGGTCAGCCCGGCGGGTACGCGGCTGAACGCGTCGTCGGTGGGCGCGAAGATGGTGTACGGCTGCTGGTCCGCGAGGGCGTCCGCGACGGTGCCGCCCCCGGTGAGGGGAGCGGCCGCGGCGACGCTCGCCCCGAGCTGGGTCAGGCCGGCGATCCCGACCATGTCGACCGCGTTCGGCGGCAAGAGCACCGCGTCGATCACGTGGACGATCCCGTTGGTGGTGATGATGTCCGCGACCTCCACCGCCGCGCCGTTGACGGCCACGCCGGAGCTCGTGTCGAACATGAGCGTGACGTTGTCACCGTACTCGTTGGCGAGCGACGAGTCCGCCATCGCGGGCACCGCAGCCGAGGGCACCGCCGCGCCGACCACGTGGTAGAGGAGCACGTCGCGCAGGGTGTCGGCGTCGGGGGTGGTCGTCAGCGCGTCGAACGCGTCGTTGGACGGCGCGAAGACGGTGAACGGGCCATCGCCCGAGAGGACGTCGGCGACCGGCGTGGCGCCGACCGGCGAGGCCGCGCCGACCGCGCCGAGGAGGCCGGTGAGGCCCGCGTAGGTCGCGGCCATCGGGATGTTCGGCGGGAGCAGGACGCGGTCGATCACGTGGATGATCCCGTTGTCGGCCTCGACGTCCGCCATCGCGACGTTCGCGCCGCCGGTGATCGCGTTGCCGCCGTTGATCGTGACGCCGCCCTCGGTGCCGATGAACAGGGTCAGGCCCGGCTGGCCCGGCATCGGCGAGGCCGCGCTGCCGATCGGCCCGGCGACGAGGTCGGTGCTCCGCAGGCGCTGCCCGCTGATCGCGTGGTACGTCAGGATCCCGCGGAGCTGGTCGTCGGTGAAGCCGTCGAGGCTCGTGATCCCCGAGTCCGTGAAGGCCTGATCGGTCGGGGCGAACACGGTGAATGGGCCCGGCCCGGCGAGCAGGTCAGAGAGGCCGGCGCGCTCCGCGGCGGCCAGGAGGATGGTGAAGTTGCCGTTGGCGACCGCGACATCGACGATCGTGTTCGTGGCCTCGGGCCCCGAGTCCACCATCGGCGGTCCAGAGTCGGTGCCGGGCGGTCCGGAGTCGCTCCCTCCGTCGCCGTCGTCACAGCCTACGAGTCCAACTGCGAAGGCCAGCACGAGCGCCGCCCCCAAGTGTGTCCAAGCTCGGTTCATTGTCGTCTCCCCCTCGCCTCACGCAGTGATGCGGCTCCGCGTCCCCAAGCGGTGGGCCCGGGGGCCGGAGGCCCGTCGCGGCGAGCTTCGACGGGCGACGCGTTTGTGTGGCCCGGCTTGGTCGATGTCGACCCCTGAATCGACCATCTGTCGTACGAATCGGCGAAACCAATCGATACCCAAGGATTGATGACCGGAGCGGTGCCAAAAACGGCCAAAACGGTCGCAGGTTTGCCACAGCGCGCGCTCGGACCGTGGCTAGGTTGGGGCCTCACGAGAAGGAGGGCCCATGGCCGAGGTGAAGCTCGAGGCGTGTTGTCAGCGGACGCTCAAGCGCATGAAGCAGCGCATGAAGTCCGGCCGTTATCTAACCGGGGTGCTCGGCGGAGCGCAGATCCTGACCATCTTCGCCGGGCGCGGGAACCTCGCGCAGGTGCCAACCGCGGTGAACATCGCCAACACCGACTGGGACCTGTTCGCCCGGGCGGTCGGCGCGGTGCCCCGGATCGCGCGTCGCGCCGCTGCGCAGGACGCCGGACTGCACGCCTTCGATCACCCGACGGGCGAGCTGAACAAGTTCTGGCGCGACCTGTACGACTCGCTCAGCTGAGGGCGGCGCCCGACCTGACTCAATCGCCCGAGACCCCGACGAACACGACGTGCTCGTCGGGGGCCTCGCCGGCGAGGAACCAGAGCCCGGCGAAGCGGCCGATCCGGTCGGCAAGCTCCATCGCCTGCGCGAGGGCCTCGTCGAGCGAGGGGCGCACGGTGCCAAAACGCGCTTGGAGCGCGTCGCGGTCCAGGGGCTCCAGGTCGCGGGTCGACTCGAGGTCGATCACGCTGTGGGTCCCTTCGAACCCAGCCGCGACGCGCAGCGCCTCGATCCGGGCGTCCTCGCCCTCGGCGGCGGCGTAGGCCTCGATGCCCGTGATGCGCTCGCCGATCTCGGCCTCCACGTCGGCCCGGAGCTCGTCGATGCCTCCGAGCTGAGCGAGGATCTCAGGCGGCATTCCCGGACCGACCGAAGCGACTCGCTTGCGCAGGAGCGCGATCGCCGCGTCCGGGCTGGCGACCATCCCCCACGGATCCCGGAACCGGCCCTCGGCGAAGACGTCACGCTTGGCGCGCAGGAGCGCCTCGTCGAGATCGCCCGTCCACCGCGTCGCCGCCACCCACGCGCTCGCTCCCATCGCGCCGGTCTACCAGTGGGTGTCTTGCGCGCAATCGGCGTGACGGCGGGGCTCGCGCGTCTCCTCTAGGGTGCCGAGCCATGAGCACCGAGACCATCGCGTGGGTCGCCTTCTCCGTGTACCTGGTGGTCACCACCGGCCTCGCGGTGGTGGGCATGCGCAAGACCAAGGACATGCGCGGCTTCGCGATCGGCAACCGGGACATGAGCCCGGTGCTCGTCGGGATCACCCTCGCCGCGTCGATCGCGTCGACCGCGACCTTCGTGATCAACCCTGGGTTCGTCTGGGCCGACGGGATCAGCGCGCTGCTGTTCTTCGGGGTCGCGGGCGGCGGCGGCGTGATCGCGGGTCTGGTGATCCTGAGCCCCGGCTTTCGCCGCACCGGCGACAAGTACGGCGCGCTCACGCTGCCCCAGTGGATCGGCGCGCGCTACGAGAGCCCCGGCCTGCGGAGCTGGTTCTCGGTCCTCAACCTCGTGCTCGCGATCGCCTTCGTGGTGCTGATCGTCAAGGGCTCTGCGATCGTGATGCAGCACATCCTCGGCGTGTCCTACGTGACGGGCGTGTTCGTCGTCGTGGGCTTCGTCTTCTCGTACATCCTCATCGGCGGGACCTACGCTCACGCCTACACGAACGCGCTGCAGGGCGCGATGATGGTGATCGTCGCGCTGGTGCTCTTCCTGAGCGGAGCGCGCGAGCTGATGAACGGGGAGCTCTTCGCCAACCTCGCGGCACAGGACCCCGCGCTCCTCTCGCCGGTGAACGAGGGCTCGGCGCTCTTCGGCAACGCGTTCGAGATCTTCTTCTGCGGCTTCGTCGTGAGCTACGGCCTGGTGTGTCAGCCGCACATCCTGACGAAGGCCCTCTACCTGCGCGGTCCCAAGGACATGCGGCAGTACCTGCTGGTGGCCGCCGCGGTGGGCGTCGTGTTCTCGCTCATCCTCTTCGCGGGGCTCTACGCGCGGGCGGAGCTGACCGGCGAGATGGCGCAGGACTCGGTGATGGCCCGCTACATCGCGGCCGCCTTCCCCCCGGTGATCGGCGCGCTGATCGGCGTCGCGCTCCTCGCGGCCGGGATGTCCACGATGGACGGCATCCTCGTCAGCGCCTCGACGATCGCGGGCTACGACCTCGCGGGCGCGCTCCTGCGAAGCCGCGTGGAGGACGAGGCGTCGCGCGAGAAGCTGGCGCTCCGCGCGAGCCGCGGGATCCTCGTCGCGATGGGCGTGGCGGCGCTCGTCCTCGCCCTCGACCCGCCCGAGCTCGTGGGGCTCTTCGCCCAGGCCGGCATCTACGGGCTGGTCGCCGCGTCGGCCGCCCCGATGACCTTCGGCGTCCTCGTGAAGGACGTGCCGCGCCGCGCGATCTGGGTCGCCTCGATCGTCGGCCCGGCCGTCCACTTCCTCATCTACTTCGGGGCCAAGGGGCCCCTCAACCCGGCGACCAGCGCGACCGCCGGCATGCTGACCGCGTTCGCGGTGGTCGGCGGCTGGCTGCTCGTCAACCGACGCCAGAAGGGCGCCTCGGCGTCGAGCGTCCTGGTGTGAGCGCCTGCGTGTGAACCCCGACGCCGCCCCCTCCGCCGCGACCTGGGAGCGCCCCACGCTCCTCGCGCGGCCGGGCGCCCGCCGCGCCCTGGATGCGGCCGGCGAGGGCGGCGGCGTGGCTCCGGCGAGCTGCTACAGTGGCGGCGTGTCGGAGCCCAACCGCGCGGGCGGCGCCCGAGGCCCGTCGCCCTACGTGCCGGTGTCTCCGCTGGCGCGCGGTGGCATGGGCAGCGTCGAGCTGGTCCTCCGCCGCGAGGGCGAGTTTCGGCGGCTCTACGCGCGCAAGCGCCCTCACGCGCACCACGAGCGCGCGGGCACCTTCCGTCAGCACTTCCTCCGCGAGGCCCGCGTGGCCGGCCTGCTTCGACACCCCAACGTGGTCAGCGTGCTCGACGTCGGTGAAGACCCGGACGGTCCCTACCTCGTCATGGACTTCGTCGAGGGCATCAGCCTCGCGCAGCTCATCGGGAGCTTCCGCGCGCAGGAGGACCTGCTGCCGCTCCAGGTCTGCCTGACGATCGCGCGGCAGGCGGCGGACGGGCTGCACGCCGCGCACGAGCTGCGCGACCACGACGGCTCGGCGGTGGCGCTCGTGCATCGCGACATCTCACCGCAGAACATCCTCATCGACTTCGAGGGCATCGCGCGGGTCACCGACTTCGGGCTCGCCAAGGCGCTCGGCGCGACGCACAGCGACTCGAGCTCGGACGCGCTCAAGGGCAAGGTCGGCTACATGTCGCCCGAGCAGCTCCGGTTCGAGCCGCTCGATCGGCGCTCGGACCTCTGGGCGCTCGGCGTCGTGCTCTACGAGATGCTGTCCTGCGAGCGGCTGCACGGTGGTCCGAGCAGCGGGGGCATCGAGAAGGTTGCCCGCCAGATCCTGGACGAGCCGCCGCCCGACATCGGCGAGGTTCGCGACGACGCGCCGCCCGCGCTGACCGAGCTGCTCTGGGATCTCCTCGCGAAGGATCGCGCCGATCGCCCGGCGACCGCGTCCGAGGTGGCCAAGCGGCTGGGCGAGATCCTGCGCGAGGTCGAGCGCGACCAGGGCGCGATCGAGCTGTCCGAGTTCATCGACGAGCACTTCGCGGACGAGCGCGAGACGATGCGGCGCCGCCGCGCGGTCGCGATCGCCGACGCCGAGACGTCGCCGCAGGTGGAGCTGCCGCCGCCGCCGCGGCGCGCGCGGTGGGCGATCGCGCTGGGGATCGCGGCGGTGGCCGCGGTGCTCGCCGTGGTGCTCGCGCTGGGCGTCGGGGGGGCCGGGTGGGCGCTCTGGCCTTCGCCCGACGTCGCGACCGCCGCGTCGCCGTCGCCGGGCGTCGAGCCGACCGCGTCGCCCTCGCCGCGCGAGCTGGTGGCGACCGGCGTCCCGGCGGGCACGAACGAGCGCCTGGCTCTGCCGAGCGAGGGGGCGCCGAGCGAGGGGGCGCCGAGCGAGGGGGCGCCAAGCGAGGGGGCGCCGAGCGAGGGGGCGCCGAGCGAGGGGGCGCCGAACCAGGCCGCGGCCGACGAGGCCGTCTCGAACGGCAGCGTGACGAGCGACGACGTGGCCGGCGACTCCTCTGGAGCCGCGCCGCGCGAAGGCCGGGCCGCGCCGACCCCGGCGTCCGGCCGGCGGCGTGGTCGGCGCGGGGCCGGCCCGCGGGATCGTCTTTGGGGGTGGCCGTGAGCCGCCTCGCCGGCGGGCTCCTCGGGCTCGCGGCGCTAGCGCTGGTCAGCCCCGCGCGGGCCCAGACCAACCCGACCGAGCTCGAGGCGCGGGCGCTCTTCGAGGCGGGCGAGGGCGCGGTCGGGGAGCGGCGGTTCGAGGACGCGCGCCGGCTCTTCGAGCGCTCGCTCGAGCTGCACCCGACGCCGGCCGCGGCGTTCAACGCGGCGGTCGCCGCGCAGGAGATGGACGATCTGCCGGCGGCCGCGACTCACCTCGATCGCCTCCTCGCCGGGCGCTACGGCGAGCTGCCGGCGGGGCGCGCCGAGCGGGTGCGCGACCTGCTGGAGCGCCTCACGTCGCGCATCGCGGTGATCGAGCTCCGGGCCGAGGACCCGTACGTCGAGCTGTCGATCGACGGCCGCGACGTGGAGTCGTCCGGCACCCACTACGTGGCGCCGGGCCGCCACGCGCTCGTCGTCCGCACCCCGAGCCGCGCGCCGCGCCGACGCGAGGTGGAGGTCGAGGCGGGCGAGCGCCGCACCTTCGATCTGCTGCTCGAGGTCGAGGTCGAGCGCTCGATCGCCCCGCCGGCCGGCGACGAGGGGGGCGAGGCACGCCCCTGGTGGAGCGGGGGCGAGGCGTCGAGCGGCGAGCCCGGCGCGGGGACCGAGCGCCCCCCGAACGACGGGCCGGACGTCGGCCTGATCGTCGGGCTGACGATCGCCGCCGTGCTCGCGGTGGGCGCGGGGATCGGCGTCGGCGTCGCGGTGGATCAGGCCGGGCGCCTCCCCGACGAGTTCGTCGGCTCGACCGCGACGCTCAACCAGTGGCGATTCGACTAGTCACCCCGGCCGCGCGATTGGCCACCCGAAGGGAGCCTCGAGCTTCCCTCGATCTCGGCCCCCGACGCGCCCGTCGCTTGGCTCGTGCCTTGCGTCTACCGGTACCGGAGCAAACCGTGCGCACGACGACCTTCACCCTCCTCCTCCTCCTCGCGCTGACCGGCCTCGGCTGCGCGGCCGACTTCGGCGCGGACCTCGAGCCCGGCGCGCTGTCCCTCCCCGGCAAGGCCGACGGCGCCTCGGACGTGGTGTTCACCACCGCCGAGCACGTCCAGCGGCTCGCGTACCGGGACGGCGAGGAGCGCAGCGACGAGGAGGCGGCCTTCGTCTTCGGTGAGCTCATCACCCCTGACAGCTCCCTCGGCGGGCCGTGGCGCTACCTCCGGCCGATGAGCGCGCTCGGCTACTACGGCCCGCTCGGCCCCTACGGCCCGCTCGGCCTCCTTGGCCCGACGGGCGGCAACCCGTGGAACGCGGACCTCTACGTCACGGGCAGCTTCGCCTGGTCGGATCACTCCGAGGAGCTCACCGCCAACGGCGGCCCGCTGAGCGCGGATGGCCCGCTCGGCCGCGCCGGCCCGCTCAACCCGGCCCGCTGGAACGACGTGGGCTCGCTCGAGGACGGCTTCGTCCCGCACCTCCGGCCCGGCGGTGTGTTCGCGCCCCTCGGTCCGGTCGGGGTCTCCGGCGCGCTCGGCCCGCTCGGTCCGCTCGGCCCGGTGGGCGCCCACGGCTACGAACGCCGCGACGGCGGCGAGTACTGGCCCGAGGACGACGCCGGCTGCCACGACGCGCCCGAGGGCTTCGAGGCGCCCCCGTGCCGCCGCGTCGAGGTCGAGTGGGAGGCCGGAGGCGAGCGGCGCACCTACGAGCTCGTCGAGCTCTACGACGAGGCCTACGCGGCCCAGATGGAGGACAACGACACGTCCTTCATGGTGATCGGCGAGTCCGAGGTCGGCGAGCAGGACGAGTACGCCTTCGCCTCCGAGTCCGCGCAGTGGGTGACCGTCGTGCTGCTCCCCGAGACCGCGCGCTACCCGTTCGCGCAGGCCATGAGCGTGCTCGGCGCCTCGGCGAGCGAGGGCTACCGCGCCCCGAGCAGCGCGTTCGTACCCCACATGGTCACGGGCTTCCCCGTGTTGAACAGCTACGACCACGCGACGGCCTTCGACGACTTCGACCTCGAGGTCGACGTGGTGGTCGGCGGCCGGGTCCTCGGCACGATCGTCTCGCAGAGCGCGGACGTGGTCGACTGGGTCCACGTGAAGGTGCCGGCCGGCGCTCAGCTCCGCGCCCGCGTCCGGCTCTACAGCGAGTGGACCGCGCGCTTCTCCGACGCGGCCTGGGGCCTCGCCTTCCGCCCCGCGGATCCGAGCTACCGCATGATCGTGGTCGGCTCCACCGAGGCGGGCCAGGGCCCGAACACCTTCAGCGGCCCGTACCTCCGCGCCTTCCAGTAAGCCTGAACCGAGCCCGAGCGGGTCCGGTCGTGCACGTCCTCGGGCACGAGCACGTGTACTTGCTCGTCCACCTACCCGCGGCGCGGGCCCGTCGAACGCCGCCGGTCCGGCATCCGGTTCCGGCGTCGGAGCTCCCTGCCCGTGCCCGAAGCCACCGGCCTACCTAGCCCGCGCAAGGTCCGAGCCAGCGAGGCGCCAGAGTAGACAGCGAGTCCGCTTGTGAGGCCTGGCCCCGGTTCCGGTCTCTCCGCTGACCACCGCGACCGAGAGCGAGGTCGCGTCACAGCAGGATGTCGCACTCGACGTCGCCGATCCCCGCGGCGTTGTCGTCCTCGTCGCACTCGACGATCGTGCCCGCGCCCGTGCCGTCGTCGTCGACCACCGCGACGAACGCGAAGGGCGGCGTGCCGGCGAGCGGGGCGCCCGAGAGCGTGACCACGGTGGTCTGGCCAGGGAGCAGCGGGACGGTGGTGCGCTCGGTGCCGAGGACCGCGCCGAGGCTCGTCGGGGTGCCGGCGTAGAACGTCACCGGGACGCCCGCGGGGACGCCGAGGCTCCCCTCGTTGGTCACGCGCGCGCGGAGCGTCGCGCTGTCCGGGCAGCCGTCGAGCAGCACCTCGAGCGCGAGCACCTTGAGGTCGGGCGCGTTGAAGACACCCTCGCCCTGCGCGTTCTGCCGGTAGTTGTTGAGCGCGGGGTCGGTCCAGTTGTTGGGCTCGACGGCCGGGATGCCGCTCGCCGCGGTCACGTTGGTGACGTGGTAGCTGTGCTGGTTCCACACGCGCCGCGTGCGCACCCACTGGTCGCGGGTGTCGCCGTAGACGAACACGCCGCGTCGCTGGCCGTCCCAGGCCGGGTCGATCGCGCGGCACTGCGCGGGCAGGCCGGTGCTGCGGTCGTTGGCCACGATCACGATCTCGCTGTTGCCGTCGCCGTCGACGTCGGCGACCACCGGGTACTCGTGGATCGTCGCGCTCGTCGACGGAATCTGGAGCAGGACCATCCCGTCGCTGCCGCGGTAGACGCGCATGAAGCACTCGTCGCCGTAGACCACCTCGGCCGCGCCGTCGCCCTCGAAGTCGAACACGCTCGAGCCGGTGGCGTTGCTCGAGACGTCCTGGGTGGTCATCGACCACGCCACGTCCATCGTCCCGGTCGGGTCGTAGACGCTGTAGCTCCCCGCGCCGGCGACCCCGATCTCGGGCATGCCGTCGCCGTCGAAGTCGGCCACCGTCGGCGGTCCGCCGCGGCCGCCGCCCGGGAGCGCGACCGGGCCCCACTCGATCGCGCCCGTCATCCCGTCGAGCAGGTAGACGTTGCCGCTCGCGACGAGGACCACCTCGGGCTGCGGGTCGGCGTCGAACTGCGCGATCGCGGGGTAGCCGTCCGGCGCGCCGCTCGTGAACCAGAGCACGGTCCCGTCGGCCTCGTAGGCGCGCCGCCCGGTGACGATCTCGGGCTGACCGTCGAGGTCGATGTCGGCCACCGCGGGGACGCCGCCGGTGTAGCCGCTGTTGGTGCCCTCCGTGCCGCGGCCGTCCGCGTCCCAGAGGAGCCGACCCGTGGCGTCGAGCACCACCGCGCCCGCGATCACCTCCGGGCTCCCGTCGCCGTCGAGATCGGCGATCGCGGGGGCGCCGTTGGCGAAGCTGAGCGTGTAGGGGGTGACTCCGTCGCGCGTGCTCTCCCAGAGCACCGAGCCGTCGTCGTCGAACGCGACCAGGCGGCCCGAGCTCGGCACGCGGAGGGCCACGATCTCGGCGCGCCCGTCGCCGTCGAGATCGCCGGCCGCGATCGAAGCGCGCCCGTTGATCCGTGCGGCCGTGCCGGACGCTGTCCACACCGGCGCGCCGGTCGCCCCGTCGAGGACGCGGAGGACGCCCTCCTGCCAGTCGCTGTCGCACGCAAAGTTGACGATCACCTCCGGCGTGTCGTCGCCGGTGACGTTGGCGACGACCGGCGCGCTGATCCCGTGCAGGCAGTCGGGCGCGTCGGCGGCGGCGGTGAGGCTCCACTCGACGACCGGCTCGAACGCGCCGAACACCGGCTCGGTCTCGCAGGTGACGGGCGTGAACTGCGGGAGGCAGCGCGCCAGCGTGGGCTCGCAGAACTGGCCGATCGGGCACTCGAAGCTGTCGGTGCAGGCGGCGCCCGGGTCGACGCAGGCGTCCGACACGCAAACCTGGCCGTCGCCGCAGCAGGTCGTGAGGCCCGCTCCGCAGCGCACGCCGGACGCGCAGCCCGCGAGGCACGCGCCCTCGATGCACTCCTCGCCGACCGCGCAGCACACCGGCGGGGTCCCGCAGATCGTCATGCTCGCGCAGCCGGGCCCCGCGTCGACCCCTGCGTCGCGCCCCCCGTCCGTGCGGGCGCCCCCGTCAGGGAGCGGCTCGCAGCGGCCGTCCACGCAGGCCTCGCCGACGTCGCAGTCGTCGTCCCCGGCGCAGGAGGGCGTGGGCGTACCTTCGCAGTCGCAGCCCGAGGCGAGCGGCAGGGCGAGGGCGGAGGCGAGGACGAGCGGGCCGATCCGGAGGCGCATGGAGAGATGATAGCGAAGCCGGGGTTGGCGCGGGGCCGCGGCGCCGTACCATCGAGCCGATGGCCCGCCTCGCGCCGCTCGGGGTGCTCGCCCTCCTCCTCGGGGGCTGCATGACCCGCCACGTCGCGCGCACGCTCGGCGAGGGGCGGGGGGAGCTGCGCGCGTCGCTCGGCGGCCCCTTCCTCGGGCGCACCGGGACGCCGCTGCTCATCCCCTCGATCCGGGTCGGCGGCCGGTACGGGGCCACCGACTGGCTCGACGTCGACGGCTCGGTCGCGCTCGACCCGCTCGCCTTCGGGGTCCTGGGGCTCGACGCGGGCCTGGTCACCCAGCTCTACCGGCGCCCGGGCGGCTTCGCGCTCGCGGCGTCAGCCCACGCGCACCTGCTGTTCGACCTCGACGACGACCTGACGACGCGGGGCTTCCCCGAGCTCGGCCTCCACGCGGAGGGCCCGCTCGCGGAGTGGCTCACGCTCTTCGGGGGGGTCATCGGCGTCGGCTCCATCGACAACCCGCGCGACCGCCCGCCGGTGTTCCTCGCGCCCTACCTCGGGGTGGACATCGCGTTCGACCGCCGCCCGCCGGTGCGCGAGTACCTGACCTTCCAGATCGCCTGGGCCTCGCCCTGGGACGACCTCGGCGGGTTCACCGCGTGGGAGCCGGACGGGTTCGGCGCGATCTTCGTCGCGGTGGGGTGGCGCGCGATCTACGGCGCGGGCGAACCGGGGGCGTTCCCGTGAGGCGCGGGACGATCTTCGCCGCGGCCGCCCTCGCGCTCGGGGGCTGCGTCACGGTCGACGGGTTCTTCTTCAACCCGTCGTCCAGCGACGGCTACGACTTCGACTCGGGCGGCGATCCCGATCTGCAAGGCGAGCTGACGGACCTCCACCCGTCCACGATCGACGCGGCCCACCGCACCGAGGGCTTCGTCGACACCGCCCACGGGCGCGTGCACTTCGTCCTCGCGCGCCAGGACCGCGACGCGGACGCGATCCTCTACAGCCACGGCAACACCGGCAACCTCGGCCTCTACTGGGATCGCGTGGAGCGGCTCTACGCGCTCGGCTTCCACGTGATGATCTACGACTACCCGGGCTTCGGCCTCAGCGAGGGCAGCCCGGGGGAGCCCGAGGTCTTCGCGGCGGCCCAGGCCGCGCTCGAGCGCCTCTCGGAGGAGCCCGGCGTGGGGCGCCGCTGGCTCTACGGCTACTCGCTCGGCGGCGCCCCGACCTACGAGCTGGCCGCGCGCGCGGATCGCGGCGAGGCCCCGGAGGTCGCCGGCCTGATGAGCGAGGCCGCGTGGTGCTCGGCCGAGGATCTCCTGCAGGACGGCGCGGGCGTGCGGGTGCCCGGGCACTTCGCGACGCGGCTCGCGCTCGACAACTGCGCGCGGGCGGCCGAGCTCACGGGCGGTCGCGTCCTCATGATGCACGGCGAGGAGGACCGCATCATCGAGGTGCGGCACGTCGCGCTGCTGAGCGAGGCCGCGGCCGCGCTCGAGCCGCGGGTGGAGCGGGTCGAGGGGGCGGGGCACACCGACCTGCCGCTGATCGCGGGCGACGCCTACGACGGCTGGATCCGCGAGCTCACCGCGCCGTAGCCGACGGCTCAGCCGTCGATCACGCGGACGACGGTGTCCGGGATCTTCACGAGCTTCTGCTGCGCGTCGACGCAGACGAGCTGGACGACGCCGGCCACCAGCAGCTCGTCGCGCCGGTAGGCGTCCTGCTTGAACACCGCGCGGTAGGGGCTCTCGAGCTCCACCGTCGAGCGGATGGCGACGTCGTCGCCGAAGCGCGCGCCCGCCTTGTAGGTGAGCTCGGCCTTGTAGACGACGAAGCCCACGCCGTCCTCCTCGAGGAGGCGCACCAGCTCCTGGGTGCCGAGCATGTGCTCGCGCGCGCGCTCGAAGTACTTGAGGTAGTTCGCGTGGTAGACGACGCCCGAGTGGTCGGTGTCCTCGTAGTAGATCTGGACCCGATGCTCGTGCGTGCGTGTCATGACGCCGCGCCGATTACCGCGGGCGCGCTTCGAAGTCGAGCGAGATCGAGTTGATGCAGTAGCGCTTGCCGGTGGTGTCGCGCGGCCCGTCGTCGAAGACGTGGCCGAGGTGACCGCCGCAGCGCGCGCACTCGACCTCGGTGCGCACCATGCCGTAGGCGTGGTCGGCGACCTCCCGGACGCGTCCCTCGATCGCGCGGTCGAAGCTCGGCCAGCCGGTGCCCGAGTCGAACTTGTGCTGCGAGAGGAAGAGCGGCGCGCCGCAGCCCGCGCAGCGGTACAGGCCGTGCGCGTGGTGGTCGTGGAAGCGCCCGGTGAACGCGCGCTCGGTGCCCTCCTCGCGGAGCACGTGGTACTCGTCCGCGGTCAGCCGCCGGTGCCACTCCGCGTCGTCGAGGGTGAGGCGCTCGCCGACCGGGGGATCGGCGAAGCGGCTCGGGCGCTCGCGATCACCGGCGGGGACCGGCGCCTGCGCCTCGGCGAGGGGATCGCCGCCGCACGCGAGGAGCGCGAGGCCGAGGAGCGGGGAGAGGAGGGCGTTGCGCATGCGCAGGGTACGCGGCGCCCGGGCGCGCGTTACGTCGGTCAGTTCACCGCCTGGCGCGCGACGACGTGCTCGGAGGGCGCGGCGACCGTGCGGTTGCGCTCGGCGGTCACGCGCACCTGGAAGCGGCGCGCGGGGGTGGTGGCGCGGGCGGTGCCGCGGCGCGAGCCCTCGTCGAACTCGACGTAGCCCGCGAGCTGCGGCGACTGGCCGCTGGGGATCACCCACATGGCGTAGACCGTGAGCCCGCCGCCGAGGCGCCCGGGCGGGGGCAGGTGGTTCAGCTCGAGCCGCAGCTCGCGGTTGCCGCCCTCGATGTCGTTGACCTCGAGCTTGGCGTCGACACCGACCGACTGGCCGGTGCCCGCGAACTGGTAGGTCGTCGGGCCGCAGCCCGGGAGGAGCGCCATGAGCGCGAGGGCGGCGAGGCCCGCGGTGAAAGCAGTCTTGGGGGTCATCGCCAAACAGTATGCGCGAGAGCCCGCGTCTCACGCCAGCGTGGGGCGGGGTGTCGAGACACGGGAGCGCGGCGGCCCCTCGCCGACGACCCTCGTCCTCAGCTCGGCTTGGGAGGGTGGCGCCGCTGCCGGCGTGTGTCCCGCACGAAGAGGAAGATCAGCCCCGCAGACAGGCACGAGAACAAGAGGGCCACCCACCCTCTGTCCCCGGCTGTCCCGTGGGCGACGATGGAGTAGAGGACCCCCGCCGGCATGCCGAACGCGCAAAGACCCATGACCAAGCGCGCGAAGGGGCTGAGCATCTTGACGCTCAGGCCGCAATCGTCGCACGTCCAGGTCGTCTCGCTTCCGCCTCCGCGGAGGGCTTGGTGATCCGACGGTCGCAGCTCGCCGTCCCCGCAGAACCCACACGTCCTTGTCATCGCGCTCACGCTCGTCGCCCACCCTCGTCGAGAGACACGGAGATCGAGGCGGACCCTGACGCGTGAGACCGATCCAGGCCAGCTATGGCAAACACAACGACTCGCTATGGCGGCCCGCCGCACGAGCCGTGTGGGCGCCCACGAGCCGTCGGGCTACACCAGCTCACGATGACCGAGGCGGATCGCGCGAAGTGGGATCGGCTGCACGCCGAGGCGGGCGGGCCCTCGGCGGCGCCGGGGTGGCTGGAGAACCTAGTGCTGCCGCAGGCTGGGCGCGCGCTCGACGTCGCGGCGGGGCGCGGGCGGATCGCGCGGTGGCTCGCCGAGCGCGGGCTCGATGTGACGGCGGTCGACGTGTCGGAGGTCGGGCTCGCGCGCATCGCGCACCCACGGGTCCGGACCGTCGTGCTCGACCTGGACGAGGCGCCCGCGCTGCCGGGCGCGCCCTACGACGTGATCACGATGTTCGCGTTCCGCGCGCCGGAGCTCGGCCCGCGGCTGCGTGACGCGCTCGCGCCGGGCGGGTGGCTGGTGGTCGAGCACCCGACGACGGTCAACCTCGAGCGCCACGCCCGCCCGAGCCGACGCTGGCTTGCCGAGCCGGGAGAGGTGCGGCGGCTCGCCGCGGGGCTGACCGTGGAGCGCTACGACGAGGCGTGGCGCGACGTGCCGCACAGTCAGCACACGGCGCGCCTCGTCGCGCGTCGCTGACGGATCAGTCCTCGCGCTTCGAGAACGGCGTGTCGCGGCGGGTCTGGTCGGGGCCGGGGCCGCCGGGCGGGATCGACGCGCGCGCGTCCTTCGTGAGGCGCGCGACCAGCTCGCCGAGGTGGATGTGGGAAGGTACGATGCCCTCGTCGAACGCGAGGTCCCGCAGCGCGTCCGACATCTGGGCCGCGCTGTCGAAGCGGTCCACGCGCTGGGTGGCCATCGCGCGGAGGATGATCGCCTCGAGCCCGGGCGGGACGTCCGGTCGCAGCTCGCTCGGGCGCGGGAAGCGGCCGGTGACGAGGTCCGGGATGATCGCGGGGCCAGAGCCGGCGAAGGGCCGCTTGCCGGTGGTGAGCTCGTAGAGCACCACGCCCATGCTGTAGAGATCGGTGCGCGGATCGAGCGGCTCGGCGCGCGCCTGCTCGGGTGACATGTAGGCGAGCTTGCCCTTGAGCATCCCGTCGACCGAGCGGTGCTGGCGCACGTTGCTGAGCGCGACGCCGAAGTCGGCGACCTTCACGTCGCCGCCGGTCGAGACGAGGATGTTCCCCGCGCTGACGTCGCGGTGGACGAGCGCGAGGTGGCGGCCGTCGGGGCCGCGCGAGCGGTGCGCGTAGTCGAGCCCGAGGAGCGCGTCCGCGACGATGAGCAGCACGTGCCGCCAGGGGATCGGCGCGCCGCGCTGGGTGCGGTGGGCGTGGAGGAGCCGCGCCACGTCGAGCCCGTCCACGTGCTCCATCGCGAGCACGATCGTGTCTCCGTGGCGGCTGACCTCGAAGGTCTGCACCACGTTGGCGTGGCTGAGCGCGAGGGCGACCCGGGCCTCCGAGAGGAACATGTCCCGCACCTCCGGGTCACCCGCGACCTCCGCGCGGATGACCTTGAGGGCGAGGTCCTTGTCGTGCGAGTCCGGGTGCCGCGCGCGGTAGATCTCGGCCATCCCGCCGCGCGCGATGAGCTCGAGGATGCGGTAGGCGCCGATCTGGCTCGGGTGGCTCAATGCCCCCGAATGATGCCTCACCCGCGCGCGGCGCCGTAGTGTCGCGAAGCGTCGACGTCGCGGAGCGGGTCGTGCTCCGATCGCCCTCGGCCCGGCCGCCACTCTCACCGTCCTCCGCCGATGGCGAGGGCACGGCGCTTGCTGCCGGCGTCCCCATGACGCGCTGGCTTCTCATCGCCCTGGTCCTCGTGGGCTGCACGGGTGTCCTCGAGGAACCTGATCGGCGGCACCGGGGCGGGGGACCCGCGGAGGCGTGCGGCGGGCCGACGCGGGATGTCGGTGAGCCGCCGCTCCGGCGACTCACCCGCGAGGAATACGAGCACGCGATCCGTGATCTGTTCGGGGTCGTCGACGGGCCCGCGCGAGGGTTCTCGCCCGACGATGACGTCGGCGGCTTCCACAACAACCTCACTCCGGTGGGCGAGCTCCAGGTGGAGCGATACCTCATGGCGGCGGAGTCGATCGCGGCGCGCTCCGCGGCCGGGCTCGACGAGGCGCCTCCCTGTGAGCCGTCCCTCGCCGGCACGCGCGACTGCGCCGCTCAGTATTTGGACGGACTCGCCCGGCGCGCGTTCCGGCGGCCCGTCACCGCGGAGGAGCGGGACGCCCTCCTGGGCCTGTACGACCGCGGCGCCGAGGTCAGCTTCGCCCACGGCGTGGAGCTCGCGACGCAAGCGATCTTGCAGTCGCCGAGCTTCCTCTACCACGTCGAGCTTCGCGTGGAGGCGCAGCCGGAGGGCGTGGTGCCGGTGCCGCCGTTCGAGCTCGCCTCGCGGCTCTCGTTCTTCCTCTGGGCCTCCATCCCCGACGATCCGCTGCTCGACGCGGCCGAGACCGGGGGCCTCGACACCCCCGACGAGGTGGCGGACCAGGCTCGCCGGATGCTGGAGGACCCGCGCGCGCGCGACACGGTGGCGAGCTTCCACCGCCAGTGGCTCGGTGTGGACGCTCTCCGTGAGTCGGCCAAGGACGAGACGCTCTTTGCGGGCTACGACGAGGCGACGGTGGAGGCGATGCTCCAGGAGATGCTCCAGGAGATGCTCCAGGAGACGGAGGCGTTCAGCTACTTCGTCACCCACTTCACCGACGGCTCGCTCGACACCCTGCTGACCGCCGACTTCAGCCTCGTGCCCGCGCCGCTCGAGGCGATCTACGGCGTGACGCCTGCCTCGGACGCGGAGCGATTCGAGGGTCTGCCCCGGGTCGAGACCGGGTCTGCCCGGAGCGGCGTCCTGACGCTCCCCGCGGTGATGGCGACCCACAGCCACGCGAACAGCACCTCTCCGACCCTGCGCGGCAAGCTCATCCGCGAGCGGCTCCTGTGCACGTCGCTCCCGGAGCCGCCCAACAACGTAGACATCACGCTGCCCGACGTCGGCCCCGACGCGACGCTGCGCGAGCAGCTGGACGCGCACCGGAGCGAGGCCGCGTGCCGCGGATGCCACGAGCTGATGGACCCGATCGGCTTCGCGTTCGAGGAGCTCGATCCGATCGGACGCTACCGAACGACCGAGGGCGCGCGGCCGATCGACGCGACGGGCGAGCTCCTCTACACGGACGACGCGGACGGCGCGTTCGATGGCGCGCGGGAGCTGGGCGCAGCCCTCGCGCAGAGCGACCAGGTGCGCCGCTGCTACGTGACGCAGTGGTTCCGCTATGCGCTCGCGCGCGGCGACGCGGCCGAGGACGCGTGCTCGCGGGCCGAGGCCTACGAGCGGTTCCAGGAGTCGGGGTGGAACATCCGCGAGCTCATGGTCGCGCTGACCCAGACCGATGCGTTCCTCTACCACCGGGCGACGGAGTGAAGACATGGTGATGAAGCGAATCTCTCGGCGCCGCTTCCTGGGCGGCGCGGCGGCGGCGACCGCGGCGTCGGTGCTCGGTCCCCTCGTGCCCTTGCTCCCCAGCCACGCGGACGACGGCTACCCCCTGCGGTTCCTGGTGAGCTTCACGCGCCCCGGGATCGCCGCGCGCGACTACAGCAACGGCCTCTGGGGGCCCGCGGGCACGGAGTCCGACTTCATCCTCCGGCCCCGGTCGATCCTCGAGCCGCTCGCGGACGCCGGGGTCAAAGAAGATTGTGTATTCCTGCAAGGCGTCGACAACCTCGCGTACCGCAAGGGCCCGTTCGTGGGGGGGCACCCGAACGGCAACGGCACCGCGCTCACGGGGGCGCCCCTCCAGTACGGGACGCTCTTCAGCGGGGGCGGCCCCGACACGGGCGGCTGGCCCAGCGGGCCGTCGATCGATCAGCACCTCGCGAGCCGGCTTGGCGACGCGACGCGGTTTCGATCGCTGACGCTCGGCGTCCAGGTCACGACCGGCAGCAACCTCCAGGGCCGCGTCTCCTACGCGGGGGTGAACATGCCCGTGACGCCCGACCACGACCCGGCGTCGGCGTTCTCCCGGCTGTTCGGGGCGAGCGTCGCCGGCGGGCGCGAAGAGGTCGATCGTCTGCATGCCGATCGCCGGAGCGTGCTCGACGTCGTTCACCAGGATCTCGGGCGCCTCGAGCGCCGCCTCGGTGCGGTGGACCGAGAGAAGCTCCAGGCGCACGCCGCCGCCCTGCGGGAGGTGGAGATGCGGTTGGCTCCGGTGGAGCCTCCGGGCGGCGCGGTGTGCATCGCGCCGGGCATGGCGCCGCGGCTCGACCACCTCGCGAACGCCAACTACCCGCTGGTCGGCGACCTCATGCAGGACCTGATGGTCCAGGCCTTCGCGTGCGACCTCACGCGCTTCGGCCTTCTCCAGTGGTCACGCGGCCCCGGGCCGCTGCGCTACACCTGGCTTGGGCACAGCGACAACGTCCACAGCATGTCGCACGCCCCAGACTCCAGCCCGGTGCAAGACTCCCTGACGGAGATCAGCCGCTGGCAGGCAGGGAAGTTCGCGCGGCTGCTGACGGCGCTCAAGGCGGTGCCCGAGGGAGACGGCACGCTGCTCGATCACACCGTCGTGATCTGGTGCACCGAGCTCAGCCGCGCCAACAACCACCGCTGGACCAACATGCCCTACGTGATCGGCGGGGGCGCCGCGGCGGGGATCGCCCCCAACCGCTTCCTCACCTACGAAGGCGCGACCAACAACCAGCTCTGGGTGTCGATGTGCCACGCGTTCGGGCTCACCGACCAGACGGAGTTCGGAGACCCCGAGCTCGCGCAGGGGCCCCTCCCCGGCCTCGTCGCGACCTGAGGCGCTACATCACCCCGCGGCCCCAGATGCGGTAGCTCACCACGACCTCGGAGCCGATCGTCGGGCGGTGGGTCGCGCCGCGGAACACGATCGAGTTCGAGGCGCCGTCGTAGTCGAAGCCGTCGGCGCGGGAGCGCGGGACCTCGACGCCGTTCAGCATCACGCGGATGGTCGCGCTGATCGGCGTGGTCGCGAAGACGTAGCTCGAGGCCGCGCCGGCGACCGCCTCCACGATGCGGTCCATCGCGATCCGCACCTCGTCCGGCGTCGCGGTGGTGATCGGGATGAACGCGCCGCCCGTCCCGAGCACGGTGCACTTCGGGAAATCCCGTTGGGCCGGGCACATCTCGCCGTAGTCGTTGATGAGGCCGAACGCGAGGATGTCCCGGTCGGTGTAGAACTGGGTCGCGCCCGCGATGCGCGCCTCGGGCGTCGCACCCCAGCGTCCGGCGTCGGTGCTGAAGTAGCGCCCGTCGTCGTTCGTCCCCGGCTCGTCGGTCACGAACATCGCGACGACCTGGGTCTCGGGCCGGAGGGTCCGGTCGGGGTCGGTGGAGCCAGCCGCGGCCTGCGCCTCGAAGGCCTCGACGACGGTGACGCCGGTGGCCACCGGCTCCTCGCCGCTCCGCGGAGAGGGGTAGGGGGTGAAGGTGTCCGCCGCCATGCCCATGTAGGCCGCCCGCGTCACCTCGAACTGGAGCTGCTGGGCGCCCATCGGGTCGGTGCCGTTGATGAACGCGAAGCCCGGCGTGTCGAGGTCGACGGGGTTGCGCGAGTACGCGTCGAACACGCCGACGCGGAAGTCGACGCCGGCGAGGGTGAGGGAGTCGAAGAAGTCGCCCGCGACCCGGCCGAGGTTCTCCTGGTCGCCGTTCATCGAGCCGGACGTGTCCACGAGCCAGAGGAAGTCGGCGCGCGCGTCGCGGGTCGTGTCGAAGAGCTCGCAGTTGAACCCGAGGGTCCGCCCGCTCTCGGCGAGGCCCGTCGCGTTGGTGAGGTCGCGGACGCGGATCGCGGTCTGCCGGGTCGCGTCGTCGAACGCGTCCGACGGCGCGAAGGCGGCGACGACCGAGGTGCGCATCGTCATCGCGTTCAAGACGGTCGTGACCTCGAGGTACAGCTCGGCGACGTCGCGCCAGCTCTCGGTGCTCGGCTCGGGGGCGCCGCCCATCAGCGAGGCCGCCGCGCCGTCACGGGCCGCGGCCGCGCTGCCCATCGGCGACGGCACCACGCGGTAGAACGACGTGATCGCGGCGTGGCCGTCGTGGGTGGTGACGCTCCGCCCGACGAGGACGCCGGTGACCGCGCCGCCCGCGCCCGAGGAGAGGGCGGCCTCCACCGCGGTCGCCTCGGCCACCACGTCCGCGCCCGCGGCGGGGCGCTCGTAGGCGAGGGCGGCCACCTCGGCCGTCGCGTCGTCGAAGGTCAGGCCCGCGCCGCCCGCCATCGGCGCGCCGCGTGGCGCGCCCCACTCGTTGTCGAGCGCGAGCTGCACCATCGCCATCGGGACGCCGACGAGGTCGGGCATCGCGAGACCGTCGGGCCGGCAGACCGCGATGCCCTCCATGCCATCCGGCTCGCCGTCGCCGTCGGTGTCGGTGAGCCGGGGGTCGGTCTCGCCGCGGCCGGGGTCGATCATGCCGTCGAAGTTGGTGTCCTCGAGGCCGTCGCCGACGCCGTCGCCGTCGCTGTCCGGGTTGTTCGGGTCGAGGCCCACGCAGGCCTCGCCGGCCCCGCAGTCGGCGTCGGTCATGCACGCCGGGAGGGGCTCGCGCCGCTGCATCGCCGGGTCGCTCGCCACGCAGGCGCGCGGGTAGTTGTGCTCCACGCCGTCCCGCACCCCGTCGCCGTCCATGTCGGGGTTGGTCGGGTCGTAGCCGAGGGCGCACTCGGTCGCGTCGTCGAGCCCGTCGAAGTCGGTGTCCTCACCCTCCGCGCAGCGCGGGTCGGGGCCAGCGTCGTCGCCTGCGTCGGGGCGGCTCCCGTCGGGGGTGTCCGGGCTGGCGTCGCACTCGCAGCCGGCGAGGACGAGTCCGCCAGCGAGGGCGAGGATCAGGGCG
>JAUHXR010000486.1 GCA_030426845.1 Polyangia bacterium | reverse complement strand
CGGAGCGCGCGGCGTAGAGCGACTCGCGGTGAGGTCGAAGCAGTCGACGACGGGCATCCGGGCTCGGCTCCTTCACGCAGGCTGCGCGCGCGCCGGCCCATCCGCCCCGGACGCCCGGCAACCGCGATCTCCCGGCTCTTCACCTCCCTCGCGATCGGCGGCTGCACCCTCACCCGGTGGCGGTCCTGGCTCGGCAGGGAGCGTACGTTCAGTGCCGCGCCGTCATTCCACGTCTCCTGGCGGCGCCGCTAGCCCTCCAACTTCCTTCGGGAATTCCACGTCGTCACTCGCGTCCTCGCGGCCCGGTGACTCGCGGCGATCGACCACGAGCTCAGGGGCCAGGAGGGCAGAGCGACAAATTGCCTATCCCTCTGGTGAAGATGCCCGTCGAGGCGTAGGATTTCGATCGTGGCGAAGGGACCGCAGCATGCCCTGCCGTCCGCGGGGCCGATGGCGCGGCTGTGCTTCGAGGCGGTGGGTCGCCTCGCGAGCCCCGCGGTGGCACGTCGTCTGATCATGGACGCTCTGGCCGCCGCAGGCCTCGAGGAGATGCCGGAGGACGAGGCGGGCTTCGGCGGGTTCGCCTGCGGCCCGCTGAAGCTCGCGGTGCTCGAGGCGCTTGGCGAGGAGGCGGCCGAAGCGGTCATGCAGGACCTGTCGCCCGCGTTCCTGCGGCGCACGCCGAGCAGCGGGGTGCGCCGGCGCGGGCGCGAGTCGCTGACCCGGCCGGCGGCGGCGGAGTGCGTCGTCCTCATCGCCTCGCCCGACCGTCACCTCGTCGAGGGCCTGCTGCCGAGCTTCGGCGAACGCACCAAGGTGGTCGCCGCCTACGACATGTTCGGCCTGCTGCAGTCCTCGCAGCGCTACCTGACCACCCCGCTGATCCTGCTCCTCGACGACGAGATGCCGTCGATCCGCCCGTCGTCGCTCGCCACCCTCGCGCGGGTCATGCCGCCCACGACCACGATCGTGCAGTTCGGCAAGCGCGGCACCCTGCCCGAGCGCCGCGCGCAGCTCCCCGAGCTGACGTGGCGTCGGATCGGCGACGCGGCGCCCCACGAGATCCTCGAGGCCTGCGCGGACCTGATCCCGGCGCCCGTCCCCGGGGCCGGACCGGCGCGCCAGGTGGTGCTCGCCCACGGCGACCCCGCGGTGCGCGAGCCGCTCGCCCAGACCCTCCGCGACGCGGGACACGACGTGTTCGAGACGGGCACCGGCTTCGCGGCCCTCGACCGCTGCATCGACGAGCTCCCGGCGGTGGTGATCGCGGCGCGCGAGATGCCGGCGCTCGATGGGCACCAGCTCGCCGCGCTGATCGCCACCCGCTTCGGCGCCGACGCGCCGGACGTGGTGATCCTCGACCCGAGCCCGCTCGCAGACATCGGCGGCACGCCCGGGCCGGGGGTCACGAGCACGGTCCCCGAGAGCGACGCGGCGACGCTCCTGCGGCTCCTGCGGCAGGGGTAGCGCCGCCGCGTGACCGACGCTGTGTGATCGACGCTGCGCGACCGGCGCTGCGTGACCGGCGCTGCGTGACCGACGCCGCGCGACCGACGCTGTGTGACCGACGCTGTGTGACCGGCGCTGTGTGACCGGCGCTGTGTGACCGGCGCTGTGTGACCGGCGCTGTGTGACCGGCGCTGTGTGTCCGACGCTGCGCGATCGACGCGTTGACGTGTGGCCCGATGCGTCGACGGCGTGAAAATCGACCGAACCGGGAGGGGCACCCTGGGCGAGCGCGCGCAGCTTGGGTATCTTAATCCAATGGCGGGGTCGAAGGCGTTGGCGTCCCCTTCCGGGCTGGAGCGGGCGTTCCTCGAGGTGCTCGACGCGCACCTGCCTCCGCTGCGCGCGCGCAGCGTCTTGCGGGCGGCGCTCCGGGCGGCAGGGATCGCGGCGATCCCCGACGAGCCGATCGGGGCGCGCCTGTTCGTCGGCGGCCCGCTCGCGCAGGCGATCGAGGAGGACACCGACGCGGCGACGGCCGAACGGACGATCGCCGCGCTCGAGCCGGTGCTCGCGCCCGACGGCGCCTCGGGCAGCGGCGTGCGGCGGCAGACGCCCAAGGTCCCGGCGCGACAGGTGGTGCTGTTCAGCCCCGACGCCTCGCGCGGGCCCCGCCTGGCCGCGCGCCTGCGCGGCGGCGCTCGGCTGACGCAGGTGACCGACACGTTCCAGCTCTTGGCCGAGATCGACGCCGCCTCGAGCCGCGAGCTGACGGTTGTGGTCTGCGCGGACGCGCCGACGCTGGGCGGGCCGGTCCTCGACACGATCGAGCGCTCGGCGCCGCTGCACACCCGGCTGGTGTTCTGGGGCGCCGCGGTGCCCGAGGGGCTCGAGCGCCCCTTCGACACACTCTCGGCCTCGGCCACGGTCGGCGAGGTGGCGGAGCGCTGTGCGGAGGATCCCGACGCCGAGCCCTCGCGGCCACGCGTCGTGGTGTGCGACGACGACCCGGTGTGGCGCGCCGTCCTCGAGCGCTCGCTGCGCCGGGTGGGCTACGAGGTGATCGCGCGCGCCGACGGCTTCGAGGCGCTCGAGGCGTGCATCGATCATCGGCCAGCGCTGGTGATCACCGACTTCCACATGCCCATGATCGACGGGCGCCAGCTCGCCGCGCTGATCACGACGCGCTTCGCGCCCGAGCCGCCGCCGGTGTTGATGGTGACCTCGAGCCCGGTGCGCCGGCCGCCCGGGGTGGAGGCGGTGTTCGACAAGGGGGGGCGCCTCGACACGATCTTGGCCGCGGTGAAGGAGCGGCTGCCGATCGCGGACGAGGAGTGAAGGGGCCGCCGCGGGTCGGTATGCTCCGGGACGAGGCCAGGCCCTGAGCGATCTGCGACCAGACACCGTCGTCGACCGGAAGTACCGGATCGTCCGCACCCTCGGGGCCGGCGCGATGGGCGTCGTCTACGAGGCGGTGCACGAGCTGACCAAGCGCCGCCTCGCGCTCAAGGCGATGAGCCGCGACCTCGCGCGAGATCCGGAGGCGAGCGCGCGCTTCCTCCGCGAGGTTCAGCTCGCCTCGGAGCTCCGCCACCCGAACGTCGTCGAGGTGGTCGACGCGGGGCGTGACCCGGAGCTCGACCTGCTCTACCTCGTCATGGAGCTGCTCGACGGGACCGACCTGCAGGCGGCCCTCGACGCGAACCCGCCGCCCAGCCGGGCCGAGGCGGTGCGCTGGCTCGCGGCGATCCTCCCGGCGCTCGAGCTCGCGCACTCCCGCGGGATCATCCACCGCGACCTCAAGCCGGAGAACGTCTTCCTCGCGCGCGGCCCGGACGGCGCGATCACGGTCAAGCTCGTCGACTTCGGGATCGCGCGGAGCCTCAACGCCAAGAACGTCACCGCGACCGGCGTGACGATGGGCACGCCGCTCTACATGAGCCCCGAGCAGGCGCTGAAGCCGGTCGAGGTCGACCACCGCACCGACCTCTGGGCGTTCGGGGTGATGCTCTACGAGGTCCTCGGCGGCGCCCCGCCGTTCGACGACGAGAGCCCGGTGGCGCTGATGCTCAAGGCCGCGGCGGAGCCTCACCCGCGGCTGAGCGCGCGGGCGCCGGGGATCGATCCGCGGCTCGAGGCGCTCGTCGACGCGTGCCTCGTGAAGCCCCGCGACGCGCGCCTCGGCTCGGCGACCGAGCTGCGCACGCGGCTCGAGGCGGTGCTCCAGGATCCGAAGGTCAACGAGCGCCTGACCGCGGCGAGCGTGCGCGAGACGGTCACGCTCCCCCCGTCGGAGTCGGAGCCGTTCCAGCTCGCGGAGACGGCGCTCGGCCAGGTCTCGGAGCCACCCCGCGTGCCGGTCGCCCCGTCGCGCGGGCGCGGGCTGGCGCTGGGGGTGAGCCTGGTCGCGGGGCTCGGGGTGATGATCGGGATCGCCGCGATCGCGCTCGGTGGCGGTGAGCCCGAGGTCGACGCGCCCTCGGTCGCGGCCGAGCCGCCGGGCGCGCCGGACGAGCAACTGGCCGAGGGGCAGGAGCTGGCCGAGGGGCAGGAGCCGGATGAGGCGGAGCCGCTGGACGGGTTCGCCGAGGCGCCCGAGGTCCGCCTCGCCGGAGAGCCGGTGGCGCAGGCCCCCGCGCCCGAGGTCGAGGCGCCCGAGGTCGAGGCGCCCGAGGTCGAGGTGGCCGAGGCCGAGGTCGAGGCGCCCGAGCCGCCTGGGCCGGAGGAGGCTACGGAGTCGGCGTCGTCGCGCGGATCCCGGCGTCGCGCGCGGCGCGGCGAGCCCGAGGCCGCGCCCGAGGTCGCCGAGGCACCCCCGGTCGCCGCGCCGCCCCCGGCTCCGGTGGAGGCTCGCCCCGCGCCGGTGGAGGCGCGGCCCGCGGCGCCGGAGCCTCGCCCCGCCCCGACGGAGGCGCGCCCCGCGCAGGAGGCGGCCGCGCCGGCCGAGGCTCCTGCGTCTCGCCGCCGCCGTCGCCGTCGCTCGAGCGGCTCGGGCGGCTCGAGCTCGCCTCCGCCCTTCAGCTTCTGAGCGCGTCGAACCCGTTTCGATCCGTCGTGAAAAGCGTCTACGGTGCCTCCATGCGCGCCGCCCGCCTCGCCCACT
>JAUHXR010000108.1 GCA_030426845.1 Polyangia bacterium | reverse complement strand
GTGTCGCTCCCGGAGGCAGCCGACCTCGCGATCCGAGGGCGGTTCGCGGAGGCCGCGCGCGCCTACCGCGGGCTCGCCGCGTCGCACCCCGATCGCCCGGAGCTGGCGGTGATGGCCGAGGTGCTCGCGCAGAAGGCGGACGCGCCGTGAGGGTGACGCTCGCGCTCGCGGGCCTCGCGGCGCTCGCGGCGACCGCCTGCGACGAGACCCCCGCCGTCGAGCGCTTCCCGTATCGCTTCGAGGTGCGGTCCGAGGGCGCGCCGGTCGAGGGCGCCCAGGTCTCGGTCGGCGCGAGCGCGGTCGGCGCGACCGACGCGACGGGCGCGCTCGAGGTCGACCTCCAAGGGCAGGAGGGGCGTCAGCTCCCGCTCGCGGTGGAGTGCCCCGACGGGATGCGTGAGCCCGGCGCGCTCCGCCCGGTGGTCCTCCAGCGGATGCGCGCCCTCGGCGACCAGGCGTCGCTCCGCCGGGTGCGGGTCGAGGTCGAGTGCCCGCCGCGGACCCGCGACGTCGCCTTGCTCGTGCGGGTCCGCGGGCACGAGGACGTGCCGGTGCTCGTCAACGGCCTCGAGCGCGCGCGGACCGACCCGTCCGGGCTCGCCCACCTCGCGCTGCGGCTCGAGCCCCACGCGCCGCTCGAGGTGACCCTGAGCACCGAGCACCTCCCCGACCTGCTGCCCCGGAACCCCGCGCGCTCCTTCGACGTGCCCGATCACGACGAGCTGTTCGTGTTCGATCAGGTCCTCGCGCCGCCCGTCGCGTCCGGTCGACGGAGGCGGCGCCACCCGGCGCGCCGGGACGCCGGGCCGCAGGTGCCGATCCGCATCGAGTGAGCCAGTCGGGTGGCCAGGCGATTGGAGCGGAGCACGCTCCGCGCTCCGGCCGCCGCCTCGGGTCGCGCGCGCCCGCTTCGTCGGGCGCAGCGTGAACACCCCGGGAATCACTCCGCAACCGGTCGAGCGAGCGGGCGCCGCCGACCCCTCGGGATCCCGGCACGCGATCTGCACTACCGTCGCGCAACATGACGTCACGCACCTCCCGCCGCGCGCTCCTCGCCGCCCTCGCCCTCGCGGCCTGCACCAACCCGCCCGAGCTCACCCCCACCGGCGACGAGCTCGTCGTACGCCTCGAGGTCTCCGGCGACGGCGAGCTCCTGTCGCTCGCCACCGAGCGCTTCCCCGAGGGCACGGCCCGCCGCGGCCGGCCGACCGAGCACGGCGAGCTCCTCCTGGAGGTCCTCGCCGGCGACGAGGTCACCTGGTCCGGCCACCGCTACGTCCCGTACTTCCGCATCTCCGAGGACTTCAGCGGCCCCGACGCGATCCGCGGCGCGGCCGAGCCCATCGACTCGACCATCCACTTCCTCGCGTTCCCCTACGACGGCCGCGCCGAGGTCCCCTTGCGCATCTCCATCGTCGGCCCCGACGGCACGTCCCGCGTGTTCGACGAGCTCGTCCAGGTCGACGACACCGGCAGCGCGGCCAGCCCGCTCATCGTCAACGACGACGTCGCCGGTCGGGCCGAGGGCCTCTGCGCCCGCGTCCTCGGCGCCGACAGCTGCGGCGAGGACCAGTTCTGCAGCGGCGTGATCGGCGACTGTCAGGACGAGGCGTGCGTGCCGGAGGCGCCGTGGGACGGCGGCGAGGTCGAGCTCGTGGCCGGCGACGGCGTGAGGGTCCTCTTCGTCCCCCTCGGCTGGACCGACCCCGACGCGTTCGAGCAGTACATGACCGACGTGGTCACGCAGATGCACGACAACGTCGATTGGTACCGCGAGAACGAGGGCCAGGTCGGCTTCACCCTGCTGCGCACCGCGTGCTCGTACCAGGCCACCGCGCCCAACTCCGACGATCGCGACGCGGTCCTCGACTGGGTCGCGAACCTCGAGGACCACAGCCGCCGGCTGCCGCCGGCCGACAAGATCGTCGCGGTCGGCGCGGGCGGCACCTGCAGCGGCGTCGCCTACATCGGCGGCCGCTACGGCGCCCTCACCGAGTGCGGGAGCGCGTCCGACATGGCCTACGTGCTGGCCCACGAGCTCGGCCACGCGATCGGGCACCTGCGGGACGAGTACCAGTACGCCGCGGCCGACACCGCGAACTGCGATGACGGGACCTTCCAGGTCGCCGGACCGAACCTCGCGCCCTTCGCAGACCCCTCGTGGTTCTGCGCGGCGAGCGACGGTCAGGTCTACGCGGGTCGGGACTGCGGCGGCGCCTCGGGCGGGGTGGTCGGGGCCTTCGTCGAGCCCGCGAGCGCGTGCTCGAACGACGTCGCGCGCCCCTGCGAGAACTCGATGATGCGCTGGCACATCGACAACCAGTTCGATCCCGTGGGCGAGGCCGCGATGAGCTGGGCGGTCGAGCACGGCGGAGACCGCCTCGGGTTCGAGGACTGCGACGCCGGCTGCGACGACAGCTGCACCGAGTACACCCTCGGCACCTGCGGCCTCAACGGCTGCTTCCAGGTCTGCAACGCCTGCGACGGTGGCGACCGCTGCGCCGGCGCCCAGGAGATCGGCTACATGTGCCGCGCGACCTGCCCGGCCGGCGCCGCGACCTGCCGGTCCACCTTCGGCTTCGACTTCTGCGACGGGGAGACCGCCCTCACCACCGACGGCGGCTGCGCGGGCTACCGCCTCGCCCGCTGCGACGGCGGCGCGCTCGTCCCCATGGGCTGCGTGATGTAGCGCTCAGGAGAGCGGCGCGAAGACGAGCTCCTGCACCGTCCGGAAGTAGTGGACGAAGGGCACGCCGAGCGCCGCGATCGCCACCGACATGACGAGCGCGACGAGGACCAGGAGCACCGTGTACTCCGTGTACACCGCGCCCTCGCGGTCCTCGCCGACGGTCTCCTCGTCGGGCCGCCCTGCCCTCTCACCGTCGCGCTTGAGCCGCATCTCAGAGCCCTCCCGAGATGAAGCCGAACGCCTGCGAAGGGTCGCACACCTCGCTGACGCGGCACCACGTGTCGACCGTCCCCAGCACGAGGTCGTCCTCGGGCGTCTCCGGGGTCTCGTTGGCGACGGTGCTCAGCTCGGCGCGGAAGCGCAGCTCGCGCGCGCCCATGTAGGGGCTGGTCACGAAGGCGTCGTCGCGCTCCTCGCGCTGGACGTCGACCCGCACCGTGTCGTGGTACGGCTCGAAGACCGGCGCGAGCGCCCGCATCCGCGCCTCGTAGGTCGGGTAGGCGCCGGCGAGCTGGCCGTCCAGGTCGCCCTCGTCGCTCCCCGGCACCACCTTCGCCCAGAGCGCCTGGCGGACCGTCGCCGTGTTGCGGAGCACGACCGCCGAGCGCTTGTAGACGAAGAGCGCGAGCGCGAAGCAGAGGATCAGGAACATCGAGACGATGACGCCCTCTGTGGTCGCGGCCCCGCGCTCGTCGGCGAGCAGCCGGTGAGCTCCGTTGTTGCGGGCGCCACTCCCGCGGGAGCGGCGCGTGCCTGAGCCACCCGCGAGGGAGCGCGCGTCAGTGGAGAGACAGCGTCGCTTGCAAAGCCGCATTCTCAAGCCCATCGCAGGCTCCCCCGCACGCCGGGAGGAGCACGTCTCGGATCCAGTCGTCGCGCCAGGCGGCGCTCGCCGCCCCGTCCAGGTGCGCCCCCGTGGGGACATGGATGCGCCGCAGCCGGCCGCGCCAGCGCATCCGGAAGGCCTCCTGCTCGAGGCTGTTGATCTGCGTGTCGGCGGGGATGTTCGCGAGGCGCCAGTCGCTGAAGTACTCGGCCTGCGACATCACGAGGAGCCGGTCGGGCGCGCGCTCGTCCACCCAGCGCCGCTCGCTCTGGCGCGGCTGCGGGACGCCGAGCACCTCGGGCGCGACCCAGACCCCGCGGCCGAGCGCCCGCACCCTGCTCGCGTCGCCCACGATGACCACCCGGAGCTGGTAAGGCTCGCTGCCCACCGGCAGGTCGGGCGGGGTGGCGACGATCGCGCCGGCGCCCGCCACGTTCTCGCACTGCGGGAGGTTGCGGCCGACGCGGGGGAACGGGTTGCCGATCAGCTGCTCGGTGAGGCCGCGGCCGATCGAGATCTGCACGAGGCGGAACTGGTACAGGTTCGCGAGCGCGCAGAGCGGGCCCATCCCCTGCGCCTCGAACGGCATCTCGTGCGGGACGAGGAACCCCGCGTGGACGAGCTCGCCGTGCTCCTCCGCGATGCGGGCCGAGACCCGAGCGGCGGCCGCGGCCGGGGTGGTGTCGACGATGTCCTCGGCCGCCTCGGTCGACGCGCGCAGGGCGTCATGGAGGGGCGGCGTGACCTGCGCCTCGATCTCCTCCATCCGGACGAGGAAGCTGTCGCACCCGCCCTCGGGCAGCGCGCCGGTCTGCGCGCACACGAGCCCGGCCACGACGAGCATGTTCCCGCTCATCAGCGAGGCGGTGAGGCTCACCATGGTCGTGTTGATCAGCGCGATGAAGCTCATCGCGCGGGCCATCGTCACGCTCGCCTCGAAGGCGCTCACGTCGGCCGCGTCCTGCAGCGTCTCCTGGAGGAAGATCGAGTCGGCGAGCGAGAGGAGGTAGTAGAGCATCCCCACGAGGAAGACGCTCATGAAGGCGCCCGCCAGCATGATCGCGCCCTCCTCGTCGGCGAGCGATGCGCGGCGGCGGTGACGCGCGGCCCTCATGACGTGACGCTAGCACGGTTCCTTCGTCGACCCGAGGCGCGTAGGCTGTGCGCGTGAGCGAGGGGCCGCCGAGCGACGGGCCGCGGAGCGAGCGGCCGGACGACGCGGACCGCGGCGACTCGGGCGTCGTCTACGTCGAGTTCCTGATGGCGTTCCTGCCGCTGCTCCTCCTCTTCCTCGGGGTCGCGCAGCTCGTGCTCCTCTTCGGCGGGCGGCTCCTCGTCCACCACGCGGCGGTGCGCGCGACCCGGGCCGCGTCGGTGATCGTCGACGACGACCCGCTCTACTACGGGGGCGAGGCGCGCGGCGCGCTCGACGGCCGGCCGGCCGCGCCGGAGGACCTTCTGCACCTCCTCTCGAACGCGAACATCGGTACGCAGACCGGCGAGCTGGGCGCCGGCCTGGCGCGCCCGCTCGCGCCTTCCCGCCGGGCCGAGATCGAGGCCTCGGCCGCGCTCGTCCTCCTGCCCCTCGCCGACCGAGGCGACGCCACCCTCGCGGGCGCGATCGGGAGCGAGGGACTCCCGCTCCAGGCCGTTCAGGTCCTCGAGCGGCTCGACGTGACCTTCCCGGGGCACGAGACCGAACCGACCGAGCCCGACGACCTCATCACGGTGCGGGTCGCGTTCCGCTACCCGTGCTCGGTCCCGCTCGCGCGCCGCCTGATCTGCGTCGAGGATCAGAGCGCCTACCTGCTCGAGAGCCAGATGCGGCTCCCCGTGCAGGGCGCGGGCGAGCTCGAGTACGAGGAGTGGGAGCCGTGAGGCGGCGGCGCGAGCCCCGGGCCAGCGGGCGGCGCGTCGCGGCGCTGGTGGTCGCGATCGGCGCGCTCTACGCCGCGTGGACGATCGGCCGGGTCCGCGCGCAGGGCCACGAGCGGATGCTCGCGCTCGGCGAGGGCCTCAGCCGGCTCACGCCCGAGGCGGGGCCGCGGGTGGTCGAGATCAACGGCGCGCGCGTGCGCGTGTCCTCGGTGCTCACCGACGCCCCGCTCGAGCGGGTGATCGACGGCGCCTACGCGAGCTGCCTCGAGGCGCCGCGCGACGCGGCCGCGCTCGCCGCGCCGCGCGACGCCGAGGCCCCGAGCTGGCTCGACCCCGTGACGCGCTGGCAGGAGGACGGCGAGGGCTTCGTCGGGTGCCTCGGGGCGCGCGCCGGCTCGGACCGCTGGGAGGTGTTCGCCCGGAGCTTCGACCTCGAGGACGTGGGCGGCTTCCGCTACGCCTACGCTCGGGAGGGCCGCGGGCCGGACGGCCGCCCGCGCACCCGCGTCATCGCGGTGCGGAGCGAGGGCCCCTTCGCGCTCGAGGCGATGTTCCCGCGCGAGGGAGACGCGCCGGGCTTCGACCTCGACGGCGTCCCCCGCCCGGACGGCGCGCGACGCGTGCTCTCGGTGCGCGAGCCCGACGTCGGTCGCGCGCTCACCGTGCACCGGGCGCCGCCGGGGCGCTCGCTCATCGCCGGGTCCCGCGCCGGGCTCGAGCGCGCGGGATGGCGCGTCCGAGATGTGCAAGGGACGCTGCACGCCGACCGGGGCGCCGACGCGCTGGTGGTGTCGTTCGGCGAGGACGCGCGCGGGACCTGGGCGACCGCGGTACGCGACGGACTGCCCTCGCGCGCGGGGGCGCCGCGGTGAGCGGCGCCGTGACGGTGGCGGCCGCGGTGGCGCTCTTCCTCGCCGGCGCCGCGGCCGTGTTCGACTGGCGCAAGCGACGGGTCCCCGACGCGCTGACGCTGCCCGTGCTCGTCGGCGCGCCGATCGCGTTCGGGCTCGCCGAGGGACTCCGAGGCGTGCTGCACGCCGGCCTCGGCGCGGCGGCCTGCGCGTTCGTGCCCCTGCTGCTGGCGCGGCGCGGCGCGATGGGCGGCGGAGACGTCAAGCTCCTCGCCGCGCTCGGCGCGCTCCTCGGCTACACCCTCGGGGTCGAGGCGCAGCTCTACGCGTTCCTCGGGGTCTCGATCCACGCGCTCGCCCAGCGCGCCCGGGCGGGGGAGCTCCGCGCGCTCGGGAGCGCGGTCGGCGACGCGATGCGCCGCTCCTTCCGCCGCGGCGAGGCCGGACAGGTGGACCGGGAGACGATGCGGCCCGCGCCGCTCGCGCCCTACGTGGCCGGCGGGGTGCTGCTCACCCTGGGCCTCGAGCTGCTCCTGGCGAGCTGACGTCGGCGCGCCGCCCCGGCGACGACCTACGCGGTCTCTTGCTCGTCCTCGTCCGAGGAGTCGTCTTCGTCCGAGTCGTCGTCCGACTCGAGGCGCGGCCGCAGGCCCGAGCCCTGGAACTCGTCCTCCGCGTGCAGCGGCGGGTTCGCGTCCCCCTCGCGGCCCTCGTCGTCGTCGTCGTCGTCGTTGTCGTCGTTGTCGTCGCGCGCGTCGTCCTCGCGGGCGTCCGCCTCCGCGTCGGCCCCGTCCTCGCTCGCCTGCGCGCCGTCCTCGACGTCGAGGTCGCCGTCCTCGCGGACCGCGGCCTCCTCGTCCGAGCTCTGCAGCGCCTCGCGCAGGGTGGCGATGAGGTCGAGCCCCGGGGTGGAGGCGTCGGCCGCGGGCGGCGGCGGGAGCATCGAGCGGCGCTTCTCGGCCTCGAAGGGGTCCTCCCACTCGCGCCGCGCCTGCTCGAACCACTCCTCGGAGCCGAGGAGCACCGCCGCCCAGCGCAGGTCCTCGGTGCTCGCGAGGAGGATCTTGATCGCCATCGTCAGCGGCACCGCGAGGAGCGCGCCGACCGGGCCCCAGAGCGTGTACCAGAACACCATCGACAGGAACACGACGAGCGGGGCGAGCCCGAGCGCGCGGCCCATGATGCGCGGCTCGACGAGGTTGCCGAGGGTGAAGTTGATGACGAGGTAGCCCGCGAGCAGGAGCAGCCCGCTGCCCGGCCCGAACTGGATGAGCGCGACGAGGACCGGCGGGATGGTCGCGATGAACATCCCGAGGGTCGGGATGTAGTTGAGGAAGAACGCGAGCAGGCCCCAGAGGAGCGGGAAGTCGACGCCGCAGATCGCCACCCACCCGCCGCAGAGCGCGCCGGTGACCACGCTGAGGCCGCTCTTGACCACGAGGTAGGTCTGGACCTCGCGCGCCGCGTTGGTGAACCGCGGCAGGTCGAGGGTCGGCCGGTGGAGCACGTAGGCCATCTTCTGCTTCCACGAGCCGGCCTCGACGAGCATGAAGAGCACGAGCAGGCCGACGAGCAGCGTCCAGCTCCCGAGCGCCCAGACCCGGCGGAACAGCTCCGCGACGAGGTCCATCACCCCCATGCGCTCGACCACCTGACCCATGCGCTCCGGGTCCATCTGGAAGCCGAACTCGTCGAGCCACCGGGTGGTCGACTCGGTGAGCTCCGCGAGGCGCGCCTGGTAGGTCGGCACCTCGTCGTAGAACTCGTTGAGCGTGCCGCCGACCAGGCCGGCGAAGCCCGTCAGGATGGCCAGATCGAACGCCACCGCCGCGAGCACGGCGGCCCAGCGCGGCACCTTGCGATCCGTCAGGAAGCGGACCACCGGCAGCGACACCGTGGTGATGAACACCGCGGTCACGAGCGGAACGAGCAGGGTCGCCGCCTCGTGCAGCCCCCACAGCACCGCCGTGACGCCGGCGAGCATCAGGACCGTCTTGGCGCCCGGTCCGAGCTTCATCCGCGGTACGAGTCCAATCCGAGGGCGAGCGACGAAGCCAAGCCGGGCGAGGCCGCGGCCCTCGCGCGCCCACCCTTCTGTCGAGAATCTAGCGCCCCTCGCCGCGCTTGCCGACGCCCAATTGGCGGGCGGCCCAAAAATCCGCCCCGAGGATCGGCGCGCGCGTGCCCGCGGAGGGCTACGGGGCGACCCCGAACAGCGCCTCGAAGTTGGCCGCGAGCTGCGCCTCGACCTCCTCGACAGGGCAGCCCCAGAGCTCGGCCGCGTAGGCCGCCGTGACGGCGACGTTGGCCGGCTCGTTCACCGCGTCCTTGTCCGGCCCGAGGTAGGGGCAGTCGGTCTCGAGGAGGACCTTCTCGCGCGGGAGCGTCTGGAGCATCCGCGTGAAGGCCTCGTTGCGGCGCGCGTTGGCGGGGATGCTGAGCCAGTGCCCGGCCTCCGCGATGCGGCGCGCGAGCTTCACCCGCCCCCCGAAGCAGTGCCAGTCGACCTTCGTCGCGCCCATCTCCTCGAGGATCTCGAGCGCCCGCCGCTCGCGCTTGCGCGTGTGGATGATGATCGCCTTGTCAGCCTCCATCGCGATCGCCACGAGCGCGCGGAACGCCTCCTCCTGCGGGGCCCAGAGCGCCTCCGGCACCCAGTAGCCATCGAGCCCGATCTCGCCGACCGCGAAGGCCTCCTCGACGTGGTCACGCACCCAGGCGACGCCCTCCTCGCGCGTGAACGCGGGGCAGTCGCGCGGGTAGTCGACCCCCATCGCCTCCATCTCGCCGAGGACCGCGTCCACCGGATAGAGACCGTAACACGGCTTGACGATCGGATCGCGCGACGCGAGGGCCTGGACGGCGGCGTTGTCGTGCGGGTTGAGGCCGTTGACGAGCACGCTCGTGAGGCCGGCGGCCCGCGCGTTGGCGAGCACCTCGTCGGCCCGCGGCGCGAGCTTCGGGTGCGTGACGTGGGCGTGGACGTCGAAGAGGCCCATCGGACGCGTGACTCCAGCGTTCTCTCAGAGCGCGAGCTTGTCGGCCGCGGCCTCGTCGGTCTTGCGCTGCGCGGAGGCCGCGCGGGAGCGGGCCCAGGCGAAGGTCCCCGCCGCCACGGCCACGATCGCGCCGATGACGATCAGCCACAGGCCGAGGCCCGTCTTCTGGAAGAGGAACAGGATCATCGTGATGACCCCGTAGAGGACGATGAGCAGGCCCATCACGGCCGCGATGTGGCCCGAGTAGCGCACGCCGAGGAAGCCGACGGCGGTGAGCGCGAGGCCGAAGCCGGGGATGACGAGGAGCAGCCAGCGCTGGGTGTCGTCGCCGACGAGCGCGCGGATCACCGGGTTGTCGTCGATCACGAGCTGCATGCCCGAGACCGTCGCGAGGTCCTCCAGCTTGAGCCACGGGAGGAAGAAGCCGATGACCATCAAGAGGCCGGCGGTCCCGAGCGCGATCCGGAGCGCGAGGTGAGGCGCGCCCGGCCGCGGGGCGGGGCTCGCCTTCTTCTTGCGCTTCTTCTTGGCGGTGGCGGTCTCGTCGCCTGCCCCGCCCTCCGCCTCCGGCGTGTCGTCGGCCATCGCCCCGGAAGGTAACAGAGCCGCTCGCGGGACGCCGCTGGCCTTGCTATGCCGCGCCGCATGCCGCTGGATCCCGAGTTCGTCGCCGACTGCTTCTACCTCCCCGAGGGCCTGCTCATCGACGAGGTGCTCGAGGTCGATCGCGAGGCGAGCCGCGTGCGGGTCCGCATGCCGACCCACGACGACCTCCCGATCACCTCGCTGCAGCGCGTGCACCCGACGCGGCACCCGCGGCACGTCTCCGGCGGGCTCATCATCCACATGACCGGCGTCGCCGGGATGACCCACGCCTACTACGTGCTGGGCCTACGCCACGCGGACGGCTGGGTGGGCTACGGCGGCGCGATCCACCGCGGGCGCTACAAGAACCTCGCGCCGCCCGGCGAGCCGATCGAGATCACCTGCACCGCCACCCGCCTGCGCCAGCGCGAGCGCAGCGTCGTCGCCCGCTACGACCTCCTCTTCACCCAGGGCGGCAAGCCCATCTACGAGGGGGACCAGACCGCGATGTGGATGAAGGTCGACGACAAGATCGAGGGCGAGGAAGCGTGAGCCACACCAAGGCGAAGCTGACGGTCGAGACGCGCGGTCGGGGCACCTACGACATCACCGCGCGGGTCCAGGAGGCGGTGGCCGCGAGCGGGGTGGAGGACGGGCTCTGCACGATCTTCGTCCACCACACCAGCGCCTCGGTGATCGTCTGCGAGAACGCCGACCCGAGCGTGCGCGTCGACCTCGACGCCTTCTTCGCCCGGCTCGTGCCGGACGGGGATCGGCTCTTCACGCACACCGCGGAGGGCCCCGACGACATGTCGGCCCACGTCCGCTCGATCCTCACCCAGACCTCCCTCGGGGTTCCGATCGATGGCGGGCGCTGCGACCTCGGCACGTGGCAGGGCATCTACCTCTACGAGCACCGCGCGGCCCCGCACCGCCGCCGGGTGAGCGTGGTGGTCACCGGCTGACACGAGACAGCGCGGCGCCGCCGCTTGACACAGGCGCGTCGGAAGCGTAATGGAATGAACGTTCATTCCGATGCAGGCCCGAGCCACCACCCCTGAAGCGGTCGAAGCGAAGCGCGAGGCCATCCTCGACGCGGCCCTCGCGCTGTTCGCCGAGCGCGGCTACCACGGCACGTCCGTGCCGAGCATCGCCAAGGAGGCGGGCGTCGGCGCGGGCACGCTCTACCGGTACTTCGAAGCCAAGGAGACGCTCGTCAACGCGCTGTTTCTCCGCGAGAAGGAGCGCGTGCTGCAGCACGTCATGGACGGCTTCGACCCGAGCGCGCCGCCGCGCGATCAGTTCCACCACTTCTGGTCCCGGGTCGTCGCCTACGGCCGCGAGCGCGCCGAGTCCTTCCGGTTCCTCGAGCACCACCACCACGCGCCCTACCTCGACGACTCCTCGCGAGCGCTCGAGTCCCAGGTCCGCGACCTCGCGGCCACGATCATCGCCCAGGTCCAGGCCGTGCGCGTGTTCAAGCCGGTCGATCCCCAGGCCCTGATCACCGTGGTGTGGGGCTCCGTCGTGATGCTCATGAAGGAGCACTACACCGGGGGCTGCCCGCTCACCGACCAGCTCGTCCAGCAGACCGAGGACCTCTGCTGGGAAGCGATCCGCCTCTAATCCCCCGCCTCTCCCCGCCCGGAGCAGCCGCGGGCAGGCCGTTCGTCACCAATCGGAATGAACGTTCATTCCACCACGTCAACCTCCCGAACCGCGAGATCCGACTCATGAGCCAGACCATCCTCATCACCGGCGCCACCTCCGGCATCGGCCGCGACGCGGCCCTCTACCTCCACAGCCGCGGGCACACCGTGATCGCCACCGGCCGCAACGAGCGGGCGCTCGCGGAGCTCCGCGAGGCCGGCCTGCACGCGCTGCGGCTCGACGTGACCGACCCCGCGTCGATCGACGAGACCCGGCGCGAGGTCGACGCGATCACCGACGGCTACGGGCTCGACGCGCTCGTGAACAACGCGGGCTACGGGCTCCTGGGCCCGCTCGAGATGCTGAGCGACGCGGACGTCCGGGCGCAGTTCGAGACCAACGTGTTCGGGCTCCTCGCCGTGACCCGCGCGTTCTTGCCCGCGATGCGGGGCCGCGGCTACGGGCGGATCGTCAACGTGAGCAGCGTCGGCGGGCGCATCGTGTTCCCGCTCGGCGGGGCCTACCACGCCACCAAGTACGCGGTGGAGGCGATGAGCGACGCGCTCCGCATGGAGGTCCGCCAGTTCGGGGTCGAGGTCGCGATCATCGAGCCGGGTTACATCGACACCGGCTTCACGGCGACCACGATGGGACACCTCGAGAAGTACGTCGACGACCCGTCCTCTCCCTACGCCGACACGCTCGCGATGGCCGACGGCGCGGCCGCGAAGCTCGCGCGCTTCGCGGCGAAGCCCCGGGCGGTGTCCAAGGCGATCGAGCGCGCGATCGTCTCGCGCTACCCGAGCGCGCGCTACGTGGCGCCGTGGATCAACATGTTCGGGCCGTGGATTCGCTATCTGATGCCCGAGCGCCTCGTCGACTGGGTGCTCCGCAAGGTGGCCGGGCTCGCGGGCGGGCAGTCACCCGCCCACGCCCTCGCCGCGGACGCCTGACGAGCCCGCGTCCCACGTCAAACCGGCCTCCGCGTCAGCAGCGGTCGCGGAGGCAGGCGGTGATCTCGCTGCTGCAGGTCGTCATGACGCAGCTCAGGTCGGTGCACGAGCCGGACGTGAACGAGTTGATCGCGCAGTTGATCACGCCATTGAGGAACGAGCGCGAGTCCGGGCACGTGAGCGCGACGCAGTCGATGATGCACGAGAAGTCGAACCCGGGCGGGCCGCCGCCGCCGAACGAGAAGCAGCCGAAGACGCAGGTCAGGCTCTCGCCGCAGGAGCGGAGCGAGCACATCCCGCAGTCCGCCGGGCAGTTGATGCAGTCCTCGAAGCCGCCCGCGTCCTCGCAACGCATGTTGCCGCACACCGAGCAGGTGCCGCAGTCCGTCGGGCAGCTCGCGCAGGTCTCGGTGCCGCGGCAGATGCCGTCGCCGATCGGCACGGAGCCGCAGCCCATGCAGCGGCCGCAGTCGGTCGGGCAGGTGAAGCAGTCCTCGGCCGCGGCCGCGCTGCAGGTCCCGTCGCCGCAGCGCGGGCAGGCGCCGCAGTCCGGGGCGCAGGTCACGCAGTCCTCCCCGTCACCGGGCCGGCAGAAGCCGTCGCCGCACACCGAGCAGGCGCCGCAGTCGCGCGGGCAGCTGCTGCACGACTCGGTGGGCGAGCACATCCCGTCACCGCAGGCCACGCAGAGCCCGCAGTCGACCGCGCAGGTGCTGCAGTCCTCGGCGCCGTTGCAGGTGCCGTCGCCGCAGGTCGCGCAGAGCCCGCAGTCCTCCGGGCAGGTGTCGCAGCGCTCGGTCGGCTGACAGGTCCCGTCGCCGCAGAACATGCACCGCCCGCAGTCCGCCGGGCAGCTCGAGCAGTCCTCGCCCGCGTTGCAGGCCCCGTCGCCGCAGGTCGCGCAGCGCCCGCAGTCGGTCGGGCAGCTCGCGCAGGTCTCGCCCACCCCGCAGGCGCCGTCGCCGCAGCGCACGCAGGAGCCGCAGTCGGCCGGGCAGCTGAAGCAGCTCTCGGTCGCGTCGCAGATCGTGTCGCCGCAGGTCTCGCAGGTCCCGCAGTCCATCGGGCAGCTCGAGCACGACTCCTCGCGCTGGCAGATGCCGTCCGGGCAGGTCGGACACACGCCGCAGTCGCTGGGGCAGGAGCCGCAGTCCTCGGCGCCGATGCACGTCCCGTCGCCACAGCCCCCGCACGCGCCGCAGTCCGCGGGGCAGCTCGAGCACGACTCGGTGACCGCGCACACGCCGTTGCCGCACACGTCCGGCTGGGCGTCCGGGCGATCGCCGGCGTCCCCGGTGACACCCGCGTCCATCCCGCTCGGGTCGACGCTGAGGAGTGAGCGCCCGCAGCCGGCCGTGAGGAGGACGGAGGCGCAGGCGAGGCAAGCGAGGAGGAGGCGGGGCTGACGCATCGAGCGAAGGCTAGACCAGGCCCGCTCGCGATTCCAGCCGCGGCGGATGGAGGGCGATCAGCCCTTCGCGGGGATCTCCTCCATCTCGGCCAGCTTGTTGTAGAGGGTCCGGCGGCTGATCCCGAGGAGGCGCGCGGCCTTGGTGCGGTTGCCGCCGGCGCGGTCGAGGGCCTCGACGATCGCGGCGCGCTCCGCCTCGTCGCGGCGCTCGCCCAGGGTGTCGGCCGGCGGGCTCGAAGGGGCGCGCCGGCGGGTGCTCCGCGCGAGCTCGCGCTCGACCGCCTCGAGGCCGATCTCGTCGTCGTCCGAGAACACCACCAGCCGCTCGATGAAGTTGCTGAGCTCGCGGACGTTGCCGGGCCAGGGGAGCTGCTCGAGCTTCGCGATCGCGCCGTCGCTCAGCCGCGTCTCGCGCCCGTTGCGCGCGCCGATCTCGGCGCAGAAGCGGCGGGCGAGGGGCCCCACGTCGGCGACCCGCTCGCGGAGCGGCGGGATGTACAGCGGGATGACGTTGAGGCGGAAGAAGAGGTCCTCGCGAAACTCGCCGGCCTCGACCATCGCGTCGAGGTCTCGGTGGGTCGCGGCGAGGAAGCGGACGTCCGCCGAGAGGTCCTGGGTGCCGCCGAGCCGCTGGTAGTTCTTCTCCTGGATGACGCGAAGGAGCTTGACCTGCACCGCGGGGCTGATGTCGCCGACCTCGTCCAGGAAAAGCGTGCCCCCGTCGGCGAGCTCGACCCGGCCCGGCTTGCGGTTGGTCGCGCCGGTGAACGCCCCCTTCTCGTGCCCGAACAGCTCGCTCTCGAGCAGGCTCTCCGGGAGCGCCGCGCAGTGGACAGCCACGAACGGGCCGTCGCCGCGCGGGCTCTGGGCGTGGATCGCGCGCGCCGCGACCTCCTTGCCGCTGCCGCTCTCGCCGCGGATCAGGACGGTCGAGTCGGTGCGCGCGGCCCGCGCGATCAGCGCCGCGGTCTCCTTCATCGCGTCGCTGTCGCCGAGCCACGGCGCCTCCCCCGACGGGCGCGGCGGCGGCGGCTCGGGGCGCTCGGCCACGTGGCGCGAGCTGCGCAGCGCCTTGCCGACGGTGAAGAGCACCTCGTCGCGGTCGAAGGGCTTCGAGAGGAAGTCGGCCGCGCCCTTCTTCATCGCCTCGACCGCGGTCTCCACGTTGCCGTGCGCGGTCAGCATGATCACGGGGACGCCGGGCGCGCGATCGCGCATCGCCTCGAGGAGCTCCATCCCGTCCATCGACGGCATCCGCAGGTCGGTCAGGACGACCTCGACGGGGCGCGACACCACGCGCGCGAGCGCCTCCTCGGCCGAGCCGACGTAGCTCGCGTCGTGGCCCGCCTGGCGCAAGAGGCCCATCAGCACGGTCCCGACCGCGCGGTCGTCGTCGACGACGAGCACGCTCCCCTGCTCCTGTGCTCCGCCCATCGCGCTCGTCCCCTCCTCGTCTCGCGACCCGCCGACCGCCGACCGCAACCGCCGACGGCAACCGCCGGCGCCGGCCGCATTGTCCCCGACGCGCGCGGCTTTCGCCACGCCGCGCACGCGGATGGCTCACAATGCAGGCCGGGTGAACGCCGACGCGATCTTCAGCTTCGTGGCGGGCGGGATCTTCCTCGCCCTCGCCGCGCTGACCGCGATCCGCGGCCGGCGAAGCGCGCTCGCCCTGCCGACCGCGCTGCTCTGCCTCGCGCTCTGGGCCTACAACACCTTCGAGGCGCTCTCGAACCTCCAGCCCGACGCGCCGCACTGGGAGTGGATCGAGTCGGCCTCGGCCGCGCTCGCCGCCCCGCTCCTCCTTCACCTCACGCTGACCTTCCTCGGGCAGCGGCGCGCGCGCCGCGGCGTGCTGGTCGGGGCCTACGCCTACTTCGGCGCGGTCGCGCTGAGCTGCCTCGCGCCCGCGCTGGTGCGCGGCTGGGCGGCCTACCCGGGCGGCGACCTCTGGGCGCTCTCGATGCTCGCGGGCATCGTCCCGCTCAGCGCCCTCGCGGGCTGGCAGCTCGTCCGGCACTACCGCGGCGTCGGTCACCCGGAGGAGCGCGCGCGCACGCAGCTCTTCCTCGCGTCGGTGACGATCGGGGTGCTCGGCTCGGCTGTCGATCTCGCCTCCATCGCGGGGGCCGAGGGCGTCCCGCTCCTCGCGGCGCCCGCGATGGTCCTGAGCGCGATCCTGCTGAGCGCCCTGGCCCTGCGCGCGCGGTTCCTGCGCGGCACCCAGCGGACCCTCGCGCTCAACGCGGCGCTCCTCGCGGTCACCGGGGTCACCCTCCACGTCCTGGTGTTCCGCTGGCTCGGCGGGCGCCTCGGCCTGCTGCTCCTCGGTACGGTGATCGTGACCGCGCTGATCCTCGCGGCCGGCCGCGGCGTGGGCCGCGCCTACAGCGAGGTCAAGGAGCGCACCACCCAGCTCGCGACGCTCGGGCGGCTCAGCTCCCAGATGGCGCACGACATCCGCAACCCGCTCGCCGCGATCCAGGGCGCGGCTCAGTACCTCGCGGAGGAGCGCCGGCGCGGAGCGTCGCTCGAGGACCAGGGCGAGTTCATCGACCTGATCCTCGACCAGGTCGCGCGGCTCGATCGGGTGGTGGAGGACTACCGGCGGCTCGGTCGCGCCGAGCCGCGCCTCGAGCGGACCGACCTCGACGCGCTGCTCGCGAAGGTCGCGGCGAGCGCGCGCCTGCACCCCGAGGCGAGCGGCGCGGAGGTCACCGCCGAGGCGCGCGGGCTCGGCGAGGCGAGCGTCGACCCGGAGCTGCTGACCACCGCGCTCGACAACCTCGTGCGCAACGCGCTCGAGGCGCTCGACGGTGCGGGGGGTCACGTGGCGCTGACGGGCGCACGCGACGAGGTGCACGACGCCTTGATCCTCGCGGTGCGCGACGACGGCCCGGGGATGGACGCGCGCACGCGCGAGCAGGCCGAGGAGGCGTTCTTCACCACCAAGGCCCAGGGCTCGGGCCTCGGCCTCGCGTTCGCGCGGCGGGTCGCGGAGGCACACGGCGGGCGGATGCGCGTCACGAGCGCGCTCGACGCGGGGACCACCGTGGAGCTGGTCCTCCCCGCCTCGCGCCCGAGCAGCCCGCCTGGCTGATCGCCGATCGGCTCAGACCAGCACGCCGGCGACGCACGCGGTCATGAACGCGGCGAGCGTGCCGCCCAGCATCGCCCGCAGGCCGATCCGCGCGAGGTCGCCGCGGCGCTCGGGGGCGATGCCGCCGATGCCACCGATCTGGATCGCGATGGAGCCGAGGTTCGCGAAGCCGCACAGCGCGTAGGTCGTGATCACCACCGCGCGCGGGCTGAGCTGCGAGAGCTGCTGGCTCAGGTGGCTGTAGGCGACGAACTCGTTGAGGATGAGCTTCTCGCCGAGGAGCGAGGCCACCGCCGCGCAGTCGTCGACCGGGACGCCCATCACGAAGGCGAGCGGCCAGAAGAGGTAGCCGAGCACCCGCTCCATCGTCCACGCGTCCCAGAGCTGGGCGCCGCCGCCGAGCGCGCGCACGCAGCCGTCGTAGCCGTGGATCCAGGTCACGTCCGCGCAGGCGTCGGGCACCGTCGCCCCGGCGGGCAGCGCCTCGATCAGGCCGCGGTAGACGAAGCCGTTGTGGATCGTGGTCGGCAGGCCGATCACCCAGTTGATCATCGCGACGAGCGCGAGGAACGCGAGGAGCATCGCGCCCACGTTGAGGGCGAGCTTCATCCCCTCGCCGGCGCCCGACGCGGCCGCGTCGATCACGTTCGCGTGCGGGGTCTCGACGTGCATCTCGAGGCGGCCGGCGGTCTTGGGCGTCTCGGTCTCCGGCACGATGACCTTGGCGATGAGGAGCGAGGCCGGCGCGCTCATCACGCTCGCGGCGATGAGGTGGCCGGCGATGTCGGGGAAGTCTGCGCGGAGCATCCCGACGTAGGCCGCGAGCACGCCGCCGGCGACCGTCGCGAAGCCGCCGCTCATGACCGCCATGAGCTCGCTCCGGGTCATGTCCTTCACGAAGGGCTTGATGACGAGGGGCGCCTCGGTCTGCCCGACGAAGATGTTGGCCGACGCGGAGAGGGTCTCGGCGCCCGACGTCTTGAGCGTCCGCTGCATCACCCACGCGACGCCGCGCACCACCCGCTGCATCAGCCCGACGTGGTAGAGGACGGTCATCAGCGCCGAGAAGAAGATGATGGTCGGCAGCACGTTGAGCGCGACGGTGAACTCGCTGTCGAGGTAGGCGCCGAAGAGGAACCGCGAGCCGTCGTTGGTGAAGCCGAGGAGCGCGGTCACCACGTCGTTGAGGAACGCGAAGAGCGCGAGCCCGACCGGCGTCTTGAGCACGAACACCCCGAAGGTGAGCTGCAGGCCGACCCCCCAGGCGACGATCCGCCAAGGGAACTTGTCGCGGTGCACCGACAGCAGCCAGGCGAGCCCGACCATCACGACGAGGCCGACCGCGCTCAGCGCGCGCAGGTACCACGGCACCGGGGGCGCCGCGGCGCGCACCTCGGCCAGCGACGTGCCCCCGCCGGCCGGGGCGTCCGCCTCGCCAGGCGACGTCTCACCCGGGGCCGTCTCCGCCGAGGGCGCGCCCGCGTCGGCCTGAGCCGACGCGATCCGGGGCGCGGCGGGCAGGGCCCAGAGGAGCGCGAGCGCCACCGCGCAGGCGCGCGCGATCCCGAGCGAGGCGCGGGGTGGGCGCGCGGCGATCACTCTTCGTAGATCGAGTCGATCAGCTCGGCGAAGTGCTCGTTCACCTTCGCCCGCTTGACCTTGAGGGTGGGCGTCAGCTCGCCGTCCTCGATCGAGAGTGGGCGGGGGAGGATCTTGATCTTCTTCACCTGCTCGACGCGCGCGAGGTCGCGGTTGACGGTCGCGACCATCTCCATGATCGCGTCGTGGACCTCCTTGAGCTCGTGCGGCGCGCCGGAGAGGCCCTTGTCCTTGATGAACTTCGCGCAGGCCTCGACGTCAGGGGAGATCACCGCCGACAGGTACTTGCGCCGGTCGCCGATCACCACCGCCTCGTGGACGAGCGGGTGGTTCTTGATCCCGCTCTCGATGTTCTTCGGCGTGATGTTCTTGCCGCCCGCCGTGATGATGATGTCCTTCTTGCGGCCGGTGATGAACAGGAAGCCGTCGTCGTCGAACTTCCCGAGATCGCCCGAGTGGAGGTAGCCGTCGATCAGCGTCGCGTCGGTCGCGTCCTGGTCCTTGAAGTAGCCGAGGAAGACGTTGGGCCCCTTCACGAGGATCTCGCCGTCCTCCGCGATCTTGATCTCGACGCCCGGGAACGCGGGCCCGACGCTGCCGAACTTCGTGCGGCCTACCAGGTTGAACGACGTCGGGCCGGTGTCCTCGGACTGGCCGTAGACCTCCTGGACGACGAGGTCGAGGCTCGCGAAGAACTCGATGATCTCGCGGCTGATCGGCGCCGCGCCGCTCACCAGCGTGGTCGCCTGGTCGAGGCCGACCGCGGCCTTGAGCTTGCTGAACACGAGCCGCTGAGCCAGCCCGTACTGGAGCGCGAGCAGACCCGAGGGCTCCTCGCCGCGGCACTTGAGCTCGTTGGCCCGGACCGCCACTCCGCGCGCCCACGCCACGAGCTTGGCCTTGGCCCCCGTGGCCTCCGCGAGCTTCGCGTTGATCGCCGAGTAGAACTTCTCCCAGATCCGCGGCACGCCGAAGAAGGTCGTCGGGCGGCAGTCCTTGAGGTTGTCCGCGACCTTGTCGATCGACTCGGCGAAGTAGACCGTGCTCCCGCCGGTGATCGGGCCGTGGATCGTGAACACCTGCTCGGCGATGTGCGAGAGCGGCAGGTAGCTCAGGCTGCGGCTCGCGCTGTCGATGGCCGCGATCTGGGCCGCGATGCGCGACGTCCACGCGATGTTGCGATGGCTCAGCATCACGCCCTTGGGCGGGCCGGTGGTGCCCGACGTGTAGATGAGCGTCGCGAGCGCGTCCTGCTGGAGCGCGGCGGTGCGCTCCTCGCGCTTGTCGGCGAGCGCCTCGTCCTTGCCGAGCGCCATGAAGGCGTCCCAGGTGAGCACCATGTCGTCGTCGACCTTGGCGCCCTTCATGAGGATGACCTTCGTGAGCGCGGGCAGCTCGTCGCGGACCTGGGCGATCTTCGCCCACTGCTCGTCGTTCTCCACCAGGACGAGCGGCGCCTCCGAGTGGTGGACGATGTACTTCACCTCCTCGGGGCTGCAGCTCGTGTAGATGCCGGCCGGGACGCCGCCCGCGGCCATGGCGGCGAGGTCGAACACGACCCACTCGGGGCGGTTGAAGCCGAGGATGCAGACCCGCTGCCCGGGCTCGAAGCCGAGCGCGATCATCGCGCGCGCCGCCTGGTCCACCTCCACGCCGTACTCGCGCCAGCTCGTGGCGTGCCAGATGCCGCCCTGCTTCACGAGGTATGCGGGTGCGTCTCCGCGCTTCTTGGCCGTCTCGAAGAACCGGTGGACGATCGTGTCCGCCATCGCGCCTCCTCCTGGTCGGGAGGCGCGATGATACATGGACCGGCGCTTAAGGCGATCCGACGCGTCAGCAGCCGGTCGAGGGCGATCCGGGCTGGCAGCAGGCGGCGCTGAACGCGCACACGCAGGCGCTGCAGTCGCGGGGGCTGAGGTTGAAGTTGACCCAGGCGCCGCTGCGGCAGACCTGGCTCACCACCCCGAGCCCCGCCTGGGTGACGCAGCGCCACTGGCCCTCGGGCACGCCGGCGCAGGACGTGCCGCCCGAGCCGCTGCCGAGGTGGCCCGCGCGGCAGTCCGCGCAGGAGCTGCAGGTCTCGCCCGCGCCACAGGTGCCATCGCCGCACCCGCCGCAGCTCGGGCAGGCGGGGCCCCACGCGTCGAAGGTCCCCCAGGTGCACGACGCCGTGCACATCCGGCTGCGCCGCTGCGTGCCGCCGCAGGTCCCGGGGCAGCTGCGGCTCTCCGAGTCGCTCGTCCCCGGCACGCAGGCGCCCTGATCGACGCAGGTCATCGCGCCCCAGCGGCAGTCGGGCATGCAGCGGCGCTCCTCGCGACCGCAGTTGCCGCAGGTGGCGCCCATGTCGACGTCGCCCGGCGTGCACTCGGACCCGGTCGGGCACTCGCAGGTGACCGGCGCGTCGCAGGCTGACCAGACCCCGTCGGTGCACGCCTGGGTCCCGTCGCCGCAGTCCGTGCTGCACGCGCGACCGCCGGTGCGCCCGATCGCCGCGTCCGCGTCGTCGCAGTCCTCGGCCTCCGGCACGCCGTCGCCGTCCGCGTCGACGACCTCCCCGCAGCTCGCGCCGCACCCCGCGTCGAAACCCGGCGAAGGCGCCCCCGCGTCGAACCGCTCGCCCGCGTCGACCCGCCGCGGCTCCCCCGGGCCGCCGCCCAGCGCGCAGCCCGCGAGGCACATCGAGAGGAGGAGGATCCGAGACACCGGCACCGAGGCTCATGGTGTCACGCGCGACCGACGCCATCCAGGTGCGCGGCCCGGCGAGGAGACGCGCAACCCGAATTACGAAGGCCCGCCCTCGGGGTCGAGGACGGGCGTCTCCGTGAGTCGTGCTTGCTCGGGGGTAGCGACGCCCCGAGTAGTGGGGCGGGGGCCGCCCCTCGCGGCGCGCGCGGCGCGCGTCGATCCGCGAGGGCGGCTACGAGCCCGGCGCCAGAGCCGGGCTCGTCGTCGTCAGCCGAGGAGCGACAGCGCGATCTGCGGCTGCTGGTTGGCCTGGGCCAAGATGGAGGTGCCGGCCTGCATGAGGATGTTGTTCCTCGTCATGTCGGCCGTCTCCTGGGCGACGTCGACGTCGCGGATGCGGCTGTTGGCGGCGCTGAGGTTCTCGCGGGTCGACGCGAGGTTCGCCACCGTGACGGTCAGCCGGTTCTGCACCGAGCCGATGTCGGCGCGGCGGCTCGAGACGTCGGTGATCGCCTGGTCGAGGACGCTGAGCGCGTTGCGCGCGCCGGTCACGCTCGACAGATCGATGCCCGCGACGCTGCTCACCGAGCCGCCGGTGACGCGGCCGAGGTCGGCGCTCTTGGTGCCCTTGATCGTCGCGGTGATGCGGTCGTTGGTGGTCGCGCCGATGCCGACCTGGAACGAGAAGCCGCTGCCGGTGGTGCCACCCGTGAGCAGCTTGCTCCCGTTGAACTCGGTGACCTCCGCGATGCGGTCGAGCTCCTGCTTGAGCGCGGTCGCCTCCTGGTTGAGGAAGGTGCGCTCCTGCGTACCGAGCGTGTCGGTCGCGGACTGGACGGCGAGCTCACGCATCCGCGTGATGACCCCGCTGACCTCGTTCATCGCGCCTTCGGCCGTCTGGAGGAGGCTGATGCCGTCCTGCGCGTTGCGCTCGGCCTGCGACATGGAGCGGATCTGGGCCTTCAGCTTCTCGCTGATCCCGAGACCGGCCGCGTCGTCGGACGCGTTGTTGATGCGCAGGCCCGTCGACAGACGCCCGAAGTTGCCCATGAGGCGACCCTGGGTCTGGTTGAGGTTCCGCTGCGCGTTGAGCGAGGCGACATTGGTGTTGACAGAAATCATGGTTCTCCTCCGTGAGCTTCTCTCCCGCCGGCGTTCCCTGCCGGTCGGGTTGTTCCTGGACTCCGTTGAACCCGCGTTGTTGCCTTGCCAGCACGCGCGCTCACCATCCCCTTCGGGCGCCCCCCGGGGAGCCTTGAGGAGTTTCTCGGCGCGCCGTCGCGGCTATCCTCGAGGCCCATGGGGAAGCCGGCACGCGGGAGGCTCGCGGCGGGCGCCGTCGTCGCGGCCGGCGCGGTCGCGCTGTTCCTCTACGCGACCCGGCGCGACCCACCCGCGCCGGACGACTTCGCGCCGGAGAGCCGAGCCGACGGTCGCGACGCCGCCCGGGCCGGCGTTCGCGGAGGAGAGGGCGCGGCGGAGGGCGCGGTCGACGGGGGCGCCGGAGAGCCGCAGCCCTGCGCGCGCGTCCAGCTCCGGGGCCCCGACGGCGAGCCCACCCGGGGCCGCCTCGCGAGCCGCTTCCTCGGCGACGACGACGAGTGGCGCGTCGACGAGGACGCGGGCCCCGGCGAGGTGGTCGTCTGCGGACCGGGGGACACGGCGCTCGCGCTGCGCGCGCGGGGCGAGGGTGGCCGGGGCGGCGCGCGAATCGTGGACCCGTCCCGGTGGCGCGATCAGGTGGTCGGTCTGCGCGTGGACGAGCCGGTGACGGTGCGCGGCGTGGTGACCGACGAGGACGGCGCCCCGATCGAGGGCGCGCGCGTCACGGTCGCGCGCCACGACCGCGGCTCGGACCTGCCGCCGATGTTCAACGCGAACGACGCGGCCGGGCTCTACGCCGACGCGCGGGTCGCGAGCGACGCCGACGGCCGGTTCGAGGTGCGGATCTTCGGGCGCCGCTTCTACATCGTGGGCGCCGAGGCCGACGGCTACGCGCGCGAGTGGGTCGGCCCGGTGGCGAGCCGGCGGGGCGAGCGCGACGAGGTCGCGATCCGGCTGCGGCCCGCGGTCACCCTCGAGGTCGTGGTCACCGCGAACGGCGCCCCGCTCGAGGGCGCGCGCCTCGTCGTCCACCCGAGCAACCTGGCCGGCGCGTTCCCGACCCACACCCTCGCCGACGGGCGCTACCGCCTCGAGGGCCAGCACCCCGACGCGCGCTTCGAGGTGAGCGCCTCGGCCGACGGCTTCCGCGGCGAGAGCCTGCACGAGGTGCCCGCCGGCCCGGTCTCGATCGCGCTCACCGCCGCCGCGACGGTCCACGTCCCCGTGGTGGTGCCCGCGCCGCTCGACGCCTGCGTGGGCGCGCCGCCAATCGGCGCGCTGCCTCATCCGCTGATGCTCGGGAGCGATCCGAGGGGCAGGCTGGAGGGCGACGGCGGCCGGAGCTTCGGGCGCTACGACGCCGCGCGCGGCGAGCTCACCTTCCACGGCGTCCCGCCCGGGACCGCCGCGCTGAGCGTGTGGCTGGAGGGCGCGGTGGAGCACCGCGCCGAGGTCGTGGTCCCTCCGGGCGAGAGCGCGCTCGCGCCGGTCGCGCTGGAGCTCGAGCCGGGGGTCGGCTGGCTGCGCGTCCACTCGGCGGAGCCCGCGGCGCGCTATCGCCTGGAGGACGCGTCGGGCCGGCCAGAGCTCGTCACCCCGTTCTGGAGCGAGTGGGCGTGTCACGCGCTGGCGCCGGGGCGCTGGACCGTCCGCGCCGCGCGGGACGAGGTCGTGGAGGTGCGCGAGGGAGCGCGAACCGACGTGACGGTCGAGAGCCCGCCTCACCAGGACCCTCTCGATCTCCCCCACGATTGCCGCCCCGCGTTCGGGGTCCACGGCTCCGACGGCATCGTCGAGGTGATCGAGCTCGACCCGCAGGCGACCGGGGACGTCCAGCCCGGCGATCACATCCTCGAGGTCGACGCCCCTCCCGCGCCCACCGCGACCGAGGCCGAGGATCCCGGGGAGCCGACGGGCGACGAGCCGCTCCCGGCGCACTCGATCGTGAACCTCCTCGACGCCCCCGACGATCGCCCGGCCCGCCTCCTCATCGAGCGCCCCGACGGCTCGCGCGCCTGGGTCACCGTGCCCCGCGTCTGCGACTGACCGCGCGGCGAGCCATCGCGCGTTACGGGACCACGAGGCCGACGAGGGCGCCCTCCATCCGCAGCGCGTCGAGCACCTCCACGAGCGCGCCGTGCTCGACCTCGGAGTCGGCCCGCAGCGACACCTGCGGCGCGGGCGCGCCCTCGCGAAGCGACGCCCGCAGGGCCGCGAGGCTCACCGGCTCTCCATCGAGCGCGAGTCGCCCGTCCGCGTCCAGGTAGACGTCGCGCGGCGCCGCCTCGGTCGCGTCACCCCCCGACGCGCCCACCGGCAGCGCGCGGGAGCGGTCGTGAGAGATCGCGAGGATCATCGCCACGAGGAGCACGAGCACGATGTCGACCAGCGGGGCGACGTTGATGCGGGCGATGGGCTCGTCCATGGCGCGCCGAACCGCCAGGCCCCGGAGGCTATTCGGCCCTGGACGCTACTCGAGCGTCGCGCTCGGGCCGCAGGCCTCGACGATCAGCACCGCGTAGAGCTCGGCCGCGCGGACCACCTGGTCCATCTGCACGCGCTCGAGCCGGCTGTGCGCGAGCTCGAGCCGGCCGGGCCCGAGCACCACCGCGACGGCGTCACGGCCGTGGAAGAGGTTGGCGTCGCTGTGCGACGGGAACGTCTTGGGCGCGGTCGACAGCCCGCAGCGGGCGAGCGCGCGCTCGAGCGGCGCGAGGGCCTCCGCCTCGCGCGCCGAGTCGCCGGGGGCCCAGAACACGCGCTGGGCCTCCGCCGACAGCTCGAGCCCCGTGAGCGCCGCCGCCGCCTCCTCCACCGCCCGCTCCACCGGCTCGGGCGCCGCGCCCGGCGGCAGGTGCACGTCGAGGACGACGCGGCAGCGCTCCGCCACCGCGAAGAGCTCCGAGCCACCGTCGATCGATCGGGTGGAGATCACCGCGTCGAGCGCGCGCTCCCGGATCGCCGCGAGCCAGGCCAGCGCGCCGTCGATCGCGTTCGCGCCGTGCTCGGGCAGCGCGGCGTGCGCCCTCCGGCCGCGGACCTCGAGCGCGAGCTCGAGGTAGCCGAAGTGGTCCACGCACGGGACGAGGCCGGTCGGCTCCCCGATCACCACGAGCGGCGCGCTGACCTCGCGCAGGAGCGCGGCCGCGCCGTCCCCCTCGTCCTCCTCGCCGACGACCAGCGCGAGCGTGAGGCCTCGCTCGAGCGGAACGCCCGCTCGCGCCACCGCGATCAGCGCCTCGACCATGGCCGCGCAGCCGCCCTTCATGTCGGCCGCGCCGAGCCCCTCGAGCGCCTCGCCGCGCCACCGGGGCGCGTGCTCCTCGCCGGGCGGCAAGGCCACCGTGTCGAGGTGGCCGAGGAGCATGAGCCCGGGGCGCTCGGCGGGGCCGACCGAGGCGATCACGTTGAACCGCTCCGGGGCGCCGGCCCGGGGGACCGGCTGGACGCGGACCTGGATCCCCGCCGAGACGAGCGCGTCCACGAAGAGCGGCGCGACCCGCGCCT
>JAUHXR010000107.1 GCA_030426845.1 Polyangia bacterium | reverse complement strand
AGGAGGGCAAGCGGCGCTACAACGTCGTCGACGCGGACAACCGCCGCATCTACGGCCCGAACCTCAGCCGCGCGGGCGACTACCTCGTCGGGCGTCGGTTCCCGAGCACGCTCTACAACTGGCGCCTCCAGGTCGCACCGAAGGAGGCGCCGCTCCTCGCCGCGCAGCAGCAGAGCGGCTTCGTCACCGAGGTCGGGCTGATCGCGATGGCGTTCGCGGTGATCCTCCTCGGGGTCGTGTTCCTGATCTACGCGGCGACCAAGGAGCGGCGGCTGAACCTGATGCGGAGCGAGTTCGTGGCCAACGTGAGCCACGAGCTCAAGACCCCGCTCTCGGTGGTGCGCATGTTCTCGGAGATGCTCCTCACCGGGCGCGTCCGCAGCCCCGAGAAGGAGCAGCAGTACCTCGAGATCATCTGCCGCGAGTCCGAGCGCCTCAGCGCGCTCATCGAGAACGTGCTCGACTTCTCCGCGATCGAGCGCGGCAAGCAGACTTACCAGCTCCGCGAGGGGGACCTCGTCGAGGTCGCCAACCGCGCGATCGACACCTTCCGCTTCCGCGCCGACAACGTCGAGCTGCACGTGCGCGGCGAGATCCCGCGGACCGCCTTCGACGAGCAGGCGGTGCTGCTCGCGATCATGAACCTGCTCGACAACGCGGTGAAGTACGGCGGCCAGGAGGAGCCCATCGAGCTGATCGTCGAGCGCGGCCGGCGGCACGTCTACGTCCGCGTGCGCGATCACGGGCCCGGCATCCCGCGCGGGCAGCACCGGCGCGTGTTCGAGCGCTTCTACCGGGTGCGCGAGGCGGCCGCGACGACGCGCGGCTCGGGCATCGGCCTGTCGCTGGTCAAGCGCATCGTCGAGGGTCACGGCGGCAAGGCGTTCGCCGACAACGCCGACGGCGGCGGCGCGCTCGTGAGCTTCTCGCTGCCGATCCGCGAGGCCCCCTTCGCCCCGCCGGTCGAGCCCCCCGCCGCCCCGCGCGACAGCGTGCCCCCCGCCGACCGGCCGGAGGCCGCCGAGTAGGCGGTCGAGTAGCTGGCGGCGGCACATCTGGTAAGGTCGGGGCGAATGGCGGAATCGGGCACCACGCCGCGAATCCTCCTCGTCGAGGACGACCCGTCCCTCGCGCTCGGGCTCTGCGACACGCTGGAGTTCGAGGGCTTCGAGGTGAAGCACGCGCGGACCGGCCAGGAGGGCATCTCCACCGCCCGGGCCGATCACCCGGACTGCATCATCCTCGACCTGATGCTGCCGGACACGAACGGCTACAAGGTCTGCGAGCAGATCCGCCGCGACGATCCGATCGTGCCGATCATCATGCTGACCGCGCGCAGCCAGGAGGCGGACAAGATCCGCGGGCTCGACGCTGGCGCCGACGACTACGTGACCAAGCCGTTCAGCGTGGGCGAGCTGGTGGCGCGCATCCGGGCGATCTTCCGGCGCATGCAGCGCGGGGCCCGGCCCGACGCGCCGCTCACGATCGGCGACGCCACCATCGACCCCGCGAGCCAGGTGCTCCGCCGAGGGCGCGCCGAGGTGAAGCTGTCGTTCTACGAGGTCGAGCTCCTGAAGTTCCTCCACGAGCGCGCCGGCCAGCCCGTGACGCGCGACGAGATCCTCGACAAGGTCTGGGGCATCGAGGCTTCCCCGAACAACCGCACCGTAGACAACTTCGTTGTCAAGCTACGCAAAAAGCTCGAGCCAAAGCCCGATCAGCCGCGGCACATCCTCACGGTCTACGGCGTGGGCTACAAGCTCGTCGTCTGAGCCCGCCGCCGAAGCGCGGCGAGGAGCCCGAGCAGGCCGAGCCACGCGAGGCCACGCGGACCGCGCCCGCCCACCGCACGGCAGCCGCAGCCCTGCTGCGCGCAGAGCTGACCGCCGCCCGGCGCCTCGACGCAGGCGAAGCCGTCCGGGCACTGGGCGGGGTCGTCGCCGCAGGGGACGGTGCACTCGGGGCCGGCGCCGAGGTCCACGCAGTAGCCGCTGTTGCAGGTCGCCGCCGCGCGCGCCGGGTCGCACGCGCGGCCGAGGAAGCTGCAGGTCGACGGCGCCTCGGTCGGGACGTCGCAGGTCGAGTCGAGGCCCGCCGCGTAGAGCTCGCAGAGGCCCGCGCGATCGTCGTCGGTGAGGTCGCGCTTGAGCACTTCGCCCGCGTCCGAGCAGCCCGACATCGTGGAGTCCTCCGACTCGGCGCTGTGCCCGAAGCCGAGCCAGTGGCCGACCTCGTGCGCGAGGACGTTCTCGAGGTCGACCCGCTGGTCGTCGGGGCAGCCGGCGTCGGGGCACACCGTCCACGTGCGACGCTCGTCGTTCAGCTCCATGTCGGCGCCGTAGATCTCGCCCGTCCGGGTGTTGTACCAGGTGTGCGTGAACGCGAAGGCGCGCGGCGAGTTGAGGCGCCCCGACCAGTCCGCGGCGAAGGTGATCGTGTTGACGTTCGGCCCGTCGAGGGCGTGGTCGCGGTAGCCGCAGCGCGCGTCGGGCGCGACCTGCATCGGCGTCACGAAGCCGACCGGCCCGCCGCCGCAGTCGATCTCCGTCCACGTGGCGAAGGCCCGCGCGATCGTCGCCTCGACGGTCTCGCGCGGCAGGTCCGGGGTGCCGTCGGGGTGCAGCGTCCAGGGCGAGCAGCCGTGGGTCCACGCGAGCGCGACCACGCCGTCGGACGCCGGGAAGTCGGACGGTCGCATGCACCTCGGCGTGCACACTCCGGCGGGCGGGGACACCGAGAGGGCCTGGCACCACGCCCGCGCGTCCTGGGCGCTGGACGCCACGAGGACCACCACCGCGGCCACGAGTCGAGCGCGCGACGTCACGATCGGACGGTGGCACAGGCACCGCGCCGCGCCAAGCGCGGGCGAGCCGTCAGAACGCGGCGTCGACGGTGACGGTGGGAGCGATGAAGAACACCGTGGGCTGGCCGTCGACCCGCGCGATCACGCCGCCGTGCAGCTCCGCGCCGAGCCCGAAGAACTGGAAGAGCTGCCCCGTCCAGCCCACCCCGCCGCTGATCCAGTGCGCGCCGCGCTGCAGGCGCACGGGACCCTCGCCCCCGTAGACGTCGTCGAACACGTAGCGGCCCCCGACGAGGATGTAGTTCTGCGCGTCGAGGCCGAACTGCGCGAAGACGCCGCCGACGAGGTTGAGCTCGAACATCGGCGTGTCGTTGAGCGAGCGGAGCCCTCCCCCGACGCCGTGGACGATCCCGATCGCGGCGCGCTGATCGCCGAACCGGAGCAGGCCCTCGGCCGTGAGCATCCCCGTGCTCACGGTGGCCGTGACGCTGTAGAGCTCGTGGAGGCGGAGGCGACCGCCCGCCTCCACCATCGGCACGAGGAGCAGCTCCTCCTCGTCGGCGCCGGGCGCGGCCGGCTCCGTCTCGCGGCCGTACCCGCCGGCCGCGGCCCCGGTCAGCCGGACCTGCTCGCCCGCGTTCGCCCTCGCGTAGCGCGCGAGCGAGTAGGCGGGGACCGCGCGGCCGGCGCAGCCCACGCCCGCGAGAGAGACCATCAGGAGGCCAGCCCACGCGAGCCGGCCGAACCACGTCGAGGACACGCCCATCGCGCGCCGAGAGTCTCACGTCCCGGCGCGCGCCGGCCACCCTCGTGAGGGTCACCCGCGACGGGAGAGGCGGAACACGACCACGAGCACGGAGGCGTTGCACGCGGACATCAGCGGGAACGCGAGCTCCGGGTAGACGCTGAGCAGCAGGAACGCCCCGGCGTAGAGCGCGGCCGGCACGAGGAACCAGACATCGACCCCCACGGTCAGGCCGAGCGCGATCGCGGACCAGACCGGGAACTGGTGGATCGTCGTGCTCATCGCGTCGACGCCCGCGAAGGTGTCGCCGCCGTGCATCACGAGCTGGATACCGGAGACGGTCAGGGTCGCGAGCCAGAGGCGCCGCGTCAACGCGCTCTGCTTGATACGGTTCCAGAACGCGACCCCGCCGATCAGGAGCGCGACCACGCCGATCGAGTTCCAGGTGAGCGCGCCGGTGTGCGGCATCGGCCACCCCGTGCGGCGCGCGTACTCGATCGTGAGCGGCAGCAACGTCCACGCGACGCCGACCACCGAGGCGAGCCAGATGCGGAGCCGCTTGCCGGTGGCCGGGTGGAGATCCCGGGCGAGGCCTCGCAGGCGCGACTCCTCGCGCACCCGCGCCTCCACCGCCGCCTCGACCCGCGCGGCGAGGGCCTCCGGCGGCTCGGCGACCTCCGCGAGGAGCGCGCGCGCCGCCTCGGGCTCGCCGCGGCTCAGCTCGCGCTCGACCAGCAGGACGCTCGCCTCGCGCAAGGCATCCTGCGCCTCCTCGGCATGAGGCCACTGCTCGAGCGCCTGCTGACACGCGAAGCGGCACTGCCCGAACACCCGGTAGACCTCGTCCTGCGCGGCGTCCGCGCGTCCCGCGAGCTCGCGCAGCCGGTCGAGCGAGGCTCGCGCACCCGCGACGAGCCGGGCCGCGCCGCGGTGCTCGAGGAAAGCCCCGAGCGCGAGCCGGAACGCCTCGGCGGACTCGAAGCGCTCGGTCGGCTGCGGGTCCATCGCGCGGCGGAGGAGCGCGGCCAGGGCGGGCGAGAGATCCTCGGGCAGCTCGGGCCGCGACGTCGCGATGGCGTGCATGAGCGCGCCGAAGGTCTCGCCTCGGTGCGGGGGTCGCCCCACCACCAGCTCGTAGAGCGTCGCGCCGAGCAGATACACGTCGGTCCACGGGCCGAGACGCCCTCCCCCCCACGCCTGCTCGGGCGCCATGTAGGCGGGGGTGCCGCCGATCGTGTGCACGTCCCGCGCGAGCGGGAACCGCCCCGTCCCGTCGTCCTCCATCGCCACCGCGAGGCCCCAGTCGGCGACGTAGATCTCGCCGAACTGCCCGATCATGACGTTCTCCGGCTTGATGTCGCGGTGGAGGATCCCGCGGCTGTGCGCGAAGGAGATCGCGTTGCTCACCTGCATCAGGATCCGGATGTTCTGCTCGAGCACGTCCTCGACGCCGAAGCGCTCCCGGATGCGGTCTGGCTCACGCAGCAGCGCGCTCCAGTCTTCGCCCTCCACCCGCTTGAGCACGATCTGCGGGAGCCCGTTCGCGTCGATCCGGATGTCGTGCACCGGGATCACGTTCGGGTGCTCGAGCCCGCCGATCACCCAGGCCTCGCGCACCAGCTTCCGCACCGCCGCCTCGTCGACGTGCTCGGGCCTCAGCTCCTTGACCGCGACGGGTCGCCCGAGGCGCGGCTGGATCGCGCCGCGCACGACGCCCATGCCCCCCTCGCCGAGGGTCTCGTGGATCTCGAGCTCCTCGCCCGCGAGGCGCGCGGCCACGTCGATCGGCTCGCTCGCGTCGCGCTCGACCGAGGCGCGGATCGTCGCGCGCGGATCCCGCTCGATGTCGGCGGGCTCGAGGCCCGTCGCCTCCAGGGTCTCGCGGAGCTGCGCGTCCACGGTGACCGGGAAGGGGCGCCCCTGCGCCGCCGGCGGCTCCCGCGTCAATCCACGTCCGAGCAGCGCCAGGGCGTGTTGGTCGGCGTCGTCCCCGTGTCCACGAGCATGCCGGCCGCCACCGGGAGCATCGGCCCGGGCAGCGTCGCGGTGCAGGTCTGACCCGGGAGGCCGAGGTTGCAGTCCGCGCCCCGGCCGCTCGCGTCGGGCGCGCAGATCAGGTGGACCTCCGTGCCGTCGACCGTCTTGCAGACGCTCAGGCGCGTCCAGCCGCTCCCGCGCGCCACCTGGCGTGCGATCTGGCTCGCCGCCTGCCCGTCCGCGGCCGGCTGGTAGTCGTCGCGCGACCCGACCGACCAGGTGTCCTCCGGGCACTCGGCCAGCGGCTCGGGCGCAGGCTCCGGCTCGGGCGCGGGCTCCGGGGCGACCACCTCGGGCTCCGGGGCGGGGTCGGCCGCGGGCGGCTCCTCCGAGCCACAGCCGACGAGGAGCGAGAGGGCGATCAGCGCGCGCGAGAGGGTGTTCATCCGCCGAACCTTATCAGCCCGTTGAAGAACGGACCGTGATGGATCGCGGTTGGGTGAGGCGCGCGGGGAGGTTCTTCAACGGGCTGCTGTCAGGGGGCGCTCGCCCACTGCCACGGCTCCGCGTAGGGCCAGCCCCGCGGCTCGGTCAGGAGCGCGAAGGCGAGCTGAAAGCGCGACGCGGGTAGGAGCGCGCGCGGGACGCGGAAGGTGACGCGGCGCGGCGCGCTCGGATCGCGGCGGCCCCGCACGTTGACCACCTCGGTGTCCGACGCGCCGGGGTCTGCGCGGACCCGCGCGAGGAAGCGCCAGCTCGGGTCGGGGTCGCGGTCGAGGAGCGCGACGAGCTCGACCGCGCCGCCCTGCGCCCCCGTCACCCCGCCGCCGATCCGCGGGAGCCGGTCGAGATCCGCGCGCAGCTCCTCCGCGTCCTGGGTCATGAGCTCGGCGAAGGCGGCGTCGACCGCCTCCACGTCGCAGCCGAACGCGCCGAGGGTCTCTCGCCAGAACGCCCGCCCCTCGAGGTGACGCGAGGTCTCGGCCCGCCCCATCGCGCGCAGCGCGTCGCCGATCGCGCCGTCGCCGCAGGTCGCGCTCAGCGCCGCCGACCAGCGCTCGCCGAGGGTGTAGACGAGCGTGGTCTCGTAGCGCGCGGTCAGGCGCTCGCCGTCGAAGAGGTCGTCGGTGCCGAGCCCGTGGCGCTCCCACATCGCGGCCGCGACCAGCCGCGCCTGCCGATGCGCCGCGTCGCCCGGGACGACGCGGTAGGCGATGTGCTCGGCCGAGCCCTCGGCGAAGAAGCGCGTGGCCCGCGCCTCCTCGGACTGCCTGCGGTCGCTCAGCCGGTGCTGGAACGCGTGCGCCGTCTCGTGAGCGAACGTCCGGCGGAGCTGCACCGGGTCCCGCTCGTGCACGAGGCCGACGCGGATGTGGGTCCACGACGCGATGCCGAGGTGCTCGCCGCTCACCTCGGTGAGGTCGGCGACGAGGCGCGGGCCCGGGTCTGCGCCGAGCTCCTCCTGGACGCGCCGGTGGATCGCGTCCGCGTCCGCGACCAGCGAGGCGGCCTGCGCGAGGTGGCTCTCCGGGATCTGCAGGGTGTAACGATCGGTGACGCGCTCGACCGTCGCGATCGAGGGCGCGTCGGTCGGATCGGGCTCCTCGTCGGTGGGGTCGCCCGGGTCGAGGCCGGCGACCACCGCGAGGAGGACGACGAGGGACGCGAGCACGGCCGCGCCCAGACACCCGAGGCCGAGCCGCCCGAGCAGGCTGGCCCGCGCGCGGTCGAAGCCCTTGCCGATGCGCTCGGCGGGGCCGAGCCAGAGCGCGGCCGAGGCGGCGAGCGCGACGAGGGCCACCGCGGCGTGGGCCAGCCAGGGCCCCCAGGCGACGACGAGCGCCTGGCCCTCGTAGCGCGCGACGAGCAGCTCCGTCGGATCGATCCAGGCCGCGGGCGCGTAGACGTCCTCCACGATCCCCGCGACGACCAGGATCAGCGCGTAGGGCAGGACGCCGAAGAGGCGGAGCACCGAGGCGAGCAAGGCGTGGCAGTAGACGATCGCGCAGAAGCCGAGCTGGAGCGCGAAGTGAGCGAGCGCGAGCTCGAGGCGCCACTGGCCGCCGAGGAACGACGAGTCGCTCCACGCGCCCTGCACCCCGTCGGTCACCACGAGCAGCGCGAGCGCGCAGGTGATGAGGGTCATCGCGGCGAGGACCTTGGCGGCGAAGATGCTGCCGCGGCGGATCGGCAGGGCGTAGAGGTAGTGGATCGTGCGCTCGTCGTACTCCCGCGGGAACGCCGAGTAGGCGAGCGCGCCGGTGAGCAAGAGCATGATCCATCCGCCGACCGAGCCCTCGCCCGGCTGGATGTAGGAGGCGATCTGCGGCCACCCGGCCTCGTCGAGGCGCTCGGTGAACGGGCGGTAGAGGAGATCGCCGCTGAGCATCAGCGTCCACACGAGGCCCGACGGCCAGAGCGTACGGAGCTCCTTGCGGTAGAGCGCGAGCCCGGCCCTCACGGCAGCTCCCTCCGCTCGGCGAGGAGCCGCACCGGGCCGTCGTCGAGCTCGATCTCGATCGCGAGCAGCACGCGGTCGCGCGCCCCGTAGCGGCCGATCAGCCGGGCGGGCTCGCCCGCGACGGCTGCGCAGGGGCGCTCGTCACGGACCTCGTCGGACGGATCGACGACGCCGTCGAACGGGCCGAGCGGCGCGTGGACCAGAGCGCAGCCCGCGCCCTCCGGCGTCGCGCCCGTCACCCCCCACGCGACGGTCCGCAGCGCGCCCTCCTCCTCCTCGATCCGGGCGTAGGCGGCGGGGAGCCGCGGCGCGCGAGGCCGGAGCGCGCGGAGGCGGGCCGCCCACGCCGCCTCGAGCGCGGCGTGATCGACGCCGAGCTCGCGCGCCAGCCTCGCCTCGACCGGGTCGCGACGCAGCGCGACCGCCTCCAGCACGCCGGGCCACGGCTCGGGCGAGAGGCACGACCGCGCGAACGCCCGCCACCGCGCCTCGGAGGCCTCCTCGACCGCCACGTCGGCCGCCACCGCCGCGAGCGCCGCGGCCACGCCCTCGCCAAAGCGCTCCTCGGTGCGCCAGAGGCGCGCGAGGTCCTCGTAGCGCGGGCGGCGCGCGGCGGCGTAGACCGCGGCGAGGCGCTCGGTCCCCGGCCGCGCGATCCGGCCCGCGACCGCGGAGCGGACCCACGCGAGCGGCTCGTGCGCGGCGCGGCCGTCGGTCGCCTTCACGATGGCGAGCTCGAGGACGCGCTGGGAGAAGCGCGACCGGTCGAACGCCTCGTCGTGGTAGCGCGCGCGCACCAGCACGCCCGGGTCGCCCTCCTCGAGCGCGACCTCCTCGTAGTCGTGGGGGTCGAGGTCGGGGCGGAGCGCGACGTGGACGGGCGGAAGCTCGTGGAGGGCCAGCTCGTCCCGCAGCGCCGTCAGATCCAGCGCGAGGTGATCGGCGAGCGCGGCCGCCGACGCGGCCTGCGTGTCCTCGAGGTAGAGGACCGCGAGGCCGACCTCCGCGCGCCGCTCGACGCGCCTCGCCTCGAACGCGAACGGCGGCTCGTCCGCGAGCGGGTCCGCGACGCTGGTCCCGATCAGGGCGAGCGAGAGCACCACCCCGACCGCGACCTTCTCGACGCGGCTCATCGTCTGGGCGAGCGAGTCCGCGAGGCCACCGTCGCGCGCGAGGGCGAGGAAGGCGCCTAGACCGACCGTCACCACGACGAAGAGGAGCGACCACGCGAGGTCGCCCGCGGGGAACCTGGCCCTCTCGAGCACGAAGGTTTCATTGACGAGCGACAGCGGCGGGACGCGCGAGAGCGAGACCTCGGTGGCGCGATTCACGTAGAGGAGCACCATCGCGATGGCGAGGTAGACCGGGACGCGCCAGCGCCCGAGCAGGCCCATGGTGAAGAAGAAGGCCCAGAGCGCGAGGACGAAGACCTCCGTCCGCCAGAGCACGATGATCAGCCACTGGGCGTCGAGCGGCTCCTTGAACGAGGCGACCAGGGCGGCCACCGCGAGCGAGGCGAAGGCGGCGAGACCGAGCAGCGCGGCGCCGAGGCCGAGCTTCTGGACGAAGACCTCCCACCGGTAGACCGGGAGCGCGGCGAGGAACCGCTGCGTGTGAGCGTAGTACTCCCGCACCACGAGGCGCCGCCCGAGCGCGAGGCCGAGCAGCGGCAGGAACAGGCGCACGAAGGACTCGTGCACCTCGAGCATCGTGATCGTGCGCGGCGCGATCGCGCTCCCGAGGACGAGCAGCCCCTGCGTCACCCCGACGAAGAGCCCGAGCAGCGCGAGCACCCAGCCGTGCTGGAGGAGCTCCTTGAGGAGCAGCCCTCCGAGGCGGCTCATCGGCTGCGCACCATCTCGATGAAGATCTCCTCGAGGGGCAGCCGCTCGAGCCGCGCCCCGAGGAGCGCCTCGAGCCCGGCGAAGGCCTCCGGCTCCGTCGCCTCGAAGACCCAGCGCCGCTCCCCGCGGAAGGTCCGATCGGAGATCAGCCGCACGCCCGCGGGGCACGGCGGGGGCGACGCCTCGGCGGGGGCTCCCTTGTGAAGACGGACGCGCGCGGCGAGCGCGTCGACGCTCCCCTCGTAGCGGGTCCGGCCCCCGTCGACGATGCCGACGCGATCGGCCACCAGCTCCACCTCGTCGATGAGGTGGGTGGAGAAGAAGGTCGTCCGCCCCGTGCGCTCGGCGTCCTCGCGCACCCGCTCGAGGAACTCGCGCCGCGCCACCGGGTCGAGCCCCGCGGTCGGCTCGTCGAGGATGAGGAGCGCGGGGCGGTGCCCCAGCGCGAGGGACAGCGCGAGCTTGGCCTTCATCCCGCCCGAGAAGGTGCCGACCTTCCGGTCGAGGGGGACCTGCTGCGACGACGCGAGGTGGAGGAACGTCGCGTCGTCCCACGTCGGGTAGAAGCGCGAGACGAACTTGGCGAGGCGGCCCGCGGTCATCCAGTCGTAGAAGTTGTGCTCCTGCGCGACGTAGCCGATGCGCTGCCGCAGGTGGACCGGCGTGCCGCGCGCCTGCTCGCCGAACAGCCGCACCTCGCCCGCGTCGGCCTTGGTGATGCCCATGAGGATGCGGATCGTCGTGGACTTGCCGGCGCCGTTACGCCCGAGGAAGCCGTAGACCTCCCCCGCGCCGACGGTGAGGTCGAGGCCGGTCAGCGCCGCGACCTGCCGCCCGTAGCGCTTGGCGAGCCCGCGCACCGCGAGCACCGGGGCGGCGGCGTCAGCCATCGAGGCGCTCGTCGACGAGCAGGCCGCCGGCGAGGAAGGCCATGATCTCGTCGGTGATCACGTCGGGGTCGGCCTCGATGTGGCCGCGGACCGCGTCGACGAGCACCTCCTTGAGGCCCCCGAGCCCGATCGCGACCATCACCCGACGGTCGCCCGGCCGCACCATCTTCAGCTGCTGCCCCACCTCGAGGCTCTCGTCGATCAGCGAGCGCAGGCCCTCGTAGAAGGCGTGCAGCTTGTCGTCGAGGTCGGGGTCGACGCCGGTCGCGTCGGCGAGCGCGAGCTTGACGATCCCGGGCTCCTCGAGCGCGAGCTCCACCACGCGGCGCACGTTGTCCCGCAGCTGCGCGCGCGGCGGCGGCTCGTCCGGCCCGAGCACGATGCTCCGCACCCGCACGCCGAGCGCGGCGAGGAACTCGTCCACCAACGCCTCGAACACCGCGCGCTTGTCCGAGAAGTAGAGATAGAACGTCCCGCGCGCGACCCCCGCGCCGGCCACGATGTCGTCCACCGTGGCCGCGCTGAGGCCCTTCTCGACGAACGCGTCACGCGCCGCCATCAGCAGCTCACGGCGCCGCTCGGCCTTGGTCTTGCGCTGCGACAACGCGGGGATGCTACCAGCCCCCAACGCGGCCGCGCGGCCTCATTGCGGCGGCTCCGCGAGAGCGTCGACCGGCGCGCTCGACTCGCGATGCGCGCCGGCCGGGCGCAGGCGGACGACGCGCGCCTCGCGCGTCGCCTCGAGGCGACGGTGCGAGGACCGCAGCGCGCCCGCCCCGTGCTCGCCCTCGTCGTCGCGCACCGCTCCGTCCACCACGAGGGTGAGGCCTCCGTCCGGCGCGAGGACCTCGCCCGGGGCCAGCCGCTGGACCCGCGCGTCGCGGACGATCCGGGCGCGCGCCGCCGCGTCCAGCTCGCCGAGCGCGCCCTCGCGCATCGCGTTGTCGAGCGCGCGCGTGGCGAGCGCGTCCCAGATCCGCGACCGCAGCTCGGGCCGGTGCGCGAGCAGCGCGCGGAAGGCCTTCGCGCCGATCCGACCCGCCGTGACGGTGGACGCGGCTCGCGCGGTGGCGTTGCGCCGCTCGCCGCCCAGCAGCCCCATCTCGCCGACCACCTCGCCACCGCCGAGCAGCGCGATCGGACGGTCCCCGCGCAGGACCTCCACGACACCGGTCGCGATCACGTAGGCGGCGTCCGGACGGTCGCCCTCGGTGAAGAGCACGTCGCCTTGCGCGTAGGCGCGCTCTTCTGTCGCCTCGGCGAGCTCCTGGATCGCGTCCTCGGGCAGCCCACGGAACATCGGCGCCTCGCGGCAGAGCTCCGCCGTCTCCCGGAGCGTCACCGGGGGCCGCTCGCGCGCGAGCCGCTTGAGCCGACCCTTCACGAGGTCGAGCTCACGCGCGGCGACCCCGTCCGCGAGCTCGCCGTGATCGCGGAGCCGCTCGAGGGCCTCGCGCTCGGCGTTCAGCGCGATCCGCTCCGCGAGGTGCTGCTCCACCGCCGCGGTCACCTCCGGGAGGTGGGCCCGCAGGTCCTCGAGCCGGTGGGCGGCCGCGCGCTCGAGCCGCTCGTAGAAGCCCTCGACCCGAAGCGCGCCCGCGTCGGCCCGCCGCGCGAGGGAGGCCCGCACCGCGCGCGCCGCCTCGAGCTGGGCCCGCGAGACCTCGTACTGCAGCGCGTGCCGCCCGAAGCCCCGCGCGAGCAGCCGCTGGACCCGACCGGCCGGCGGCGCGTCGGTGGTGCGCCGCTCGGCGTGACCCGCCTCGACGTCGTCGAGGTGCTGATCGAGCACGTGCTCGAGCGCGCCGAGCCCGTCCGCGCTCAGGGTCCCTTCTTCGAACGCGGCCCGGTAGCGCCGGCGCTCGACCGCGGCCGCGTCGCGGAACGCCGCCCCCTCCGCCTGCGCCTCGCCCGCTGCCTCGTACCGGGAGCGCTCCGCGTCCTCGTCCCGCCGCGCGTCGCCGAGTCGCGCCTCGGCCTGCGCCTCGACGCGCGCCCACGGGAGGCGGCCGAGGCCCGGCGCGCTCCGCGCCCGGCGCACCCGGGCGAGGAGCGCCTCGAGCACCTGGCGGCGCGCCCGCGCCTCCGAGAAGCGCTGGGCCGGCGACGGATCGGCGAACCCGAGCCACGCGAGCAGCCGCCCGGTGGTCAGCCCGCCGAGCACGATCGTCAACAGGACCACCCCGGCGGTGAGCTGGAGCACCTGCCGCCCGAGCTCGCGGTCGACGTCGGGGTGGGTCGCCACCATCAGCGCGAGCGCGAGCGACACCGCGCCGCGCAGCCCACCCCACGCCATCACCGCCGCGGCCCGCGGCTCGACGGGCCGGGCGAGGAACGGGTTGGCGACCCAGCGCGCGAGGAAGATCACCGCGAGCCGGATGAGCAGGAGCGCCACGAAGGCGGCGCCGATCAGCCCGAGCGTCGCCACATCCGAGCCGTGCAGCTCGTAGGCGACCACCACGCCGACGAGGAAGAACACGAGGGTGTTCGCGAAGTAGGCGAGCAGCTCCCAGAACTCCTTCAGGAAGGCCCGCACCTCGGGGCTGATCCGGCGCCGGCCCGGGCCCGCGAGGTGGAGCCCCGCGGTCACCAGCGCGAGCACGCCCGAGACGTGGAGGAGCCCCTCCGCGAGGAGCATCGCGCCGTAGGCGAGCACGACCGTGACGGTGATCTCGACGAGCGGATCGGCGAACGTCCGCCCGATCCACGCCGACGCCGCCGCGGCGAGGAGGTAGCCGACCGCGACCCCGCCGAGGACGACGCGGGCGAAGCGGAAGAGCACGTCCGCGGGATCGATCCCGGCCGCGGCCTCGCCGGTGAGCAGGGTGAGCAGCACGGTGAACGCGACGATCGCGGTGCCGTCGTTGAGGAGCGACTCGCCCTCGATGAGGAGCCCGAGCCGCTTGGGCGCGCCGACCTCGCGCAGGAGCGCCACCACCGCGATGGGATCGGTCGCGCTGATGAGCGCGCCGAACACGAGCGCGGCCGGCCAGCCCCACGCGAGCGCGCCGAGCCCGGGCGCCCGGGTGAGCCCGACCATCGCGCCGGCGGTGCCGACCGCGGCGAGCACCATCGCGGGGCCCGCGAGCACGGCGACGAAGAGGAGGTTCTTGCGGAACGCGTGGACGTCGAGGGAGAAGGCCGACTCGAACACCAGCGCGGGGAGGAATACGAAGAGGATCAGCTCCGGCGAGACCGGCTGGCGGACCACCGCGAAGGCGTCGGTCTCGGGCGCGTAGAGGCGGGCCGCGAGGCCGGTCGCGAGGCCCACCGCCAGCATCGCGATCGTGTAGGGCACGCGGACGCGCTTGCTGACGGCCCGCGCGCCGGCGCCGACCGCGAGCGCGACCACCGCGACCGCGACGACGATCTCCTCGACCCCGTGCTCCACGCGCGATCACCTCCTCGGTTCGGCTGCGCGCTCGGCGAGGTCGGGTCGATCGGCGAGCGGTCGCGACAGGCGCGCCACCAGCGCCAGCAGCTCCGGCGTGAGCCGCGCCCGGACCTTCCCGCTCGCGTCGATCACCTCCTGGTGCTGTCGCGACTCGGCGTCGAACCGCGCCTCGTCCTGCGCGAGCCGGCGGCGGAGCGCCTCGGTCTGGTAGCCGAGATCCTCCTCCTCGCTCCGCGCCCGCTCGACGTCGGCCACGAGCAGCTGCGCCGCCTCCTCGGTCGCCTGCCACGCGCCGAGCGCCGCGGCCGCGCTCCGTGCGCGATCGATGTCCTCGCGTCGCGGCGAGCGCTCCCCCGAGCGCAGCGGCTCGAGCGCTCCGTCGTGCGCGAGCCAGTCCGTCCGCTCGGCCTGCTGCCGCTCGCGCGCCGCCTCGAGCCGCTCCTCGGCGCGACGGCGTCGGGCCCGCGCCGCCGAGAGGTCGAGCGCGAGGACGTGGACCGCGTGACCGATCCGCCCTCGCCCCTCCTGGAGCTCGCGCTCGAGCCGCCCGAGCCGCCCCTGCGCGCCGAGCGCCTCCGCGCGGGCCACCCCGAGCTCGTCGACCTTGGCGCGCAGCGACTCCAGATCGACCCGCAGCGCCTCGGGCGCGCCCTCGGGGTATGCGGCGGCGAGCCCCTCCTCGAACGCCTCGAGCCGGTCGCGCCACCGCTCGAGTGTAAGGATCGTCGACCGGGTGCCGAGGGTCGTCGTGCGCCAGTCGGCCGGCGGGCGCGACGCGGGCGCCTGGACCGCGCTCAGCCGACGGGTCACCTCGTGGGCGTCCACCGGGCGGCGCGCGGGGTCCTTGTTGAGCAGGTCGGCGATGAGCTGGTCGAGCGAGGCGGGGCAGCCGGGCGCGAGCTCCCGGGCCCGGTGCGGCGGGCGCTCCAGGTGGCAGAGCGCGAACGCCATGGGCGAGTCCGCGTCGAAGGGCGGGCGCCCCGTGACCATCTCGAAGAGCACCACGCCCAGCGCGTAGAGATCCGCGGCGGGCCGCGCCGGCTGCCCGCGCAGCCGCTCTGGGGCCATGTACTGCGGCGTCCCCACCACCGTCCCCGCGACCGTCAGCCGCTCCTCGGTCGAGCGGCGCGCGAGCCCGAAGTCGACGATCTTCGCGACCTCGCGCCCGGCCTCGCTCCGCACCACGATCACGTTGGCGGGCTTGAGGTCGCGGTGGATCACGTCGAGGTCGTGCCCGCGCGCGAGCCCGGTCGCGATCTGGGTGCCGAGCGACACGACGCGGCCGAGCTCCAGCGGCCCCTCCTGGATCAGATCGTGGAGGCTCGGTCCGTCGAGCAGCTCCATCGCGAGGTACGGGGCGCCGTCGTCGGTCTCGCCCTGATCGAAGATCCGCACCACGTTCTCGTGCGCGATCGCGGCCGCGGCGCGGGCCTCGCGGCGGAGCCGCTCGCAGAGCCCCTCGTCGGCCGCGACGTGGGGGTGGAGGATCTTCACCGCCACCTGCTCGTCGGTGAGCGTGTGCCGCGCCTGGTAGACGGTGGCCATCCCGCCCGAGCCCAGCTCCCCCTCGATCGCGTAGCGGCCGCCGACGATCGAGCCGACGCGCTCGTCGGTGATCGGCTCGAGCGTGGCGCCGTCGACGAGGCACTCGGTGGAGTCGTCGTGGTAGCGCAGCCGGCAGGCCGGGCAGATCCTCATGCCAGCGCGCGCTGGCCGCGCTCCTCGAGCTGGAAGTCGAACGGCAGCGGCTGGATCTCGTCGAGCTCGATGAGCAGGAGCATCAGGTCGGTCGAGGTCACCAGCCCGACCATGCGGTCGCTCGCGTCCAGGACCGGCATCGCGTCGATCTTGCGCTCGGTCATCGTGCGCACGACGTCCGCCACGCTCGTGTCGGGCGCGCAGACGTAGGGCGCGGGAGACATCGCGCTCGACACGGGCTGGTCCGGCACGTCGACGTGGGTCCCGTCGAGGCGCGCGCGGAGCAAGAGGTCCCGGTCCGAGACGATCCCGCGGAGGATCCCCTCCTCCACCACCGGCAGGTGGCGGATGTGCATCGTGGTCATGATCTGCCAGGCTTCGCGGAGCGAGACGCTCGGCTGCACGAAGACGACGACGCGGGTCATGGGGTGCTCGACGCGCATGCCCGCGAGCTACGCGCGCGTAGGGCGCAGACAACCGCCTCACTCACACGTCCGGCGGCCGCGAGCGGCGTGGGCGACGACCTCCAAGCGCGCGCGCCGGTTGACGCCAGGCCGCCGCTCGCGTACTGACACTGACGTCAGTGACACCCCTTGGGGGGAGGGAGACGCCGTGAGCCGACCGATCGTGATCGGAATGGACGTGGGATCGACCACCGTGAAGGCGGTGGTCGTGGACCCCGCGACCAAGGAGATCGTGTGGCACGACTACCAGCGTCACCACACCAAGCAGCCCGAGACGGTGCACGACTTCCTCGTGCGGATCGGGCAGGCGTTCGACGACGTCGCGCCGGGTGACGTCCGGCTGTTCCTCACCGGCTCGGGCGCGGGCCCGCTCGAGGGGCCGACCGGGGGCCGGTTCGTCCAGGAGGTCAACGCGGTCACCCTCGCGGTCGAGACGCTACACCCCGAGGTGCAGAGCGTGGTCGAGCTCGGCGGCCAGGACGCGAAGATCATCATCTTCAAGGAGAACCCGACCACCGGCGACAAGACCGCGTCCTGCTCGATGAACGACAAGTGCGCGTCGGGCACCGGCGCCACGATCGACAAGTGCATGATCAAGGTGGGCGTGCCGCAGTCCGAGACGGCCAAGCTCCACTTCGACGACTCGAAGCTGCACCACGTCGCGGCCAAGTGCGGCGTCTTCGCCGAGACGGACATCGTCAACCTGGTGAAGACCGGGATCCCGTCGAACGAGATCCTCTGCTCGCTCGCCGACGCGATCGTCATGCAGAACCTCTCGGTCCTCACCCGCGGCAACACGCTGAAGGACAAGGTCCTCTTGCTGGGCGGGCCCAACACGTATCTGCCGTTCCTGCAGGAGTGCTGGCGCAAGCGCATCCCCGAGGTCTGGCGCGAGCGCGGCTACGCGTTCGACGAGTCGCGACCCATCGAGGAGCTCATCGCGGTCCCCGACAACGCCGAGCTCTACGCGGCCTACGGCGCCGTGATGTACGGCCTGCACGAGCCGGCGGACGCGGGCCGCTACGCCGGGCTCGACGGGCTCAAGCGCTACATCACCGAGGGCCGCAAGGCGCGCCTCGGCGAGAGCGCGGGCCCGCCGCTCGTCGCGGACAGCTCGGAGCGCGAGCGCTTCGTCGACGCCTACAAGGTGCCGCGCTTCGACGAGCCGGCGGTCGAGGGAACGGTCCGCGCGGTGATCGGCCTCGACGGTGGGTCGACCTCGTCCAAGGCGGTCCTGCTCGACGAGCGGGGCGAGATCCTGATGAAGGCCTACACCCTGTCCAAGGGCAACCCCATCCAGGACACCAAGGACCTGCTCGCCGACATGCGGCAGCGGATGGCCGCCAAGGGCGTGACCCTCGAGGTGCTCGGCTTCGGCGCCACCGGCTACGCGGCGGACGTGCTCGAGGAGTGCCTGCGCGCCGACGTCAACATCGTCGAGACGGTCGCGCACATGATGAGCGCGACCCACTACTTCGGCGACGTCGACGTCATCTGCGACATCGGCGGCCAGGACATCAAGGTCCTCTTCATGGAGAACGGGGACATCAAGTCCTTCAAGCTCTCCAACCAGTGCTCGGCCGGCAACGGCATGCTCCTGCAGGCGATGGCCGACCAGTTCGGCCTGCCCGTGACCGAGTACGCCGACACCGCGTTCGAGGCGGAGCTCGCGCCGCGCTTCAGCTACGGCTGCGCGGTCTTCCTCGACACCGATCGCGTGAACTTCCAGAAGGAGGGCTTCAGCAAGGAGGAGCTCCTCGCGGGGCTCGCGCAGGTCCTGCCGAAGAACGTCTGGCAGTACGTCGTCGGGGTCCCGCGGCTCGCCGCGCTAGGCCGCCGCTTCGTGCTTCAGGGCGGCACCCAGTACAACCTCGCCGCCGTCAAGGCGCAGGTCGACTACATCAAGGAGCGCGTGCCGGGGGCCGAGGTGTTCGTGCACCCGCACAGCGGCGAGGCGGGCGCGATCGGCGCGGCGATGGAGACGCTCCGCGTGGTCACGCGCCGCGGCGAGAGCACCTTCGTCGGCCTCGACGCCGCGATCGACCTCGAGTACACGACCAAGAACGACGAGGAGACGGTCTGCCACTTCTGCGCGAACGAGTGCAGCCGGACCTTCATCGACGCGCTCCGGCCGGACGGCTCGACCTCGCGCTACATCAGCGGCTTCTCCTGCGAGAAGGGCACGGTCGAGTCGGAGGACGCGATGATCGCGCTCGTCAGAGAGCGCAAGAAGATCATGCGCGAGTTCCCGAACCTCGTGACCTACGAGGCGCTCAAGGCCTTCCAGCGGCAGAAGGGCCTCACGCCGATGCCCGAGGCCGGCTCCCCCGTCGAGGAGACGAGCGTGAAGCGGAGCTTCTGGGGCCAGCTCCAGTACGAGACGACGACGCGCGGCTTCGTGCGCGGCGACACCGACGAGGCGGTGAAGAAGAAGCGGCGCACCTACCGCCTCGCGATGCCCCGCGTCCTCAACATGTACTCGACCGCCCCGTTCTGGGTCGCGTACTTCCAGAGCTGCGGCGTCGACCCGCGCAACATCGTGTGGAGCGACGAGTCGAGCGAGGAGATGTTCGCCGAGGGCGGCAAGTACGGCTCGGTCGACCCCTGCTACCCGAGCAAGGTCGCGCAGGCCCACTTCCACAACCTGTTCTTCCACCACCACGTCGAGCGGCCCATCGACTCGATCTTCTTCCCGATCCTCACCCACGTCCCGCAGTTCCTCGAGCACACGGTGGCCACCACCACGTGCCCGATCGTCGCGGGCACGCCCGAGGTGATGAAGGCCGCCTTCACCAAGGAGCAGGACTTCTTCGCCACGCGCGGGATCCGCTTCTACGACCCGAGCCTGAGCTTCGACGAGCCGGTCCGGATGAAGAGCGTCCTGTTCGAGACGTTCAAGGACGAGCTCGGGCTGACCGAGGACGAGAGCAACTTCGCGGTCGAGCAGGGCTTCGCGGCGCTCGAGCGGCACGACCAGGATCTGCAGGCCAAGGGCCGCGCGATCCTCGAGCAGGTCGAGCACGAGAACCGCGTCGCGATCCTCGTGGTCGGCCGGCCCTACCACCTCGACCCGGGCCTCCACCACGGGATCCCCGACGAGTTCCAGGTGCTCGGCTACCCGATCCTCAGCATCCGGAGCATCCCGAAGGACCCCGAGTTCCTGACGCCGTACTTCCGCGAGGACCTCGACGCGGGGCGGATCCAGTCGCCGCTCGACATCAACGACGTCTGGCCGGAGAACTACTCGGTCAACAGCGCGATGAAGGTCTGGGCGGTGAAGTTCGCCGCGCGTCACCCGAACGTCGTCCTGCTCGATCTGTCGAGCTTCAAGTGCGGCCACGACGCGCCGACCTTCGGGATCATCGACCGCATCGTCGAGAAGAGCGCGGTGCCCTACTCCGCGCTTCACGATCTCGACGCCAACAAGCCCGGCGGCTCCATCAAGATCCGCGTGAAGACCTACGCGCACTCGCTCAAGCTGCACGAGGAGCGGCTCGAGGACCTCGCGTTCAAGCGCCTCGAGCTCGAGCGCCGCGTCACCGAGAAGCGGCTCGAGCTGCTCAAGATGAAGCAGACCCAGCTCGCCGAGCGCCGGCGGCGGGATCCGGAGATCGAGGCGCAGATCCAGGAGCTGACCGAACGCCTCGCGAGCTACGTGCGCGAGGCCGACCCGGAGCAGGACGCGCGCGCCGCGGCCGCGAAGGGGCTGGTGCAGCTGGGCAAGAAGGCGAACGACGGACGAGTCACCCGAGTGGGGGCGTGAGGGGCATGGCCATGCAGACGAATCGGATGCAGACGAACGGCGGCAAGATGGATCTCGACATCGAGGCGGAGCTCGCGAAGTTCGAGGCGGAGCAGCGAGCCGCGCTCGGGCTCGAGTCGGACGGCGCGAAGGAGCACTGGACCGACGAGATGGTGAACCCGTACTTCACCGCGAAGCAGCGGCCGCACACCACGATGCTGATCGGCGGGCTCACGATCGCCCACGACTTCATCGTCGAGGGCGCGCTCAAGGGGCTCGGCTACAAGACCCGCGCCCTCGCCTGCCCCGACACGGACGCGCTGCGCTTCGGTAAGGAGTTCGGTAACCGCGGGCAGTGCAACCCGACCTACTTCACGGTGGGCAACCTGGTGAAGGAGCTCTGCCGCCTCCGCGACGAGGAGGGGCTCACGAGCCAGGAGATCGTCGACAACTACCTGTTCATGACCGCGGGCGCCTGCGGGCCGTGCCGCTTCGGGATGTACGTCACCGAGTACCGCAAGGCGCTCCGCGACGCGGGCTTCGACGGCTTCCGCGTGCTGCTCTTCCAGCAGACGGGCGGGCTCAAGCAGGCGAGCGGCGAGGAGCTCGGGCTGGTCCTCGACCCGGAGTTCTTCATCACGATCGGCAAGGCGCTCTTCGCCGGCGACATCATCAACCTCATCGGCTACCGGCTGCGCCCCTACGAGGTCGTGCCGGGCGCGGCGGACGAGGCGGTCGAGGCGGCCAAGCGCGAGATCTACCGCTGCATGGAGGAGCGCACGTCGATCCTCGCGGCGATCTGGCGCTGCCGGCAGATCTTCGCGGGCGTCGAGGTGGATCGGCTCCAGCCCAAGCCGCGGGTCGCGGTCCTGGGCGAGTTCTGGGCGATGACCACCGAGGGCGACGGGAACTACTTCCTCCAGCGCTTCCTCGAGGAGGAGGGCTCGCAGGTCGACATCCAGGTCATCGCGAACCTGCTGCTCTACAACCTCTGGGAGTTCAGCCATGACACGCGCGACCGGATGGAGCTCAAGGGGGCCGACAACGGGCAGCACGGGCTCGCGGACAGCGACGCCGGGCTGACCCTCGCGGGGCTCTTCTTCGCGCAGTACGCCTTGCGCGCGTGGTGGCAGGGATGGGCCAACCTGATGGGGCTCCACCACCACAAGCTGCCCGACATGGACGAGGTCGCGGCCGCGGGCCACAGCCACTACAACCAGGAGCTGCGCGGCGGCGAGGGCCACATGGAGGTCAGCAAGCTGATCCTCAACGTGATCCACAACAAGGCGCACATGACGCTCAGCGTGAAGCCCTTCGGCTGCATGCCCTCGAGCGGGGTGTCCGACGGGGTGCAGAGCGTGATCACGGAGCGCTACCCCGAGGCGATCTTCTGCGCGGTCGAGACGAGCGGCGACGGCGCGGTGAACTTCTACTCGCGCGTGCAGATGTTCCTCTTCAAGGCGCGGCAGCGCGCGGTCGCGGAGTACGAGGCCGCGCTCGAGGAGCACGGCGTGACGGAGGACGAGGTGCGCGCCTTCATCCGGGGCACGCGCTACGCGAGCCCGTTCTTCAAGCCGCCGCACGTGGCGGCCGGCGCGGCCGCCGATCTCGTGCACCACGTCGGCCCGCTCGTCGGCAAGAGCCGCCTCGGCCGCGCGAAGGTCCACGCGTCCCGCCTGGCAGCGCGCGCGAAGAAGCTCGTCACCGACGACCTCCCCTACGCCGGCGGCAAGGTCCGCGAGGTCGCCCCGTTCCTCCCCGCGCTCGTGCGCCGCGCGACGATGGAGGCGGGCGACTTCCTCCCGACGCTCATGCCGCAGGCGGAGGAGCTGTACCGCCGGGTCCTCGACTCGCTCGTCCGCCCGACCGCGGAGGAGGAGCAGGCGATCCACCGCGCGGCGGAGGCGCCCAAGCCGGCGACCCGGCCGGCCGCGAGCAGCCCGCTCCCGGTGATGGCGTAGGCCTTGGCTATCGCGGCTGCGCGACGACCAGGACGTGACCGGACGGATCGGCGAAGTAGGCAGCCTCGTCGCCCCAGGCCCGCGGCGCGCGCGGGCTGAGAGGGCGGCCGCCGGCACGAGAGACACGCGCGATGGCGGCCTCGAGGTCGTCGACGTAGAGGTAGACCTCGGCCGGACCGATCTCCGCGCCACCGATCGCGGCGACCGTCCCCCCGACGGTCGCCGCGTAGGCGTCGCGGGTGTAGAGGCCGAGGCGCTGCCCTTCGGGGAGGGCCAGCTCGACGTAGACCGGGACGTCGACCGTCACGGGCCAACCGAAGGCGTCGAGGTAGAACGCCTTCGACGCCGCGAGATCCTCGACCGCAAGGATCGTCAGCGTGTGCCGCGCGCTCACGCGCCTCGGCCGAAGGTGACGCTCGCGGCCGAGACCTTCATCGGGGCCGGGTTCTCGGCGCGGAACCGCTGCCGTGTCGCGTAGGAGCGGAAGCGGAGCGCGAAGCCGTCCAGGCCGTCGAAGTACTCGCCCGGGCCGAGCGCGGCGGCGCGCTGCCCGGCGTGCGCGGCGCACACCGGCACCTCGAGGGTGCGGGTGATCCGCTGCGTCGCACCCACCCCGGCCTTGCGTACGGAGCCGCTGATCTTCTCACCCTGGGTCGCCGCCGCGCCGCACAGCACGCACGCGTTCGCGAACCCGCAGCCGTCCGGGAGCGGCGCCTCGAACACCGGCTCGGGGCCGACGCGATCCTCGGGGACCGCGGCCACGCCCGAGGGACCCCTCTCCATGTACTCGAAGCAGCCCTTGCAAGGGACCACGCGGCCAGCGGCGAGCGCCTCCTCCGCGTAGGTCTGCTGCTGCTGACACCGCGGGCACGTGACGGTGACGTAGGCGAGACCGCCCCGGAGCTTGCTCACGAGCATCCCGCCCCCCGCGACCGTGAGGATGCCGCCGATGAGAAAGCCCGCGAGGCTCGCGTGGAGCACGACCCCCGCCACCACCACGCCGATCCCGGCCGCGGTGAGCACCACCGCGTAGATGAGGATTCCCGCGCTCGCCGCTCGGTTCTGCTCGAGACCCTGCTCGCTCATCGCGTGGTTCTCCGTCTCAGTCGGGCCCTGATCCTTCTGATCTACGCGCCAGCCATCGAGGCATTCCTCCGCGCATGATAGCGTCGAGCGATGAGCCCGGGCGGGGTGATCGCCGAGCGCTACGAGCTGCTCGAGGCCGTCGGCCGCGGCGGGATGGGCGTCGTCTACCGAGCGCTTGATCGGCAGACCGGGAGCCTCGTCGCGGTCAAGCTCGTCCCCGCGGCGCCCCACACCGCCAAGCGCTTCGCGCGCGAGGCCCACGTGCTCGCGCAGCTCGAGCATCCCGGGGTCGTCCGCTACGTCGCCGACGGCAAGGTCGGGCGCGCGCGCCGCTTCCTGGTGATGGAGTGGCTCGAGGGCGAGGACCTCGAAGCCCGGCTCGATCGCGCGCGGCTCACCGTCCCCGAGGCGGTCGAGCTCGGGCGGCAGGTCGCCGACGCGCTCGCCGCGGTGCACGCGCTCGACGTCATCCACCGGGACCTAAAGCCCGGCAACATCTTCCTCGTCGACCGCGACATCGCCAAGGCGAAGGTCCTCGACTTCGGCATCGCCCACGTCGCCGCGACGCTCGCCCTGACCCAGACGGGGGTGACGCTCGGCACGCCCGCCTACATGTCGCCCGAGCAGGTCCGGCGCGGGCCGCTCGGACCGCGCGCGGATCTGTTCGCTCTCGGCTCGGTGCTGTTCGAGTGCCTGGTCGGCCGGCCACCGTTCGTCGGCGCCTCGGCGGTGCAGGTCATGCAACAGGTCTTGCGAGAGCGAGCCCCGGACGTGCGGCAGATCCGCGCCGACGTCCCGCGGGAGCTGGCGTCGCTCGTCGATCAGCTGCTCGCGAAGGAGCCGGAGGACCGCCCCGAGGACGCCCGCGCGGTCGCGGCCGCGCTCGGGAGCATGGCGGAGGCGCTCGCGCACGGAGCGCCTCCGTCGGCCGAGGCGCCGCTCCTCCTCGGGGACGACGAGCAGGTCTTCGTCGCCCTGATCGTGCGCGAGCCCGCGCCGCGCGAGTCACGCGTCACCCTCGTCGACGCCGTGCCGGAGACCCGGCCCGCGGCGGCGATCGATCCCTCGGCCGCGTCGGTGCCCCAGACCACGCGCGCCTACGGGGCGGTGTCGGTGACCCTCGCGCCCGCGGTCCCGGCGCTGGTGCTGCCCCAGCAGGGCTCGACCCGCGAGCTCGCGGTGCGCTCGGCCCGCTGCGCGCTCGAGCTGCGGGCGCGGCACCCCACCGATCGCGTGGGCCTCGTGATGGGGCACGCCCAGCTCGAGGACGCGACGCCGGTCGGCGACATCGCGCAGCGCGCGGCCGAGGTGGTCGAGGGCGCGCAGCCGGGCGAGCTGCGGGTGGACGCGGTGACGGCCGGCCTCCTGCCGCCCCGCTTCGTGGTCTACGCCGACGGCCGCCGCCACAGCCTCGTGCGCGAGGATCCGCTGGATCCGCCGGCGCGGATGCTCGGCGGTCGGGTGGCCCGGTTCGTCGGCCGCGAGGAGGAGCTGACGGCGCTGGAGCGCACCCTCGGCGCCTCCCTCGAGGGGGCACCGGCGGGGGCGCTGGTGGTGGGCGAGTCGGGGGTCGGCAAGTCGCGCCTCGCGTTCGAGGCGACCGAGCGCCTGCGCGCCCGTGCGCCGCACCCGCTCGTCTGGATGGGTCGCGCCTCCGCCGCCGACGCGCCCTACGGCCTGATCGCGAGCTGGCTGCGCGAGGGCGCGGGCGTGCAGCTCGGCCATCGCCCGGAGCAGGCGGAGCGCGCGCTCCGCGCGATCGTCGCGCTCCACTGCGCGGCGGAGGAGGTCGACCTCTTCGTGGCGTTCCTCGGCGTCACGGTCGGCCTCGACATCCCGGCCGGCGCCTCGGCCGAGCTGGACGCGGCGCGGGCCGATCCGCACCTCATGCGAGGGCGCGTCCGCTACACCGTGCTCACCTTCCTCGAGCAGCTCGCGCGCTCCCGGCCGGTGGTGCTCTGCGCCGAGGATCTGCACGCCGTCGATCGCCCCTCGCTCGAGCTCGTGGCGACCCTGGCGCGCATGCCCGACGTGCCGGTCGCGGTCCTGGCGACGGCCGACCGGCGCCTCGAGCCCGAGGTGAGCCACGAGCTCGAGGCGGCGGGATTCGAGCGGCTGGTCCTCGGCCCCCTGCCGCACGCGGTGCTGCGCGCGGTCGCGGCCGAGCAACGCCCGGACGCGAGCGACGACGCGCTCGACCGGGTGGTGGAGCGCGCGCACGGCAACCCGTACTTCCTCGAGCAGCTGCTCCACCACCTCGAGTCGAGCCACCAGGAGCTCCCCGAGAGCGTCCTCTCGGTGGCGCGCGAGCGCTTCGAGGCGCTCCCGGGGTTCGCCCGCCGCGTGCTCCGAGCCGCGAGCGTCTACGGAGCGCGCTTCACCCCCGGTGGGGTGCGCGCGCTGTTGGGGCCCGACGTGGACTCGTCCGAGGTCGAGGGGTGGCTCGCGACCCTCACCGAGTCGGGCCTGATCGGCTGGGATCCCGAGCGCACGGACGCCGAGCCCGTCTACCGGTTCCTCCACGAGGTCCAGCGCGAGGCCGTGTACGCGGCGCTCACCCCCGAGGACCGGTCGGTCGGCCACCTGCTCGCGGCGCGCTGGTTGATGGCCCGCGACAGCACCGCCGCCGTGCGCCTCGCCATGCACTACGAGCAGGCGGAGCGCCCCGACCTCGCGCGAATCCACCACGCCCGCGCGGCCGAGGAGGCGCTGAGCTCGCTCGACTTCGACGCCGCGCTGACCCACGCGGACGCCGCGCTCGCGACGGACGTCGACCCGCAGCTGCGGGGCCGGATGC
>JAUHXR010000106.1 GCA_030426845.1 Polyangia bacterium | reverse complement strand
CGGGTTTGCGGCGGCCCTCGCGCCCGATCTCGGGCGGCGAGCTCCTCGGAATGGCGGTGCCATTCCAGCGTCGCCCGCCGCACGACCTCGAACCCGATGACTCACCGGTTTCCCGGATCGGACTTCGGGCCGGGGGTACTAGCGGAGCGCGTCGGCGGTCCACTGCTCGAGCAGATCCCCCGTGCTGGGGAAGCGGCCGAACGCGCCGACCACCTGCGCGGTCCACGTCTGGAGGAGGCCCTTGGCCTCGGCCAGGCCCCGGAGCTGGCAGACGTAGTAGACCTCGCGCCGTCGGTTCTTGCCCCGGCTCCGCGAGCGGCGCACCGACACCCCGCGGACCGCGCCGATCGCCCGGGCGACGTCCATCGCCACCTCCGCGGCCAGGGTCGGGGGGTGCGTCGCGATCGCCGCCCGCCAGCGCGCCCGCACCGCCGGGCGGAGCCGCTCGAGATCGGCCTGGTGCTGCGCCGCGAGCGCCTGCGAGTGATCGCGCGCGCGCTCGGCCGGGCTGTCGGTGAAGATGTTGATCCGATCGATCAGCCGGACCTGCGCGTCGGCCGACGTCGCGCTGGCGCGGGCCGACTGCAGCGCCGGGAGCGCGGCGTTCAGCCGGGCCACGTCGTCGGCGAAGCTCGTGCCGCGCAGCGCGTGGGCGAAGCGAGCGACGAGCGACGCGTAGTCGGTCCCCGCCGGCGGGGGCTCGGTTGGCGGGGATCGGGTCGCGCCGCGGGTGAGCTGTCGGCACACGTCCTCGATCATCCGCTGGCCGTCGCGCGCCGCGCCGAAGCTCGTGCACAGCTCGGTCAGCGCCGCGTCGATCGCCGCTCGGGCCTCGCCCTTGCCGTGGGCGGGGCAGCTCCGAGGGCTCGAGCTGCGACCGGCCTCGGTGTGCACCGCGCCCAGCGCGAGGTGGGCCCGCTCGATCGCGCGACCCACACGAAGAAACGGGTCTTGACCCGCGTCGTCCGCGATCCGTCGGAGCGCGCGGTAGCCGCGCAGGCGCACGAGCTCGCGCTGGAGCTCGATCCGCTCGGAGAGCGCGCCCACCTCGGCCTCGGCGTCGCTGTCGGACCAGAAGATCGCGCGATCCACCCACGACACCTCCGCGTCGGCCTCTGCCCGGGTGCGCTCGATCAGGCCGAGCGCGGTCGCGTGGACGACGGCCCAGCCGAGCTCGTCGCGGAGCGCCGCCTCGTCGAGCGACGCGAAGAACCGGCGCCCCTCGGCGGTCGCGCCCCGCGCGGCGGGCTTCGGATCGGCGTCGGGGCGCTGCGCGGCGCGGTAGGGCCCGCGCTGCGCGGAGGCCGCCTCGTCGGGCTGGGCGGCCCGCGGGGCGATCCGCTCGCTCAGTCCGTCGAACGCGCCGTCGAGCGCGCGGCGCAGCCCGGCCGCGCAGGCGAGCGCCACCGCGCGCCCCTGCGCGGCGGGGCGCGCCCCGAGGGTTCCGTCGGCCTGGAGCGCGGGCTGCTCGAGCGTGTGCACCGCGCGCAGCGCCGCCCCGACCGCGAGACACGCGAGCCCGACCCAGAGCGGCGGGTAGGCGCTGGTGAGCGCCTGGACGACCGCGAGCTGCCCGCGCTCGGCCGCGGAGACGGCGCCCCGCTCGAGGGTCTCGAGCCGCTGCTGCGCCTCGTCGACCGCCATCTCGCGGAAGCTGTCGCCCGGCACGACGCGATCCCAGATCCCCACCGCCGCCTCGAGCTCGGCGAGCTCCGCCCGGAGCGGGGCGACCCGGTCGACCGCCCGCGCCTCCTGCTGGCGCGCCTCCGCCAGCAGCCCGCGCGCGACCAGGTGGTGGGCCGCGCGCGCCTCGAGCTCGGCCGCGCCGATCGGCGCGTAGACGAGGCGCGCATCCGTCGACAGGGCTGCCGGCGGCGCCGTCGGGATCGCGAGGTCGCGCCGGTAGAGCGAGGCCGCCACCGCCGCGAGGTCGACGTCGGGGAGCCACGTGGCGAAGACCTGCTCGCCGACGCGGTCGAACACCGCGGCCTCCTGGTCCCCGCTCCCCGCGACGCGCCCGACCGCGCTCATCGAGAGCAGCCGCCCGATCGCCGCCTCGGCGCGGTACACCACCCCGATCGCCGGCGCGCCCTCGGCGCAGGCCTCCACCGCCTCGTCACGCGCCCGCCGCGCCTCGGCCGCGGTCGCGCCGAGCGCCGCGAGCTCCTCGCGGAGAGCGTCGGCCGCCGCCTCGTCCGGCGTGTCGTGGAAGAAGACCGCGCGGTCCCACCAGCCGATCCGTCGCTCGGCCGCCGCGAGCTCGCGCGCCTTGGCCTCGACCGCCTCCTCCGCCGCGCGGGCCGCGCGCACCCGCTCGGCGACGCGCTCGCGATCGAGGAGCCTCCGCGCGGCGTCGAGGGCGTGCATCGCCCGGAGGGTAGCGCGCCGCGGCCTCGCCCGGGCGAAGCCGCGGCCCCTCGTGTCTACTTCTTCGCCGTGCTCTGGATCTTGAGGTCGGCGAGCTGCCGGGCGTCGACCGCGCCGGGCGCGCCCGTCATCAGGTCGTTGCCGCGCGCGGTCTTCGGGAACGCGAGCACGTCGCGCAGCGACTCGGTGTCCGTCATCAGCATGACGAGCCGGTCGAAGCCGAACGCGATCCCGCCGTGGGGCGGCGCGCCGTGCCGGAGCGCGTCGAGGAGGAACGAGAACTTCTCCTGCGCCTCCTCGTCGCTGAGCCCGATCGCGCGGAACACCTTCGACTGGACCTCGCTGTCGTGGAGCCGGATCGAGCCGCCCGCGACCTCGACGCCGTTGAGCACGAGGTCATAGCGGTAGCAGAGCACCTTGCCCGGGTCGCTCTCGATCAGCTCGACGCACTCGTCGTGCGGCCGGGTGAAGAGGTGGTGCGCGGCGACCCACGAGCCGGGCTCGTCGCCGCGCTCGAAGAGCGGCGGATCGACGACCCAGAGGAAGTTGTAGTCGTCGCCCTCGGTGCCGACCTCGGGGATCATCGCGAGCTTCTTGCCGAGGTGCACCCGCAGGTTCGCCATGCAGGTGTGGACCATCTGCTCCTCGCCGAACATGAGGAGGATCAGGTCGCCCGGCTCCGCGCCCACCGCCGCGTTGATCGCCGCGCGCGCCTCGTCCGTCACCTGCTTGGCGAACGGGCTCTGCGTCCACGCGCCGTCGTCGCCGACCTTCGCGCGGCCGAGCCCCTTGGCGCCCATCGTCTTGACGTAGGCCTCGAGCTCGTCGACCTGCTTGCGGCTCAGCGCGTGCTCCGCCGGGACGCGCATCGCCTTGACGATCTCCTCGGGGAGGTCGAGCCGGTAGGTGCCGTCCTTGAACTTCGCGGCGAGCGGCTCGAGCATCCCGATGCCCGCGCCGCCGTGCTCCACCACCAGCGCCGTCAGGTCGACGTGGGGCAGGCCGAAGCGGAGGTCCGGCTTGTCGTTGCCGTACTTCTCCATCGACTCGGCGAAGCGCAGCCGCGGGAAGGTGCCGTCGGGGTAGCGCTCGCTCAGGTCGACGCCGAGGACGTTCTTCCAGAGGCGGAAGATCAGCCCCTCGCAGATCGCGAAGACGTCGTCCTGGGTGACGAAGCTCATCTCCACGTCGATCTGCGTGAACTCCGGCTGCCGGTCGCCGCGCAGGTCCTCGTCGCGGAAGCAGCGGACGATCTGCATGTAGCGGTCGTAGCCCGCGATCATGAGGAGCTGCTTGAAGAGCTGCGGGCTCTCGGCGAGGGCGTAGAAGTTGCCCGAGTGGAAGCGCGACGGCACCAGGAAGTTCCGGGCGCCGCCCGGCGTGTACTTCACGAGGTAGGGCGTCTCGACCTCGAGGAAGCCGTTCTCCGCGAAGTGGTTGCGCGTCTCGTAGTAGGCCTTGGCGCGCACCCGCAGGTTCTTTTGCAGCGTCGGGCGCCTCAGATCGAGGTAGCGCTTCGCGAGGCGGGTCTCCTCGGTGGCGTTGACCTCGGCCTGGATCGGGAAGGTCGGCGGCTCGGCCTCGTTGAGGATCTCCGCCTCGAGGGCGATGACCTCGACCGCGCCGGTCGGGATCTTGTCGTTGCGCTGATCGCCGCGGTCGCGCACCCGGCCGCGCACCGCCACGACGTACTCCGAGCGCAGGCGCTGGCCGACCTCGAAGGCGGCCTCCTCGACCGACTTGTCGAACGTCACCTGGGTCACGCCCTCGCGATCGCGCAGGTCCACGAACACCACCCCGCCGCGATCTCGCTGGCGCTGCACCCACCCCATCAGCACGACCTCGGAGTCGGCGTCGTCGAGCCGCAGCTCGCCGCAGGTGTGAGTTCGCTTCAGCTCGTCGATGAACCGGGCCACGGGGCGTCCTCCTCGCAACAGGGTGGACGTCGGGTCTAGCCCGGGGCGCGCCTCGGGGCTACCGGTCCGCGATGGGTCAGGGCTTGGTGCCGAACGCCAGCCGGAGCAGGAGCGGGCTGACGAACATCGGCGCGACGAGCAGCACGACGAGCGCGAGGACCGACTCCGGCGGGTTCCAGATCGGGAGCTGCCAGATGAAGATCACGCCGACCGGGGCGAGCAGCGAGGTCAGCCACGCCCGGACCCCGGTGGGCAGCGAGCGCATCTTCGCCGCGAGCAGGGCCACGTCCACCGCGATCGAGGTGACGCCGAGCATGCAGCCGAAGGCGCTCGCCCAGAGCATCGCGATGAGCCAGTCGTCGAGGTGCCCGCCGGTGATCGTGGCCACGCCGAGCAGCCAGATGCCGAGGGACATGTAGCCCCAGCTCGTCAGGAGCGGGCCGAGGAGGGTGGGCTTGAGCCACGGGCCGAAGGACGTCATGGGCGCAATTACGACGCCGATCGCCGGCCCGCGCCAGTCCCCTGCGCGATCGGGGTGAAGCTCCGCGACGGTCCGGCCGTCCGAGTTACGCTCCGCCCATGCTGCACCGGCCGCTCGACCTCGCCTCCCTCGCCGCCGCCGCGCTCCTCGCCGGGAGCCTGGCCGCGCTCGTCGAGACGGCGGGCGCCCAGCCGTCCGCCCAGCCCACGCCGGACGACGTGCCGCTCGTCTGGACGACCTTCGTGGGCGGGCCCGGGCGCGCCGGCACGCGGAGCCGGATCGGCGACGGCGCCGGCCCGATCGCGATGGACGAGACGCCGTGGCGGTGCGGCTACGCGACCCCGCGGCGGGCCGCGATCAGCGGCGACGAGTGGTCGGTTCAGCGGGTCCTCGCGTGCCGCCGTGAGCAAGCCAGCGTGACCGCGATCGCGAGCTGCCACGTCCACGACGGCGAGGTGGACGAGCGCGCCGCGACCCTGAGCCTCGGCACGGTCGGCGAGGCCGGGCACGTCACCGTGACGCTCGGGTGCGAGCTCAGGCGTTGAGGAAGCTCGAGAAGAGCGACGTCAGCCGCAGCGCCTCGCGCATCGCGTCGGCGTCGGCGAACCGCTGCTCCTTGTCCTTCGCGAGGGCCGAGAGGATCACCCGGTCGACGTCTGCGGTGAGCTCGGGCCGGCGCTGGCTCGGCGGCTTGGGCATCTTCTCGACCACCTCGAGGAGGAGCGCGCTGCCCTTGCCGTCGAACGGATTCACCCCGGTCAGCAGCCGGTAGAGGAGCACCCCGACCGCGTAGAGGTCGGTGCGCTGGTCGATCGTCCCGTCCTCGTAGAGCTGCTCGGGCGCGACGTACTGGATGCCCGTGAGGAACGTCCCCGGTCGCGTGTGCATCGAGTCGCTCTCGCGCCCGAAGTGACGGCTCACCCCGAAGTCGACGAGCTTGACCACCTCCTCACCGCGCACCTTCGCGAGGAAGATGTTCTGCGGGCGCAGGTCGCGGTGGAGGATGTGGTTCTCGTGGGCGATCGCGAGGCCGAAGAGCACCTCCATGCCCACGCGCATCGCCTCCTCGATCGAGAAGGGGCCCACCCGCGCGAGGCGATCCTCGAGCGTCTCGCCCTCGAGCAGCTCCATCGCGAGGAACGCGCGGCCGTCCTCGAGCTGGCCGACCTCGTAGACCTCGACGATGTTGGCGTGCCGCAGCGAGCCCGCGAGCCGGGCCTCGCGCGCGAAGCGCCGGATCGAGTCCGGGTCGGTCCGCGCGAGCACCTTCACCGCGGCCTTGCGCTGCAGGAGCTGGTGGGTCGCCGCGTAGACCACGCTGTGCTCGCCCCAACCGATCGGCGCGTCGAGCACGTACTTGCTCGCGATCCGGGTCCCCGGCGGGAGCGAGTCGGGCGAGAACGGGGGTTCGGTGGCCACCTCGCCGTAGAGTACAGCCGTCGAAACCATCGGCCCATCCCTTGATCGCCACCCTCAACCCACCATCCTGGTGACCGTGCGGCTCCCGGTCCTCGCCGCCACCGTCGCGTGGCTCCTGCCCGCCGTTGCGGTGGCCCAGCCCCCGGAGCCTCCCTCGCAGGAGGCGTCGGCGGCGCGCGAGGCGGACGCGGAGGCCGCGCCCTCCTTCATCCCCGCGCCGCCGACCCCCGCGCCGGCCGTCGTCTCCACCGACGAGGAGCCGAGCGACGCGGACCTGATCCGCTGGGCCTCGCGGGAGATCGGCCGCGCCGACGGACGCGAGGTCGGGGGCCGCCCGCCGATCCCGCCCGACCGCTACCTCGCCCGCAGCCGCGCGGGGCGCAGCGACGTCACCCTCCCGGACGACACCGGCCGCGACCTGCTCCGGCTCCTCGCCGAGATCGGCCTCGGGGCGCTCGGGGTCGGGGTCGTGGGCGGGGCCGCGCTGCTGGCGGTGTGGGGCGTCTCCGAGTCCGGCGCGGGCCCCGGCTGGGAGATGACCGCCGCGCTGGGCGGGGCCGCGGTGACGGCGGTCGCGCTCACCGGCGCGGTCACCCTCGGCGCCGACCTCGCCGGCGGACGCGGCAACTTCGGGCACGCCTTCCTCGGCCAGCTCCTCGGCTCGGCGGCCGCGCTCCCGCTGGTGGTGCTCGCGCTCGACAACGACGCGCTGCCCGTCGCGCTCGTCACCGCCGGCGTGCTCCCCCTCGCGGGGGCGGTGCTCGGCTACGAGATCGGCCACGCGGAGGCGCAGGGGGGCACCCGGCAGCCGCCGGTGGTGGCCTACGCGGCTCCGCTCCGTGGCGGGGCGCTCGGCGGCGTCGCGGGGGCGCTTCCGTGATATATCCACGGGCCACGGGAGGGCTCAGCGCGTGACGGTTCCGACACGGCTCATCGGCGGTCGCTACCGCATTCTCCGCAAGATCGCGGAGGGCGGGATGGGCGAGGTCTTCCAGGCCGAGCACAACCTCTCGAAGAAGGCCGTCGCGCTGAAGGTGCTGTTCCCGCACATCGGCAAGGACGAGGCGGCGCGGCAACGTTTCTTGCGCGAGGTCAGTGCCCCGGCCCAGATCGGGCACGAGGGCATCGTCGAGGTCTACGACGCCGGCTTCGACACCGAGGACGGCTCGCTCTTCGTGGCGATGGAGCTCCTCGACGGAGAGCCGCTGCGCGATCGCCTCGCCCGAGGCGGCGTCCCGATCACCCAGCTCCTCGACTGGTACGAGCAGATCCTCGACCCGCTCGCGGCCGCGCACGCCAAGGGCATCGTCCACCGCGACCTCAAGCCGGAGAACATCATGTTCACCACCCGGCGCGACGGCGTGGAGGTCCTGAAGATCCTCGACTTCGGCATCGCGCGCGACCTCGACAGCTCGCAGTCGAACGTGACCCACACCGGCATCGCGATGGGGACGCCGCACTACATGGCGCCCGAGCAGGCGATGAGCGCCAAGGGCGTCAGCGCGGCGGCCGACGTCTGGGCGCTCGGGGTGATGCTCTACGAGGCGCTGCTCGGCCGCCCGCCGTTCGATGGCGAGACGGCGAGCGCGATCGTCGTCCACGCCTGCACCCAGCCTCACTCCTCGCTCGCCGCGCTCGCGCCCCACGTGCCCGCGCCGCTCGCGCGCTTCGTCGACCGCTGCCTCGCCAAGGAGCCGCAGGGCCGGCCGGGTGACGCGGGCCAGATGCTCGCCGAGCTGCGTCAGGTGCGGCAGGAGATGGGCGGGGCCCCGACCGGGCAGCCCGTCGCGCCGCCCGGGATGCCGGGAGGCTCGGCGACCGGGCCGATGACCGGGCAGCCGGCCGCGCTGATGGCCGCGCACGGCGGCCCGCCGACCTCCGGCGTCGCGGGGACGGCCGTCCTGCCCGCGATGCAGGCGGGGGGCTTCGGCACGCCGCCGCCCGGCTACACCACCGGGGCGCCGGGCAGCTACCCCGGCGGCAGCTACCCGGGCGGCCCGGTCCCGACGCCCCAGAGCCACCCCGGCGCGCAGCCGAGCTACGGGACCCCGCCGCCCGGGCCCGGCTTCGGGCAGCCCGGCTTCGGCACCCAGCCGGCCGGCCAGTTTGGGACCCCGGCCCCCGGCGGCGGCTTCGGCGCCCCGGCCCCGAGCGGCTTCGGCGCGCCCGTCCCGCCCCCCAAGAAGAGCAGCCTCGCGCTCCCGATCATCGCTGGCGTGCTCGTCCTCGGCCTCGTGCTGGTCGGCGGGGGCATCGTGGCCGCGATCGCGCTGTTCCCCGACGACGAGCCGACCCAGCCCGTGGGCACGATCGGGACGCTGCGCATCTCGAGCGACGTCACCGCGGGCGAGCTCTACGTGGACGGCAGCTCGCGGGGGCCCTACGTGGCCGGCCAGGTCGCGCGGCTGATGCGCGGTCACCACACGGTCGAGATCCGCGAGGGCGGGGTGACGGTCGCGAGCGCCCAGGTCGACATCACGGCGAACCAGGAGACGGCCGTCACGATGAACCGGACGGCTCAGCCTCCGCCGCCGCAGAACGTCGGCGGCTCGATGATCCCGGGGCCGGTCACCACCCGCACCGGTCAGCTCCGGCCGGGCGACACGACGCTCCAGAACACGGGCGAGTACTACGACACGTACACGTTCAACTGGACCGCGGGCACGCTCGTGCGCCTCGAGCTCGACTCGCCCGACTTCGACACCTACCTGATCCTCAAGGCCCCTTCCGGGGTCCAGCAGGACAACGACGACCGCGAGCCCGGCAACCTCAACGCGGCCATCGAGATGACGCTCAACGAGACGGGCACCTGGCAGGTGCTCTGCACGAGCTTCGCGTCGGGTCAGACCGGCGACTACACGCTCACGATCCGCGGCGCGCAGTAGCGCCCCCGGCTCAGACGTTGGCTCAGACGTTGGCGCTGTGCGCGCGCGGCTCCAGACTGTCGCGATGCGCCACCTCGCCTGCGTGCTGCTGGTCCTCACCCACGGCTGCTACGCGTCCCACGAGGCCGGTGACCGTCCCCGCTTCGACGCGGGGTCAGGGCCCGACGCGGGGCCGCCGCCGGTCGGGTTCGACGCCGGCCCCCGCGACGCGGGTGCTCCCGACGGGTGCGACGAGGCCTGCGTCGGCGAGCCGATCCGCTGGAGCTTCGTCGGGGGCCTCCGGATGGACGACCGCCAGTACGAGCTGAGCCCCTGCGGCCGGGTGGTCCGCGCGATCGATCGCTTCGGCGGCGCGGCCCCCACGATCTGCGTCGAGGACGTCTCGCCCGCCGCGTGCGAGCCGCTCGCCGCGCTCTCCAGCGCGCTGAGCACCCCGGCGGTCGCCGAGCTGCGCGCCCAGGGCATGACCCAGATCGGCCGCGACGACCGCGCGTCCGACGGCGACGTCCTGCTGCTCTTCTTCGTCGACGCGCTCCTCGTGGTCGGCGACGACTGCGCGGGCGATCCGGCGTGCGTGCCCGTCCCGCCCGAGGTCCGCGTCCTCGTCGGCGCGCTGCGCGTGATCCAGGCGGAGCTCGAGGCCCCCGGCCGATGCGCGGACGAGGCTCCGGGCGACGTGTTCCCGTGCGGCAGGGCACAGAGCACGATCTCGTGCGTCACCGGCCGCGAGGTCTGCTACCTGCGTCCGTCCTCGCCTCCGCGCTGCGAGGCCCCGGATCCGTCGATGCTCCTCTGCGGCCCCCCGCTCCGGTGCGAGTGCCTGCCGGTCAGCTTCGCCGAGACCTGCGAGGCGCTCGGGTCCGAGCAGCTCGTCGTTCGCTGGACCGGTCCCTGACCTCACGTCGGCGCTCAAGCGCGCGGGCGAACGGCCGTAACGCTTGGGGGATGAGGCGACGCTGGGAGTCACGGGTGCCGCGCGAGGAGATCGCGCACCTCCTCACGGAGCGCCGGCTGGTGGATCTGCTCGCGCGCCTCGAGGAGGCGCGGCGCCACCACCCGCACGACCTCGAGCTGCTCCGGAGCGTGCGCATCCTCCGTCTTCATCTGCACGAGTCGTTGCAGGCGGCAGGCTGAGCCCTCGTCGCCCGCGCCGCCCGGCGCTATGACCCCGCCGTGACCCCCGGGGAGCCGAGCGATCCGCCGCGCCGTGTCGCCCACCTCGCGCGCGGTCCCTTCGCCTACACCGACGAGGGCGAGGGGACCCCGATCCTCGCGATCCACGGGCTGCCCGGCTCGGTGCGCGACTACCGCTGGCTCGGCGCCGCGCTCGAGGGGCGCGCCCGCCTCGTCAGGCTCGAGCATCCCGGGTTCGGCGAGACGCCGCGCGCGACCTGGCCCGGGGGAGCGCTCGAGGACCGCGTCGGCTTCGCCTGCGCGGCCGCGGACGCGCTCGGGCTCGAGGACTACGTGGTGCTCGGCCACTCGATGGGCGGGCCGGTCGCGATGGGGGTGGCGGCGCGCCAGCCAGCCCGGGTGCGCGGCCTCGCGCTGCTGTCGTCGGTCGGGCTCAGCGTCCACCGGCTCGCGCGGCGCGTGCCCCGCAACCCGAGCCTCGGCCCGCTCCTCGAGTCGCGGCTGATCTGCTGGCTGCTCCGCCGCCCGATGCGCGAGGGCTTCGTGCGCGCCGGCTTCCCGCGGTCGATCCCGGCCGAGGCGCTCGAGCAGACCGCGCGCATCGCGACCCAGCTCCGGTTCGAGGAGATCCGCGCGGTCGCGCGCGGGGTGCGGGCGCCCACCCTGGTCGCCTGGGCGGAGGACGACCGCCTCGTCGAGTCGGCGATCTCGCTCGCGCTCGGCAACGAGCTGCCACCCGGCCCGCGCCTCGGCTTCCCGGACGGAGGCCACAACATCCAGAAGACCCGCGCCTGCGAGCTCGCCGACGCGCTCCCCGCTCTGCTCGGTTGAAGCGCTCCGCCCGCGCCTCAGGGCCGCAGCTCGATCGTCGCGTCGATCGTCCCGCCGCCGCTCTGGAGCTGCGCTCCGTCGAACGTCGCGGTGAGCCCGCTCCGCGCGACGTTCTCGATCCAGAGCACACAGTCGCTCCCCGTGCCGCTCACCTGGGCGCTGACCTCTGAGCGGTTGAGCGTGAAGTTGACCGAGGACGCGCAGGCGCCCGGGCTCGGGGCGAGGGTGGTCGGGGTGACCCCGAAGACCCGCGGCAGGTTCGCGACGTCGGGGGTGAAGGTGGGGGTCGCGGACAGCGAGAGCACGCTCGTGAGGTTCGGCGGCGTGCCGGTCACGATCGGGGTGGCCGAGCCGTAGCTCCCCCTGATCCGCACCGCGCTTGGGGGCGGGTCGCTCACGCAGGCGCCGGCCTCGCACCGATCGGGGCAGGTCTCGCGGACGGTGGCGGACGAGCCGCCGATGTCCTCGCAGCGCACCGCGACGTTGCCCTCGCACCGGGGCGCGCCGGTGCAGCCGTCCGTGACGCAGCTCCCGTCGACGCATGAGCCCGAGGCGCAGGTGCCGCAGGTGCCCCCGCAGCCGTCGTCGCCGCAGCTGCGGCCCGTGCAATTCGGCGTGCAGGTCCCGACCGTACGCGGGCCGCAGTCCGCGCAGTCGGTGCCGAGGGCGCAGACGTCGAAGAGCGAGCCCTCGCCGCCGTCGTCGCACTCGCCGTCGCCCGCCGTGGGGCAGGAGTCCTCGCAGAGCCCGGCGGAGGGCGGCCCCGCGTCGAAGCCCGGCCCCGCGTCCGCGCCCGAGCACGCGCCGGTGAAGCGCAGGCCTGTCGTCGCGTCGCAGACGAGCTGCTCGCCGGCCTCGCAGCGGCTCTCGCCGCACGCGAGCTCGACTGTCACGGCGCCGCGGCTGACGCGGCACACGCACTCGGGGCTCGCGCCGTCGCAGCCGGCGGTCGTCACGGCGAGCAGGAGAAGGAAGGGAGCGAGGCGGGGCGTCGGCATCGTCGGGAGCGGTCCTTTCGGGGGGCTACCCGTCGATTGCCGCGGCGACCGGGTTCTCAGCGTCGGCCGGTGCGTTTTTCTCTCCGCGCCGCGCTCACCGCGCGGCCGCGCGCCGCACCGCCTCGGCGAAGATGCTGCGCGGGTAGCGCGCGAGGAAGATCGCGGCCTCCTGCCGGGCGCGGGCGTCCTGGCCGCTCGCCGCCAGCGCCTGCACCCCGAGGGCTTCGCGCTCCTCGGTGAGCGGCCCGCGCGGGTACGCGCGTCGGTGCTCCGCCACCGCCTCGAGCGCGTCGGCCGCGAGCCCCCGGGCGAGCGCGACGCGTGCCCGCTGCAGGATCGGCCGCCCGTCGTCGACCGCGTCGGGAGCCGGCGCGGGCGGCGCCGGGTTCGGAGCCAGGTCCGGGTCCGGGTCCGGGGCCGGATCCAGGTCCGGGGCCGGGGCCGGGTCCGGGGCCGGATCCAGGTCCGGGGCCGGATCCAGGTCCGGGTCCGGGTCCGGTTCCGGGTCCGGCTCCGGCTCCGGCTCCGGCTCCGGTTCCGGCTCCGGCTCCGCCGCCGGCGCGACGCTCACGGGCTCGCTCGGCGCGACCGCCACCGTCGCCGGCCCGAGCCCGCGCATCGCGATCGCGCCGACCAGCGCGCCGGCCACGAACGTCCCCAGGAAGGCCGCCGCGCGCCCCAGCCCGCTCGCGGTCGCGCTCGCGCCCGAGCCTCCGCCGTCCGAGCCTCCGCCGTCCGAGCCTCCGCCGTCCGAGCCTCCGCCGTCCGAGCCGCCGTCCCCCCCGGGCCCGCCGAGGGTGGCGTCGAGCCGCGCGCGCACCCGCGCGTCGAAGCCGGCCGGCGGATCGACGCCCTCGCGCTCCGCCTGGAGCAGCGCCTCGAGCTCGGGCGGCCGACCGTCGACGCTCATCGGTCCCCCTCCCGCTGGAGGCGCTCGACCGCCGAGCGGAAGTCGCGCCGCGCGATGCGGAGGCGCGAGTAGACCCGGTTCACCGGCATCTCGAGCGCGTCGCCGATCTCGTTGGCGGTGGCCTCGTCGATGTCCGCGAGGATCAGCACCGCTCGCGGCTCCCACTCCAGCTCGTCGAGCGCCTTGACCACGAGGTCGCGCGCGCGCGCCTGCGGCCACGGGTCGCTCGCGGCGCTCCGCTCGCTACGCTCCACCCCGAGGTCCTCGTGGCGGTTGCTGTGCTTGCGGCGGTACTGGCTCGCGACGCGGAACGCGATGCCGAAGAGCCAGGGCCGCAGCGGCCGCGACGGGTCGAAGTCCGCGAGCTTGCGGTGGACCACCACGAAGACATCGTGGGTCAGGTCTTCGATGTCGCGAAGCGGGATCCCGAGCCGGCGCAGCGTGTTGAACACGTAGCGCAGCTCGCCCGCGTAGACGTCGTCGAACGACGGGGCGCTCATGGGAGGAACGCCAGGCCGACGCCGAGCACCGCGGCCACCGGCGGCATCGCCCACGCGATCGCGTCGCCCACCGCGAGCTCGGCGGGGGTGAGGTGCGCGAGCGCGTCGAGCTGGGCGCGGAACGCGAGCTGCGGCAGGAGCGGGATCTCGAGGCCGAACCGCGCGCCGAGCGCGCCGTAGAAGAGGATCGGCTCGCCCTCCTCGGTGTCCATGACGAAGCCCTGGCCGCGGGCCCGCGTCGCGCCGAGCACGAGGACCCCGCAGAGCTCGATCGGCGCGATCCAGCCGCAGCCCGTCACCTCGCCGCCGAACACGTGCGCCTCGACCGTGCCCGTCCCGAAGCCGATCTGGCCGGGCACGTCGCCGCGCACCGCGAGGCCGAGCGCCAGCGCGTCGAAGCGCAGCTCCACGCCGAGCCGTCCGCCCACGCTCGCGACGGTCGGCGACGCCCCGAGCGAGCCGGTGAGCTCCGCGAGCACAGCGACCCGCGGCCCGGGCTCCGGCTCCGGCTCCGGCTCCGGCTCCGGCCCGGGCTCCGGCTCCGGCTCCGGCTCCGGCTCCGGCCCGGGCTCCGGCTCCGGCCCCGGCCCGGGCTCCGGCCCCGGCTCCGGCTCGGTCGGGCCGTCGAGGATCGAGGGATCGATCGCGATCGCGATCGAGAGCGCGGCCGCCTCGAGCACCCGGTCGCACTCGTGCGCGCCACCGTCGAGAATGCGCTCGGCCGGCTCCGCCTCGCCGTCGCGGATCGTGATGCGGACGCTGAACGTCTCCGCGCCCGGCCCGGGAGCCTGGTCGCCGTCCGCGCGCGCCTCGACCTCGACCTGACGGCTCGCCGTGTCGACGGACGGGTCGACGGACGGGTCGACGAACGGGTCGACGAACGGGTCGTAGCCGAGGTGCTGCGCGACGCCGGCCCGCAGCGCGGCCTCGTCCACGCAGGCCAGGTCGCTCGTCACCGACAGCCGGGCCTCCTGCCGGGGCGGCTGCGCCTGAGCCGTCGCGGTCGACAGCAGGGCCGCGACGAGGACGAGGCGGGACGACATCGGCGGATGGTGTAGCAGCTCGTACGCGTCCTGGCGCCTCCGAGGGTCGTCTCCGCGCGACGAGGCCGCCGCGCGAGTGTTCGCCGCGCCGCTCCGTCTCGCGGGGGTGGCCGCGACGCCGATCCGGGGCATGCTGAGATCCGTGCGCCGCCTCGCCCTCAGCCTCGGCGCGCTGCTCGCGCTCGGTTGCGCGCAGCGCGCCAACCTCGGCTCGCTCCCCGACGCGGGGCCGGGCGGCTCGGTCGACGCCGCCGGCGATGGCGACGCCGGACCCGGCGCGCCCGACGACGCGGGGCCGAGCTGCACCGCGGGCTGCGTCCGCTACGGCGGCTGCTTCGGGCCGGACGCCTACGACGCGTGCCTCATGGCGTGCCGCGACCCGGGCCAGGCCGCGGCGGTGATCGAGTGCGTCGCGATGACCGACGGCTGCGACTTCTCGCGGATGTGCGGCGGCGACGGCACCGACCCGCGGATGGAGTGCGCGGACAACTGCGAGCTCCAGGGCAACGTGGGCTGCATCACTTCCGTCGACGTCGCGACCTGCGTGGAGGCGTGCGGCACCGCGAGCGACGCGACGATCGACCAGTTCAACCGATGCACGTCGAGCTGTCGGGACGACGGCTGCTTCCGGGTGCTCGTGCCGGGGGGATCCGCGAACCGCCAGGGCTGCCGGGACGCCTGCGACGACATGCGCTCGCTCGACTGCATCTTCCCCGCAGAGCACCTCGACTGCCTGGATCGCTGCGCGCGAGCGAGCGCCACCGCGATCGACGACTTCATCCGCTGCAACCGCGCGCTCTGCGACGGCCCGGCCTGCTACGACCAGCTCTTCTCCGCCGTCCCCTGACCCCCTTACAGCCCCCTTAGAATCACGTCGAGCGGGCCCGTTCTGAACGCCCGCGCCGCCCGCGCAACTTCTGGTGACGGATCGGCGTGCGGGCGGTGTCGAGGTCTTTGGCGATCACGCCTCGCCGGGGGCGCGGTCCTCGCTGACGTCCGTCCGTCGACGCGGCGCTTGCCTGGAGGAGACATGACGAGAGCTTGGATCGGCGCGCTGGGGATCGTGGGCGCGCTCGCGGCCGGGGGCTGCGACGGGGGCGCGGCGGTGGACGGGGGACCACGGCCGGGGGACGCGGGCGGGCTCGACGGAGGCACGGACGGTGGGCTCGACGGAGGCACGGACGCGAGAGACGGTGGGCTCGACGCGGGGGCTCCCGATGGCGGGGGGCCCGACGCCGGCCCGTTCGACGTGATGCTGGACGACATCCTCGACGGGCCTAGCCAGATCACGGTGGGCGACGGCCTCGTCGCCTGCGTCCGCGTCAGCCTCCTCCACCTCGACGGCACCTCCGACCCGGTGCCGCTCTCTGCGCTGTCCCTCGTCGGCGGCGTGGGCGCCGAGCTCGGCCAGGAGGGCGACTGTCGGACCGCCGGTCAGATTCCGGTGATCGGGCTGGCCACCGGCGTCCACGTGCTGCGTTTCCGCGTAGGCGACCTCCTCGCGCCGGTACGCGTGACGGTGGTCGACGCGACGCTCGAGCTGAGCACGGGTGGGAGCACGACGTTCGGCACATCCGAGGTCGCCTACCTGCGCGTCTCCGAGCGGGTGACCGACGCGGGCGGCGCCCCGCTTCCTGCCGGCGGACCGGTGTGGCGCTGGATCGACGCGACGGTGGACGATCCGAGCGTGCTGACGGTGACCTCGGTCGGCAGCGAGTCCTACCCGATCCGCCTCGACACCGGCGCCTCACCGGGCTCCACCACCCTCACGTACACCTACCGGCACCCGGCCACCGCGTTCACGGCCGCGCCGGTCCTCGTCCAGGTGGCGGACGGAGGAACGGTTCAGCGCACGCAGATCCAGTTCTTCGACCCTGCCACGGGCGCGCCGCTCCGCACCAATCTCCCACCCAATGAGCTCGGGGAGTGCCGCAGCGCCCGCATCCTCGCGCAGCTCGGGACGGGGGCCGCCGCGTACCACCGCGTGGTCACGGGGACGTGGAGCCTCGTCGGCATGAGCTACGACCCGGTGACAGAGCGCCTCTGCATCACCGGACCCGGCGACGTGAGCGCGGCGGCCTGCTACTTCGGGATCTGCTCGGCGGCGATCACCCGCTGGATCCCGCGGGGCGAGGTCACGGCCGCGCGCGTGGTCGTCCACGGGTCGACCGCGCGGGAGACCACGTTCGAGCCGTACCAGGTGTGCCCCAACGCGAGCTTCTTCGTCGACTACGCCGACGGCACCAGCGAGGACGTCACCGGGTCCGACTACGTCGCGGTAGGCATCGGGGACGGGAGCATGTTCCTGTCGACCGCGCTCTACAGCCCCGACGGGCTGACCGCCGTGCGGATCGGCGGCCACCGCTGCTTCGGGCTCATGGGTTTCGGCAGCGGGCTGATGTTCCCGCTGTTCACGGAGGTGTGGATCAACGCAGGGGAGATCGGACGGGCGTCGATCACGATCGATCCCTGAGCCGCCACGCGCCGGCTTACTGCGCCGCCGTCCCCGCCAGCGTCATCGTGACTTGCCGCCCTTGATTGTCCCGAGCGAGCGTCAGGGTGACCTGGTCGCCGACCTCGTGGCGGTCGAGCACACGGTAGATGTCGTTCGGCTCGTTGACCTCTTCGTCGTCGACCCGGAGGACCACGTCGCCGAGCCGGAGGCGGCCGACACGGTCCATCAGGGTCGGCGCGATCTGCGCGGCCTGGGCCGGCGAGCCGGGGACGACGTCGAGAACGAGCACGCCGCGCGCGAGGCCGACGCGGCGCATGAAGCCCGCCTCCGCGAGCCGCAGGCCGAGCGTCGGGCGGGTCACCCGGCCGTGCTCGATAAGCTGCGGGACCATCCGCGCGACGGTGTCGATCGGGACCGCGAAGCCGATCCCCGCGGAGGCGCCGGACGGGCTGAAGATCATCGTGTTCACCCCGACCGCGCGCCCCGCGCTGTCGAGGAGCGGGCCGCCGGAGTTGCCGGGGTTGATCGCCGCGTCGGTCTGGATGACGTCCTGGATCGGCCGCCGGCCGATGCTCATGATCTCGCGGTCGAGGCCGCTCACCACGCCGGCCGAGAGCGTGTGGTCGAGCCCGAACGGGTTGCCGATCGCGAAGACGTGCTGGCCGACCGCGAGGTCGCTCGAGGCGCCGATTGGGAGCGGCCGGAGCTGGGCCTCGGGCGCCTCGATGCGGAGGACCGCGAGGTCCTTCTCCGCGACGAAGCCGACCAGCGAGGCCGGCCAGGTGGACTGGTCGGCGAGGGTCACGCGCGCCGAGTCCGCGCCCTCGATCACGTGGAAGTTCGTGACGACGTGGCCCTGGCGATCCCACACGAAGCCCGAGCCGCTGCCGTCGGGCGTCTCGAAGACGCGGCGCCGGAACGGGTCGGCGCGCACCGCGAGGCGGGTGATGTAGACGACCGACGGCGACGACGTGCGGAACAGCTCGATCGTCGCCTGCTCGGCCTCCGACAGATCGCCGCGCGCGGTCACCACCGTAGGCGCCGGCTGGGTTGGCGTGGGCTGGGCCGGCAGGGTCGTCGCCGGCTGGGTCGGCTGGGTTGTCGCCGGCTGGGTCGTCGCCGGCTGGTTCGCGACCGGCGCGGCCGACGGCGGGTTCCACAGGAGCACCGCGATCGCGACCGACGCGGAGGCGCCGCCGAGGAGGAACAGGCCCAGGCCCCCGAGGACCGAGCCGAGGGTGGAGCGCTGGCCGGCCACGCTACTCGCCCGCCACGCTACTTGGTGTAAGCCGCGAGCTGCTCGGGCGAGAACTTCTTCAGGCGCCGCTTCATCAGCGCGATGATCTCGTCCTTGCTCCGCGGCTCGTCGCGCAGCTCGACGAAGCGGTCCGCGAGCCAGTCGTAGCGCCCGAGGAAGAGGAAGACGCTCACGAGGAAGAAGTCGATCCCCTCGAAGATGATCGCGTCGTTCTCGATGTACTTGTCCCGGTTCTCCTCGAACTCGGGGACGTGCTCGAGCCAGTGCCGGTTCGCGACCAGGTGATGGCTGATGTGGTAGCCGTCGTTGAACGCGCGCCGGTTGTAGCGGCAGTTGATGCACGTGATGGACGACTTGTAGTCGTTGTCCGGCTCGTCCGGGTCGACGAAGGCGTGCTGCCCCCAGTTGCCGATCATCATCAGGATCCGGATCGTGACGAACGGGATGATGAAGACGATCAGCGTGGCCTGGAGGTTCACGAAGCTGAGGCCCACGCAGAGCGCGTAGAAGCCGAGCTCGCCGATGAGCATCTTGCGGAGCACCGGCCAGCGCTTCTTGCGCGCCTGGTAGGCGGCCATCTCGGGGATGATCCCGAAGAAGAACCGGAAGAAGTACTTCAGCCAGTCGATGAACGAGTCGCGCTGGTACGGCATCGTCGAGGAGAGGTCCCGCGGCAGGTTCCCCTCGGCGTGGTGCATCGTGATGTGGTGGACGTAGTACGTCTCCGGGCTCTGGCCGCAGAACGGGCCGATCACCCAGGGGATCCACTTGTTGAAGACCCGGTACTGCCGCTTGAAGAGGCGCCGGTGGCTCGTGTTGTGGAGCATCAGCATGAAGCGGTCCATGAACACGAGGAACAGGACGCCCCAGTAGAGCGGCGCGCTCCACCACGGCATCAGGCCCGGCACGAAGTAGAGGCCGGCCAGGAGAGGGAGCACCAGCGTCATCTGGAGCGAGAGCCAGATGAACGGGAGGTCCCGCTCGTCGTTGATCAGCTTGAGGAAGAAGCGCTCGAAAACGTTGCGCTTTTCCTTCGGCTGCCAGACCGGATCCTGGTTGTCGATCGCTGCGATGGCCCGCGACATCGGCGACACTGTGGGCGCAAGGCCCCGCGGGGGCAAACCCCTGCTGCGGGGCCGCTCACGCACCCATCGCCCGCCGAGCCGGCGCATCGGTTAAGGTAGGGCCTCCATGGGGGTCGAGAACGACGCGGGGGAGCGACCCCGGCCCAAGCGCTTCGCGATGCTGCGCTCGTTCGCGCTCGCCGACTTCATCACCCTCGCCAACGGCGCCTCGGGGATGGGCTGCATCCTCCTGTGCCTCACCTACGTCGAGTCGGGCGACGTCAGCGCGATGTGGGCCGCGTTCGCGCTCCTGCCCCTCGCGCTGGCCTGCGACGCGCTCGACGGCATGGTCGCGCGCTGGCGGCGCAAGTCGTCTCCCTACGGCGCCGACCTCGACTCGCTCGCCGACGTGGTCTCGTTCGGGGTCGCCCCCGCGGTGCTCGGCTACACCCTGGGCCTGCGCGGCGGCTGGGACGCGATGGTGCTGATCTTCTTCGTCGCCTGCGGCATCAGCCGCCTCGCGCGCTTCAACGCGACCGCCGACGCGCTCGCCGACGAGTCGGGCAAGGTGAAGTACTACGAGGGCACGCCCATCCCGACGAGCCTCGCGGTGGTCCTCGTCCTCGCGATCGCCTACTGGCAGGGCGGCACCGGCGCCGGGATGTGGCTCGGCGCGTTCCACCTCGGACCGTGGACGCTGCACCCGCTCGTGCTCCTCTACGCGGCGAGCGGCAGCGCGATGGTCAGCGCCCTCAAGATCCCCAAGCCCTGACAAGCGCATGCGCCCCGGCCAGCTCATCGGCGCGCGCTTCGAGGTCGAGGCGGTGATCGGCGCCGGCGGGATGGGGACGGTCTATCGCGCGCGCGACCGGCTCACCCACCAGCGGGTCGCGGTGAAGCTGATGCACGGCCAGGCGGAGCTCGACCGCAAGCGGTTCCTGCGCGAGGCGCTCGCCCTCGAGCGCGTCGCCCACCCCGCGATCGTCGGCTACCGCGGCCACGGCGAGACGCCGGAGGGTTTCCTCTACCTCGCGATGGAGTGGCTCGAGGGCCACGACCTCTTCGAGCGCCTCGGCGGCGAGCGGCCGACGGTCGACGAGGTGATCGCGCTCGGCCAGCGCGTCGCCGAGGCGCTCGCGGTGCTGCACGAGGGCGGGGTCGTCCACCGGGACCTCAAGCCGTCGAACCTCTTCCTCGAGGGCGGCTCGATGTCGCACGTCAAGCTGCTCGACCTCGGCATCGCGCGGCTCTCCGCCACGCGCTTCGACGTGACGCAGATGACCGCGCCGGGGGTGCTGGTCGGGACGCCGTCCTACGTCTCGCCGGAGCAGGCGCGCGGCCGGACGGTCGACGCGCGCACCGACCTCTACAGCCTCGGCGTGGTGCTCTGGGAGTGCCTCACGCACCAGCGCGCGTTCCCTGGCCAGGAGGTGATGGCGGTGCTCGCGCGGGTGCTCTTCGACCCGCTGCCGCCGCTCGAGGAGCGGGTCGCGGGGCTGCCGACCGCGCTGAGCGAGCTGGTCGCGACGATGACCGCCAAGGAGCCGAGCGCGCGGCCGGCTGGCGCGCGCGAGGTGGCCGAGCAGCTGGCCGCGCTGCGGGTGCCCGACCCGGAGCGCCGGGTGACCCGCGGGCGGCTGTCGATCCTGACGCCGCTCGAGATGCGCGTCGTGACCGCGGTGGTCGCGAGCCCGCCCGACGCGGGCGACGTGGCGAGCGACGCGACCTGGCTGCCGCGCGACGCCCAGGCCCCGCTCGAGCGCGCCCGGCCGCTCGCCGAGCGCTACGCGATGCGGGTCGAGTCGTTCCCGGACGGCACGCTCATCGCGCTCGTGGACGGCAGCCGCCACCCGACCGACGGCGCGATCCGCGCGGCCCGCTTCGCGCGCGCGCTCCACGGGGGCGGGCTCGCGCCGGAGGTCGTCGTCTGCACCGACCGCGTGGTCGCCGACAAGCTCCCGGTCGGCGAGGCGGTCGAGCGCGCGGCGGAGCTCCTCGCGAAGGGCCGGCCCGAGGACATCCGGATCGACGAGGCCACCGGCGAGCTGCTGCGCGGGCTCTTCGAGGTGACGCCGGTCGACGGCGGGCTCGCGCTCGGCCCGGAGCGGTCGGGCGCCGAGGCGCGCCCCGCGCCGACCCACGAGTGCCTCGGCCGCGGCCGCGAGGTCGCGCTGATCCACGCCACCGTCGCGGAGTGCGCCGAGGAGCGCTGCGCCCGCGCGATCCTGATCGTCGGCGACGCGGGCCTCGGCAAGACGCGGCTCGTCGACGAGGCCCTCGAGGGGGTCCACGCGCTGACGATCCGCGGCCGCGGCGACCCGGTGCGCCTCGGCTCGCCCTACGCGGTGCTCTCGGACGCCGCCCAGGCGCTCCTCGGGATCGAGGGCGCGACGAGCCTGGCCGACGCGCGGGCCGCGATCCTCGCGCGGGTGAGCGACCGCTTCGGCCCCGACGCGCCGCGGGTCGCCGCGATGCTCGGCGAGCTCGCGGGCGTGCCGTTCGACGAGGCGAGCGCGCCCGGCCTCGACGCGCTGCGCGAGGACCCGCGGCTCATCGGCGACCTCGTGCGCGCGTCGTTCGTGGAGTACGTCGCGGCCCTCGCCGAGGCGCGGCCGCTGCTCTTCGTGATCGACGACGTGCAGTGGGCGGACCGCTCGAGCGTCGAGCTGATCGACGCGACGCTCCGCGCGCTCGAGGGCGCGCCGATCACCGTGCTCGCGCTCGGCCGGCCCGAGGTGCGCGTGCGCTTCCCCCGGCTCTTCGAGGGCCGCGACGTGACCCAGCTCGAGCTGTCGCCCTTGAGCCGCCGCGCGACCGAGCGGCTCGCGAGCCTCGTGAGCCCCGCGCTCGGCCCCGAGGCGGTGGCGCAGGTGGCCGACCGCGCCCAGGGCAACCCGTTCTTCGCCGAGGAGCTCGCGCGCGCGGCCGCCCGCGGCGAGCCGCTGCCCCGCACCGTGATCGCGAGCGTGCAGGTTCGCCTCGACGCCCTCGAGCCGCCCGCGCGCCTCGTGCTGCGCGCGGCCTCGGTGATCGGCCGGCGTTTCCCGCGCGCGGCGATCGAGGCGCTGGTCGGGACGCGCGGCGGGGTGGACGTCAGCGGCTGGCTCGACGCGCTCGTCCAGGTCGGGATGATCGACCGGGTGCCGAGCGGTGGCCTCGTCGATCGCGAGGAGCACGTGTTCCGCCACGGCCTGGTGCGCGACGTCTGCTACGAGACGCTGACGCCCGAGGATCGGCGGCGCGGGCACCGCAACGCGGCGCGCTGGCTCGAGGCGGAGGAGGACGCCGACCCGTCGATCGTGGCGTTCCACCTCGAGACCGCGGGCGAGCGCGTCGCGGCGTCGGGCTACCACCTCGCGGCGGCGGAGCGCGCGTTTCGGGCCGGCGACCTCGCGGCCGCGCTCGGCCACGCGGAGCGGGTGGCGGAGGAGGCGCCGGACGCGGCGCGGGCGCGGGCGTGGCTGCTCGAGGGCGAGGTGCGGATCTGGCGGGCCGAGCGCGCGCGGGCCCGGGAGGTCGCCGAGGCCGCGCTCGCGCGCCTCGAGGTCGGCTCGGCCGACTGGATCGACGCGGTCGGGGTCCTCCTCGACGCGGCCGGCGGCGACGGGGACCCGCGCGGGATCGAGGACCCGGTCGAGGCCCTGCTCGCGCTCGACCCGCCCGAGCCGGAGGCGCGGCGCCACCTCGCGGCGGGGCTCGCGCGGGTGTGCACGCCGCTGTTGTTCCTCGACCGCTCGGACCTCGCGGCGCGCGCCGCGAACCGCGCCGCGAAGGTGGCGGTCGCGCTCGGCCCGATGGGCCCGATGCTCTCGGCGCGGCTCGCGGAGAACCGCGCGATGGCCGCGCTCGGCGGCGCGGACGTGGTGAGCGCGGTCGAGGCGTTCGAGGCGTCGGCCGGCTTCTACGCCCAGGCGGGCGCCGCGCGGTGGGCGGCGTCGCAGCGGGTGAACCTCGCGAGCAAGCTCCTCGAGCTCGGCGACGGCGCGCGGGCCGCCCGCGAGGTCGCCGAGGCCATCGCCTACGCGGACGCGGCGGGAGAGGCCTACACGAGCGCGTTCGGCCGGCTCGTCCGGGGCCTCGCCCTCCAGCTCGACGGCCAGCTCGAGGCCGCGCGCGACGCCCAGTCCGAGGCGGCGCGGCGGCTCGCCGCCCTCGGCGACGCCCGCCTCGAGTCGGCCTCGCGCTCCGCCTTGGCCGAGTGCTTGGCCGGCCTCGGCCGCCACGACGAGGCGACGGCCGAGGCGCGCCGCGCGGTGGAGCTCGTCGCCGATCTCGTCGCCCCGCGCGCCGCCGCCCTCGCGGTCCAGGCCCGCCTCGCCCTCGAGCGCGGCGACGCCGCGCGCGGCCTCGCGCTCGCGGAGGAGGCGAAGGTCCTCGCCGACGTCGAGCCGATGCTCGACCGCGAGCTCTACCTCGCGTGGGTCCACGCCTGGGCCCTCGCCGCGGTCGGCCGCGTGGACGAGTCGAAGGCCCGCGCGTCCCGCGCGTGGGCGACCGTGAACGCGAACGCGGCGCGCATCGAGGACGACGCCACCCGCCGCGCGTTCCTCCAGCGCGTCCCCGAGCACCGCGGCCTCGGCGATCTCCTCGGCTGAGCGCTTCGTCGGCCGCGACGCGAGGTTGCGGAAAATCGACGAGAAAGCTCGCCGGTAGGTTTCAAAACGAAAAATCGACGAAGAACGCCTACCGGCGGGTTTCAAAACGAAAAATCGACGAAGAACGCCTACCGGCGGGTTTCAAAACGAAAAATCGACGAAGAAAGCCTACCGGCGGGCCTCTGTCGCGAAAACTCCGTCAGAGAGGCCTCCCGCGGAGGTCTGCGGCGCCGCCGACGCCTTCTGGAGCCCACCGGCGGCGATTCTCCGTCGGAGCCGAGGCTTGACGGCTCTCTACAGATGCCAGTCCGGCGGCGCGGTCCTCGCGCTGGAGTCGATGGCGCGGGCGTCGGCCGGGCGACCCCGTATCTTTGGTTCGTGGCCGACCCTGCCGAGCTCGACCTCGACGAGCTGGACGTCAGCGAAGACGAGCGCGCCGAACTCTCGCGCCTGTGGCAGTCCGAGGTGGAGCGCCGGTTGGCTGAGATCGACGCGGGCACCGCGCGGGTCATCCCGGCCAGCGAGGTCGTTGGCGAGGCTTCTGGCAATCGCTGACAACAAGCGGACCGTACGCGCAACGTCCAGCTCGCGGAGGACCGAGCGGATGTCCTCGATCGGGATCTTGCGCCGCTGCACCGATGTGGCCGTCAGGTATGGATGGATGTGCTCGAACGAAGGACGCTCGGCTGCAGTCGAGTATCGGCTCGGGTCTACTTGGCGACTGGGGAGCCAGATCCCCCCCGGACCCCTCTTGGAATGACGTCGACTTCTTCACCAAGGATCGATCCGCGCTAGTGGGCTTGCGTCCTGGCTCGTACGGCCAGTTGGACCTGCTACCGTGCGCACGATGCTCCGAGCCTCCCATCTCATTGCGGTGACCGCGGCTGCCTTCCTCGTGGCCGGCTGTTCGCCTGGTTGGGCCTTCACGCAGACCGGACCGGCGGCGCCGACACGCCCGACCAGCTGCCAAGTGCGATTGCTGACCACTGCCCCGGACCAACCGTACGTCGAACTAGGCATCCTTGACCAAGACGGTCATGGCGACATCCGCAACGCAGGAGACTTCCTGCAGAGCGTGCGCCCCCACGTGTGCCGAGCCGGCGGTAACGCCATTGTCGTGCGCACGTCCGGTACCGGTCAGTACATGGGCGGCGCTGTGCTGAACCTTCAGTAGCCGCTCGGAACCCATCGGGGTCGTCTCCACCACGGCTCGACGCTGCGAAGCCATCAGGTCCTTGGTTTCTGCCTCCAAGGTCCCTGAAGGCCGGAAGCGCGGCGCGGGTGATGGTCATGATCGACCGCCCCACCGGCAGAGCCGCCAGCGTCCGTGGCGCCGTCGCGCGCGTGCGCTCCCTCGAGGATCGTGTCGTGCTTCTTGAGCCGGGCGGGCGGCTCGGGTACCAAGACGTCCATGCGCTCGCGATGTTGGGGGCTCGCCGCGGTGAGCCTGTGCCTGGGCACGGGGTGCTCGTTCATCGACGACTTCGGCACGTTCACCTTCGACGACGGTGGCGTGGCGCGGTTGGATGGGGGAGCCGACGCCTCGGTCCTCGACGACGGGGGCGGCGGTGGGCCGGACGCGGCGGTGGACGCGGGCGGGGCGGACACCACGCCGCCGACCGTGGTCAGCTCGCGGCCGGAGGGTCCGCTGGTGGACACGCGGACGCGCATCACGGTGACGTTCGACGAGCCGATCGCGGCCGGGCCCTCCGACATGACCCTGCGGCTCGACGGGGTGATGGCGGTGCCGGGGCGGGCGGAGGTGAGCGGGGACACGATCGAGTTCGTCCCCACCGACCTGCTGGCGACGTCCGGCTCCTACGAGGCCACGGTCAGCACCGCGGTCACCGACGTCGCGGGCAACGCGCTCGCGGCCGAGCACCGCTTCACCTTCACGCTCCCGGTCGACGGCGACGGCGGCGTCGGCAACCGCCGGCTCGACACGCTCGGGTCGGGCGACGTCGGCTGCCCGCAGCTCGCGATGGACCAGGGCGGCAACGCCGCGGTGCTGTTCTCGCGCGGACCGGACCTGATGCTCGCGCGCTACGACGCCGGGATCGGCTGGCGGGACACCGAGATGGTCGGCGCGGGGAGCAGCGGCCACCTGGCGCTCTCGCCCGGCGGCACGCTCGCGATGGCCTACACCGCGACCGTCGGCGGCGACCGCCGCCTGGTCACGCGCTT
>JAUHXR010000485.1 GCA_030426845.1 Polyangia bacterium | reverse complement strand
AATGAGGCTTGTTCCCGTCGAAGAGCTGCCCCGGCGCGTCGTAGCGGTGCTCGGCGAGCAGCGTGTTGAGCGCACAGCTCGTGTCGTGGTTCGCCTGGCGGATGAACTCGGGGAGGTTGTCGCGGGTGGGGGTGAAGGAACCGTGGGTGTGGTTGATGACGTCGATGGAGTGATGGATCTCGACGTCGTAGATGTGCTGCGCGTAGGCGAGGGCGTAGAGCCGGATCTGGGCGACCTCGGGATGCCACGGCGCGAGGAAGCCCTTGCGCAGGACGCAGCGCCGGGTGACCGCGGTGGTCGCGCCACGGACGATGATCCGCTGGGGGGTCACGCGCGGACACGGTTGCGAGGACCGCGCCGGATCTGCGCCTCAATGATCCCGGTGAGTTAGCGCCGCGGATCGGCGGATGAGGTGGCGGCCCGCCGGCGGCCGCCGGTCCGCCGGCGCCGAGTCGTGCAAGACTTATGGCTACCCGGGACGGATCCCGGAGGGGGACGGATCCCGGAGGGACAGCCGCCAGCACTCAGCTCGAGCACTCAGCTCGAGCCGCCCCCGATCCCGCGCCGACCCGCGCGCGTGCGACGTCCCCGAGTCGTGGCGCGCGCCCACACCGGTGAGTTGGCCGGCGGCCGCCGGCGGGCGGCGTAAGTCGTGCTCGACTTCCTCGTACCCGGGACGGCTTTCGTATGGTCACCGCTTTCGTACGGTCACTGCGGTCGAGAACCCACAAGGTAAATGGTCCGAACGAAGCTCCGCTCGCCCACGAGCGAGCAGTCGTAGTCCACTTCGCGCACGATGGCCGTGACCTCGACGGCGACCACGTCGGCGACGCTCGCCCCCTCGGACAAGGTGATGGTCCCAGCCTGTTGGAGCTCGTGTCCCGTCTCGAGGAGAACCGGCCGGCACTCGGCTCCCTCGCCGTTCGCGTTCGGCCGACGATCGGCGGACGCGCGAGCGGTGCCGATGTCGCCGCTCTCGTAGGAGACGGTGCGCACCTCCACCGTCCCGGCCATCCGCAGCGCGCGTGGTCTCGTGCTTCGAATCGTGAGGACGTAGCCCAGCTCCCGCTCACCCGTACGTTCGAGGCGGACGTCCATCACGATCGTACGGTCCGCAGACGCCGCCGCGTCCCCACCACCACCTCCTTGGTCGCCGACGTCTGCCGCGTTCGAGGCACCGCCGGCGCACGAGACGAGCGCCAGTGCCAGCGCGACGCAAGAGACCTTCCCCGTGTCTTCCCGGGTCCCTTCTTCGCGGCGGGGGAGGCGACATCTGGGTCTCAATCTTGGTTGACGGGCACGCGGCTCGCGCCGGGGGCCCCGCCGTCGCCTCAGTGGGTGCGGAAGCGGCTCCACAGGTGCTCACGGACATCGAAGGCCGCGTCGATCGCGGCGAGCCCGTGGCCGACGCCTTCGACGAGGCACTCCTCGACGGCGACGCCGGCGCGGCAGCCGTCGTAGGCCGAGCACTCGGGCGCTCCCGGGACAGGGGTGCGGGTCGCCGCGCAGCCGAGCGCGGTCGTCGCCATCTCCTCGAGGCCGATGACGTCGGCGAAGGGGTGGACGCCGTCGCGCACCGGGGGCCACCAGTTCGTGGGGTTGAAGCAGCGGGGGAGCGCGTCGCACGCGGGGAGGTAGGCGGCGTTCGCCGGCGACTGCTGCGCGCGAGAGCAGCAGCCGGTGTCGAACGGGACGTTCGGATCGGCGGCCCCGTGCACGTGGTAGATGCTGGTGTCGCCGCTCGGGGTGCACGTCCCGTCGCTCGGGGGCGAAGAGATCGGCCCGATCGCCCGGAACACGTCGGGGTGGTCGCAGCGCATCGAGTACAGGAATATGCCGCCGAGCGAGTGTCCGGTGCCGAAGACCCGCGACGCGTCGATCGTCAGGCCGTGCACGCTGGAGAGGCGATCGAGGACCGCGAGGGTGTAGCCCTGATCGTCGACGCCGCTCGGCTCGCCCGGCTTGCCCACGTTCCATTGGTAGCTGCCCGTCGGCGCCGCGCAGTCGGTCTCGCCGTCGCGACACCCCTGCATGAACACCATGACGAAGCCCTCGCGGCTCGCGGTCTCCTCCCACGGGAGCGTGTTCCGCCACGCGGTCGCGCGCCCGCCCCCGCCGTGAAAGCCGAGCACCGCGGGGAGGGCGCCCGCGGGCATCGGATCCGGCACGCAGAGGATGTACCCGCGCCGCACGCCGTCGTGCATGAACGCATGGCTCGCGCAGGACGGGACCGCGACCGGGCCGGCGTCTCCACCCGCGCCGCCGTCCCCCGGGGCCGCGTCCGCGCCCGCGTCGAGCCCGCTCGCGTCGCCGGCGTCGAGCGCTCCGCCGTCCGTCCTCCCCGCGTCAATCGCGCCGCCGTCCGGATCCGTCCCGCCCCCGCACGCCACGATCAGGAGCCCGCACAGCCAACCACGTCGCATTGCGTGAGTATGGGCCATGCGGACGCGCCGGTGAGACGTCCTCGCTCGATGGTGACTCCCGTGACGTCACCCGTGCGGCAGGCGGCCTCGGTGCCGGCGCGCCCGGGTGGCGCGCGACTCGAGCGGGCCCGACGCGTCGCCGCCGACCGCGGAGCTCCACGCGCCCGGCGACGGCCCCCCACGGTCGTGCGAGACTCGGGCATGCGCGCTTGCCTCCCGATCATCCTCGCGTCCCTCCTCGCGGCGTGCGGGGACGGTCCCGCGGAACCGGAGTGCTCGGTCGACGGCGACTGCGCCGCGGGTGAGCAGTGCGTGGACGGCCGCTGCGTGCCGGAGCCCGACGCCGGAGGGAGCTCCGACGCAGGACCGCCGGTGTGCGGTCCCGGACAGCTCGCGCAGAGCGGCGGCTGCGCCGACGAGTGCGGCAGCCCCGCTTCGGTGCCGTGCGCCGCCGGACAGGTCTGCGACGTCGCGGGGGGATCGTGCGTCCCCGCAGGGACGGTCGGGCTGCTCCCCCAGTCCGACGTACCCTGCGGCGCCGGGCTGACCTGTCGCGCGGGTACGGAGTGCTCGGTCAACGGCGCGTGCGAGCCGATCCCGGCGTGCCGCCGCGTCGCGTGCACGAACGACGGGCAGACCTGCTGGGGCCGCGACTGCGACTACCAGCGGCCGGCCGCGACCTGCGCGCCGCCGACGCTCGAGCGCCTCAACGCGCCGGAGTTCCTGCGCGGCGGCGACGGCGGCGCCTTCGACCTCGAGTTCGACGACGCCTGCGCCGCCTACGCGGTGACGATCATCTCGGGGGTCGACTACCTGCGGCAGCTGGAGCCCGACGGCGCCCTGACCGTCTGGGACGGGGTGGCGAACCTGAACATGGGCGAGGTCGCGGTCCTGCGGCCGATCAGCGGAGAGTTCGGCGACCCCGAGGACGCAGGTGAAGTTGCGCTCACCTACATCTGCTGCGCGACCTGCGGCTGCCTGGGCGCCGACCCGCAGGGGGTCGCGCGCCTCGACCGGGAGGGCCCGCCGTCGCTCCCGATGGTGCTCGAGGCCACCCCGTCGCAGGGGACCGCGCCGTGGGGGGAACCGGCGCTCGACACGGGTCCGTATGGCCTCACGTGGGGCAATGACCGGACGCTCTACGTAGGAAATGTCATGGCGGAGGGCGACTTCGTCCGCGCCGACCTCGACGCCGGGACGAGCACCGAGCTGCACCGCTTCGACGCGCGCGTCGTCGCCTCCTCGGTCTACGGCCGCGCGTCCCTGGTCGTCGCCCTCGCCGGGGGCGAGCTGCACCTGGCGTCGACGCTCGACGACGCCACCCGGCCCCTCGTGACGCTCGAAGGCGAGGTCACGAGCCTCTTCCGCGACCCGCTCACCGGGCACCTCTTCGTCGCCCTCGCCCGCGACCTGAGCGGGGCCGCCGTCGTCCTGGAGCTCGACGCGAGCGGGGCCGAGGTCGGACGGATCGGTCCCTTCCCCGGTCCGGTCCGCATCGCGCGCTCGCCCGACGGTGGGCTCTACACCCTCGACTCCGCGTTCCCCGCGCCCGCCGGCATGATCGAGCGTCGCGAGCTGCCGGCCACCCGCGAGTAGCGGGCGTCACGGAGGGTTCGTCTGGGTCGGTCGACGACGGGCCCGCGCGCGCCGGGACGGCCGCAGACCGCGTAGGCGAAGCGCGCGCTCTGAGCACGCCTCGTCCATCGCCCTGCGGCGGGACGCGTAGGCCGCGCCGGTTGACGGCAGCGCGCCAGGCGGGGAGGCTCCGGCCGATGCGCATCCGGGTCCTCTTCTTCGCGATCTTGCGCGAGCGTGCCGGCCTCGACGAGGAAGCGATCGAGCTCGCCGAGGGCGCGGATCTCCGCGCGCTCCGGGCGGCCCTCGAGGCGGCGCATCCATCGATCGCCCCGCACCTCGGGCGCGCGCGCTTCGCGATCAACGAGGAGCTGGCGCCGCTGGACGCGCGGCTCGCGGACGGCGACGTGGTCGCGGCGATTCCCCCGGTGGCGGGCGGCGCGGGCGCGCCCCCGGCCGAGGCGCGGGTGGCGATCCGCGACGAGGCGCTCTCCTACGACGAGGTGATCGCGCTCGTGCGTCACCCCGGCGCGGGCGCGCTCGCGACGTTCGTCGGCTGGGTGCGCGACCACAACGACGGCCGCGC
>JAUHXR010000484.1 GCA_030426845.1 Polyangia bacterium | reverse complement strand
GCCGCGCGTCGGGTTGGCGGTCGCCGATGCGGCCAGGTACGCGCCGTTCCACGCGGGGTCGTCGTAGAGCGGTAGCGGCAGCTCGGTGTCGGCGTTCAGGCCGCGCGGGACGAACACGTAGGCGCGACGGATGGCCGCGCTCGGGGGATCGCCGCGGAGCACCACCGCGCGCGGGGCGCGGGCCACCAGATCGAGGTCGAACGCGAAGCGCCCGTCGGCGAGGGTCGTGCCCATGTCGAGCGGGGTCGACAGGGTCGCGTCGCTCGCGTCGAAGAGCTGGACGAGCACGTTGGGCGTCGGCGCGCGCCCGACGGTCGCGACCCCGAACACCGCGATGTGGTCGGCGGCCGCAGGGCCCGGGCTCATCCCCGCGCAGCTCAGGTCGTAGCCCTGGCCCGCGTCCGGCGTGTCTCCCGCGTCGGGGAGCCGAACGCGCCCCGCGTCCTCCTCCGTCGAGCCGGCGTCGACCGCCGACCCCGCGTCCCGCCCGGGGACGGTGGGGGCACAGGCGAAGAGGCCGAGCAGCGCGCCGAGCAGCGCGAGGGTCGCGGTCCGTGACGGCATGTGGAGAGCTTATCGCGCTCCAGCTCCCGTCTCGGGATCGACTCCGGGACGCTCCCGCCTGGGCTTCAGATCTCGGAATCGACTCCGGGACGCTCCCGCCTCAGGCGTCGTGCCCCGCGTCACGGTAGGCCCGCAGCCGACGAAACAGCGTCGCTTCGCTGATCCCGAGCGCGCGGGCGGCGGGCGCGCGGCGGCCGCCGTGGGCGCGGAGGACGTGGAGGATGTGGTCGCGCTCCACGTCCGCCAGGCGGAGGGGCGCGGTCGGGGTCGGCGGGGGGCGCGGGGAGGGCGCCGCGGTGCGTCGGGGCTCGAACCCGATCCGGCCCGCGGCCTGGCGCGCCGGCTCCGGCTGGAGCGGGCCGAGGTCCTCCGCGCGCACCTGGACGCCCTCGGCGAAGACGGCCGCGCGCTCCATCGCGTTGGCCAGCTCGCGCACGTTGCCCGGCCACGGATGAGCGAGGAGCGCGCGCGCCGCGCCGGCCCCGAGGGTCATCGGCTCGCGACCCATCCGCGCCGACGCGTCGGCCAGGGTCGCGCGGGCGAGCGGCAGGACGTCGTCGAGGCGCTCCCGCAGCGGGGGGATCGCGATCTCGATCACCTGCAGGCGGTAGTAGAGGTCCTCGCGGAACGCGCCCTCGGCCACCCGCGCCGCGAGGTGGCGGTTGGTGGCGGCCAGCACCCGGGCGTCGACCGGGCGGGGGTGGTTCTCGCCGAGCCGCCGGACCTCGCGCTCCTGCAAGACGCGCAGGAGCTTCACCTGGAGGCCGAGCGGCAGCTCGCCGATCTCGTCGAGGAACAGGCTCCCCCCCTGGGCCGCCTCGAACAGCCCGGCCCGCGCCGCGCTCGCCCCGGTGAACGCCCCCTTCGCGTGCCCGAACAGCTCGCTCTCGAGCAGCGCCTCCGGGAGGGCGCCGCAGTTCACGGCCACGTAGGGCCCGCCGCGTCGGCCCGACTCGTCGTGGAGGAGCCGCGCGACCCGCTCCTTACCGACCCCGCTCTCACCCGTGATCAGCACCGTCGCGTCGACCTTCGCCGCCTTGTCGACGAGCGCGAGCACCCGCCGCATCGCCCCACTCCGGGCCACGATCCCGCCGCGCTCGACCTCGCCCTCGCTCGCCGCCCGCCGCGCCCGCGCGAGCTGGGCCTCGAGGCGCCGGAGGTCTTCGACGAGGGTCGCGGTCGAGGCGTCCAGGCAGTCCTCTTGATACGGCGCCCGCACCTCCTCGAGGCGATCGCCCCACCGTGAGGCCAGCCGGCCGACCATGTGGCAGCAGGCGTCGCCGCGCCCGACGCACCGCTCCTCGACGCAGAACACCGGCTCGCCGTGGGTGAACGTGAGGTAGCCGCTCGCGAAGCCGGCGAGGCTCCAGCAGACCGGCGCGTCCGCGCGCCCGAGGTGGAGGACGTGCTGCTCGGCCTCGTAGGAGTCGCGCCAGATCGCCTCCGCCGCCGCGTCGGGGTCGAGGCGCCGGCCGGGGGCGACCGGCTCGAACCGGACAAGGCCCTGCAGGCGGTGGAGCCGGCCGCCCGCGATGCGCCACTGCTCCTCGTCGTCCCACGCGACCGCGCCGCGCATCGCCTGGGCGATGCGGTAGCCATGGTGATAACCGAGCCGGGTGAGGAGCGCGCGGGTGACCGAGACCCCGAAGCTCCGCGCGAGCTGCGCCCGGAGCAGCCCGAGCGCGACCGCGTCGTAGAGGAGCGTCCGCTCGCCGCCGAAGCGGGCCACCCCGCCGTCGGGCGGGATCTCGAAGAGGTCCTCGATCCGGAGCTCGTCCGCGCGCATTGCCTCTCATTCTGCGAGCCATGCTCTCAGATTGATAGGTCTGAGTCGTCTCATGCCTCGTTTCAGGCCTCCGAGGATCGGTCGCGAGGCGTGGCACGAGCCGCGCAAGAGTGTCGAGCATGCTGAACGTTCGACCTGCCGAAGAGCGCGGGGCGGCCTTTCACGGCTGGCTCGACACGCGCCACACCTTCTCCTTCGCCGGCTACTACGACGCCGACCACATGGGCTTCCGGGCCCTGCGGGTGATCAACGAGGACATCGTCGCGCCGGGCGCGGGCTTCGGGACGCACGGGCACCGGGACATGGAGATCGTCTCCTACGTCCTCGCCGGCGCGCTCGAGCACGAGGACAGCATGGGGCACCGGTCGGTGCTGCGGCCGGGCGAGGTGCAGCGGGTGAGCGCGGGCCGCGGGATCCTCCACTCGGAGATGAACGCCTCGGCCACCGAGCCGGTGCACTTCCTCCAGATCTGGCTCGTGCCGACCCACCGCGGGGTCGAGCCGAGCTACGACCAGCGGCGCTTCGAGCGCGCGCCGAACGCCTGGACCCTGCTCGTCTCACCGGACGGGGCCGACGGATCGCTCACGATGCACCAGGACGCGCGCCTCTGGGTCGGCGTCCTCGAGGCGGGGCGTGAGCTCAGCTACACGCGCGAGGCGGGGCGGCACCTCTGGCTGCATGTCGCGCGCGGGTCGCTCGCGGTGGACGGGCGGCCGCTCTCGGCGGGCGATGGCGCGTCGACCAGCGATCTGCCCACCCTCACCCTCGCCGCGTCCGAGGACGCCGAGGTCCTCCTCTTCGATCTCGCGTGAGGCCCCGATGACCCGACCGATCCAGCTCGCGGGCCTCGAGGCCCTCGCCCCTTTCCTCGCCGAGCGCGGCGTCCGGCGCGCGCTCGTGATCACGGGCGAGTCCCGTCGCTTCGTCGACCGCCTCGCCGAGCACCTCGACTCGGACCTCCCCCTCGAGGTCTTCGACGGCGCGCGGGTGCACGTCCCCCGGGCGGTGGTGGACGCGGCCGAGGCGGCCCTCGGCGAGGCGGACGCGATCGTCACCCTCGGCGGCGGGGCCGCCACCGGGCTCGGCAAGGCGCTCCGGCGTGTGCGCCCGTCGCTGACCTTCGTCGCGATCCCGACCACCTACGCGGGCAGCGAGCAGACCGCGGTCTACGGCGTGCGCGAGGGCGAGGGCGACAAGACGGTCGGGCGCGACGAGGCGGTCCGGCCCGACGCGGTGATCCACGCGCCGGAGCTGTTCCTCACGATGCCCAAGCGGCTCACGATCACGTCGCTCCTCAACGCGCTCGCCCACCCGATCAGCGCGCTCTCGACGCTCGCGCCAAGCGACCACGCGAGAGACGACGCGGGAGAGGACCCGGAGGGCGAGCCGGACGCGCTCGACGCGCCGGCCGCGCGCGCCGCGCTCGAGGCGGTGCGGCGGCTCGCGTGGGCGCTCGATCAGGTCGCGGAGGCGCCGTCGTCCGTCCGCGCGCGGGCCGCGGCTCTCGACGCGGCGACCCTGGCCGGCCGGGTGATCGACGGCGGCGCCCTGGGCGCGCACCACCACCACGCCCACGCGCTGGGTGGGCGCTTCGACCTGCCGCACGCGGAGCTGCACGCGGCGCTCCTGCCGCACACCGCGCGCGCCCTCGCGACCGAGCGGCCGGCGGTCTACCGGCGGATCGCGGAGGCGGCCGGCCACCCGGATCTGCCGGCGACCCTGTACGACCTCCTCGTCCGCGCCGGCGCGCCGCGCTCGCTCCTCGAGCTGGGGCTGCCCGCGGACGCGGAGATCGACCCGGCGCTCGCCGACGCGCGGGTCGGACGGCGCCCGTCGATCCGCGCGCGCCGGAACGCCCGCGGCGCCTCGGTCCTCGGGCCCACGCTCGCGGACGCGCGGCGCGCGGTGATCGTCCTCCACGGCCGCGGCGCCGACGCGGGGTGCATGCTGGCGGAGGCCGAGCGCCTGGTGGGCTACGACCCGACGATCGCGCTCGTCGCGCCCCAGGCGCCCGACCGGCGCTGGTACCCGCGGCCCTACGGCGACCCGCTCGAGGATCACGCGGGCGACCTCGACGGCGCGATCGCGGCCGCGCGGGCCGAGCTCGACGAGGCCGTCGCGGCCCTCGGTCGGTCGCGCGTGTTCCTGCTCGGCTTCTCGCAGGGCGCCTGCCTCGCGGCCGAGCTGCTCGCGCGGGCCAAAGCGCCGATCGGCGGGGTCGTCGCGATCGCGGGCGC
>JAUHXR010000105.1 GCA_030426845.1 Polyangia bacterium | reverse complement strand
GCACGATGGATCCTCTCGAGCAGGGCCTGACGTCTTGCGGCTACGAGCGAGCCGTCCACCTCTGCGGCGGGGTGCGGCGCAGCAAGCTCTTCACGGCGTTCTGAGACGCCGCGAACGTGCCCGCATCGCCGAGACCCTCCGCAACGGAATCGAGCCCCGCGACTGGGTCACCCACCCCCTCGGGAACCGAAGTCCATCAGGATGCGGTCCCAGCGCGCGACCCGCGCATCGTCTTCCCCGAGCATGGCCACCACCCAGCGCCTCACGTAGGCGTCGTCCAGCCTGTCTCCCTGGACTGCGACGAGGCGCTCGAGGTCGCCGATGTCCTTCGGCCGGAAGAACAGTAGCTTGAAGACCGCCGTGGACTCGGCGGAGAGCAGCCAGACCGGCTCGCCCAACAACGTTGCGCGAACACGCGTGCGGCCCGCCTCGGCCGAGAAGTCGATGCTCGGCGTGAAGACGTCGAGGCGCATGCCTCCGATGCGACCCCGAAAGTCACCGCGAGCTGCGCTCGAGGCGATGGCCTCGGCTTCATCCAGCTGAGCTCCGCCCTCGACGAGCGCCGCGATCGCCCCTGGGAGCTCCGTCGGCTCCACGAAGAGATTCAGGTCAACGTCCACCGTGGCTCGAGGCACGCCCCAGAAGCCGTAGGCGACCGCGCCCCCGATCGCGCGTATGGGATCTCGCGTGCCTCGAGCGGAGAGTCACCCGGACCGACGCGGCGACCGCGTCCTCAGGCAGCGTCACGCTTGGCTCGCCACTCCGCTCGCAGCCGCGAGAGGATCCGCTCCGACGAAGCCGGGAGCGGGTCGCGCCACTCAAGTGCCGCCTGCGCGTCCGGCCGCGCGGCCAGGAGAGCTGCGGCCCCGCGACACGCGGCGGCGACGAGGCGACCGCGCTCCTCCGGCGTCAGCGCCACATAATCCGCGGCCTCGTCGAGGACATCCTCGATCGGGTCGATCTGGCTCCAGGGGTGCTCGCCCACGCTGCTCAGGATAGCAGCCGCCGGCAGGCGCGTGGCGAGCGCTCCGAGCGGCGGGCGTCGTCGTCGACGTGCCGATCCCCGACGGGTACCCCCGTGGCGACGCGCCGCCGGCCTTCGCCGACGCTCACCGTCATGGTCGCGCCGGCTGAGCCTCGACGGATCGACGACCGCGAAGGAGCGCGCGAGGCGGAACGCGGCGTTCCAGGACGGCGAGGCCGGAGGCGTGGGTGTGAACCTCACGGGCGCCGACTACGTCATCCACCTCGACCCGTGGTGGAACCCGGCCGTGGAAGACCAGGCCACCGGGCGCTCCCACCGCATCGGCCAGCAGCGCCCCGTCACCGTCTACCGGCTGGTGACCGAGGGCACGATCGAAGAGAAGATCCTCGCGCTGCATCGCGACAAGCGCGAGGTCGCGCAGGACCTGCTCGCCGAGATGGACCGCGCCAAGAAGCTCGACCTCGACGAGCTGAGAGCCCGCCTCTGAAGGCGCGCGTGCCGGCGAGCGACGCGGCCCGGAGGAGCAGACCTCGAGCGCGGCCGACCCTCGCGAGTCGACCGCGCTCCACCTCACGCCGTGGGCGGCTCGTCGACGACCGGCGCCGGCTCGACCGGCGGCAGCGGCTCCTCGAGCTCGGGGCTGCTCTCCTCCTCCTCGAGGGGCGTGGCGCGGGTGCGGCGGTTCGCGGCGCGCAGCGCGTCGATGGGGGTGACCGCCACCTTGAAGGCGGCGACGCTGGCCGGGTCGTCGCGGTCGAGCTCGCCCGCGAGCACGCGGCCGTACTCGGCGATGGCGAGGCGGACGGGCGGCGTTCGGGCGTCGCGGACGCGTTCTCGAGCCGAGCGGTCGCGTTCTGCGGTCAGCGGGGCGTGTCTCGACGCGGGCGCCGGGTCCGGGGGGCGGGAGGACGAGGGCGAAGGCCTACGGCCGGCGTCGGAGCGTCGGATGGGGCGACCGGAGGGCGGGGCGCGGGGCGCGCGCGGCATGGAGGCCGGAGTTGGGGAATCTCCGCGACCGCTGAGGCGGCTACTCCTCTTCGGCCGTGGTCACCGCGGGTAGGCCCGGCAGGGTCCCGGCGACACGCCGTCCGTGAAGGTCCCACCGGGCCTGCTGGAGGGTCGCCCTCCACGCCGACGTCTTCCAGTGCGGGATGTCGGTCTCCTTCTCCCCGTGGAGATCCGACAGGCAGAGGAGGTAGTCGAAGGCGCCGATCTCGTCGCGCTCCTCGTCACTGAGCACGTACAACCCAGCCCTCGCCAGACGCACGAGCGCGAGGCGCGGCAAGAGGTACGCCGCCAACAGAAGATGCTCGGTGATCGACCAGACAAACGGCCGCGGCGGCTTCGTGTAGCCGTGCGCCACGGGGCCACGAGCCCCGTAGAGGTCCTTGAACCAGCACTCGCGTAGGGACGCGGCGCGCGGATAGCGAGCGGCGACGTCGCTCCGCTCGCAGTCGGCCAGCGTGCGCGCGGATGGTCCAGCCTCGGCCATGAGGTCGAGGAACGCGCGGAGGATGACGGGCTCTTTGTGGCTGGAAGGCTGGCCGACCACCTGCTGCAAGGCGCCCACGGAGTCCACGAGCTCGGCATGCTCGGCGACGGAGGACGAGTCGGTGTTCGCGCTCGATAGCTTGCGGAGGAACGGCTCGAGCCACTCCCAGTCGGGCCCGCTGCTGGCGGCGTCGAGCGCCCGGAGGAGCTTCGCGTCGATCTCCAGGGTCTGCCCCGTGTTCACGTGGAGCGGTGCGCGAACGACGTGCACCTCAGCCGACGAGAAGATGCCGCGACGACCGCCGCGCGTCCGCGGGACGGCGAAGGAGCCCCCCTGACCCGCGACGAAGCGTTGGACGATCAGCTGGAAACTGTCCGCGTTCCAGTACGGCGCGACCGGGTCGAAGTAGGCGCGGTGGCGCAGCCCCATGAAGCAGAGGAGATCGCGGACCAGGAACACGCGATCCCACGCGGCCTCGTCGAGCTCACCGACCGTGGAGCCGTTCACCTCGATCAGCGTGGCGGTGCGCACGGGCTCACCGGTGCCGTCTCGGTACGCGCCGAGCGCGGTCCGCACCGGCTCGGGCTGGTGGGCGCCATCTCGGTCGTAGGGGAGAAGGCGCACGCCTTTCACTTCGATGGGCTCTCGGATGGAGACCCATGGCATGAAGGCGACCATCCCTCGCTCGTCGGGCGTTCCCGTCACCGCAGCTCCCTTCCACTGCACCGCGCGGAACAACGCGAGCGACGCGCCGCCGTCGGACGGGCAGCGCGTCGGAGCGCGGCGCCACTGTGCGCTCTTCGGCTCCCCCACGAAAGTCGCCCTCTGGAGCCATGGCGGATGCCCCAGGGATCCCATAGGCCGTCCCCTCACAGTGGCGTCAGCTACACCTTGACGGGCGCTACCCACCCGAGACAACGGCCTTGACGATCGCGCCCGAACCGGAGACAGATGTCTAGAGCGCGATGACCGACGACTTCTCCGCCACGACCTGGACCGCGAAGCGATGACCCTCGACGAACCGCTCGAAGAGCCGGCGCCCGCCGCGCCGGTCGCTCGGGTGGCCCAGGGACCCGCGTGGGCGGGCACCCTCCCAAAGGCTCCGGCGGTCCCCGGCCCGCCGCGGCCGCCACCCATCGTGGAGCAAGCGGGTCGGCGTCGTTGAGCTTCATTCATGGTTCCGTATGGGGAGGCGCGTCCGCGGTCTGGTCGTGGTCGACAGGCCCAGTCCTGATCTCGGTCTTGCTGGTTGTTTCGAGCTGCCATAGCTCGAGCTCTCCGGGCGCCCGGCCCGAAGTCGTAGAACCCCACGAAGGCCGGAGCGAGCCGGTCGAGTCCGTCGCTTCATCGCCAGGAACTCGCGGAGGGGAATCGAGCGAGTGGTTCGAGCAAGACAATCCGTGGACGCCGGTCGAGGTCGTGCTGCCTCGTCCCGCGATTTGGGTGTCGGCGCGCCTCGGCGATCCCTGCGGCGTGGCCTGGTACGACGGTGGACATGCGGTCGCTTGGTCCAACCGGATGCCGCTCGAGAACGAGCCTCCATTTGTCGAGCCAGACAGCCTGCGAGTCGAGCAGGAGTTTCGATATCGGCATCTGCCGTGGGCCGACTCGCTTCGGTGCGACGTGCTGCCGAGTGGCGAGCTACGTTGTCGAACACATCGGTGCCTGAGCACCGCCGTGCGGGTGGGGACCCAGCCTCCGACCGAGTGTCTCGGTGACTTCCTCCTTTCTCCTGCAATCTCGACCGTTCAACGAACGCAGGAGCTCACGCTGGAGCGTCCGTGGTGGTCTTGGCGGACTCCGAACGAAACCTACTTCGTGGGCGAGGTGCCGGCAGAGCGGCGCGAGGGAGACCTGCACACCTGCACGCAGGCTAACGGGCGAGTGAGGTGCTTCCCAGTGCGGACGGGCGTGGCGCGGCCGAGTCGCGTGCAGGCGCCCGGTCTCGACGCACTGAGCGCCGTGAGTGACCTCGATGGGGCCGGAAATACAGTTTGCGCGGTGACCGCGGACGGTCAGGTGTACTGCTGGGGCCAGGACCTCTCGGCGGAGCCTGAGGAGAGCGAACGGGGCGCCGCCCTGGAGGCCTACCGAGCGAGGTCCGTGGACCCATGGACGCCGAGGCGCATCGAGACTCTTCCCAGCTCGATCGTTCAGGTCTCGGTCGCCAACGATCACGCATGCGCACGCACACGCACTGGCCGCATCTTCTGTTGGGGTGCCGTAGGCTGCGCTCCTCTGCCGAATGGCCCAGAGCGAGGAGAGGCCTCGAGTGTGTCGTGTCGCGGCTGCTCGGCGCGAGCTTCCCGCGCCTCGGGATCTCGCCCTGGGATCTGATACTCGACGACGACACGCGGATCGAGGTCAAGAGCGCGCAACGGCGGTTCACGCTCGGGGGGAGCAAGGACGTCGACGTCAGGGTCTTCGTGCACAAGAAGACGCCGGCGCTCCGGTTCTCGGTCGCGACCTCGGCGCAGATCGCCAAGCTCGGCCAGCGCACCATCGCAGCCCGGTCGATCGAGGAGCGGTTCGGGACGGTCGGCGCCGCGGAGCTCGCGTCGACCGTGGCATCGGTGCGACGGCGTCGAGGCCGCGGCTCACGCGGGCGGCGGCGTTAGCGGGGGGTTGAGCGTCGCAGCGCTCGGTGCCGCCCCGCTGAAACGCAGCCCTCATCTTGCTGCAGGGTCCGACAACAACCCGACCTATGTATACTCGGCGCCGCGCAATACCCTGGCCCCGAGTCGATCTTCGTGGAGGCGCCGCGCGGTCGTCGAGGTCGACATCGGCGACCGCGCGGCGCGCGTCCTCCCGAGCGTCCTCCTCGACGCGCGCCTACCAGGCGCGATCGTGAAGGCGCGCATCCGGCGGACGGTGCGGCCGCGACGGGGCAGGATCCGGTACCGTGGGCGACTATGAAGCCTGCGCGACTCCAGGGCCCTTCCGGCTTGTTCTACTCGTCGACGGCGCAGTCGCTGAGGGCGCCCATGCGGGAGAGCGATCGAGAGGCGCTCGAGGCGCAGCTCGGCATCACGCTCCCCTCCTCGTTCCTCGACGTGCTGCGCATGCGCAACGGCGGATACGTGCGATTCGGCGGCGTGCTCGGGACGGTCGATGGCGGGAAGGACGACCTCTACACGTTCCGCAGCATCGCGGGCATCGGCGACGACCACACTCTCAACGTCGCGCGCCTGACGAAGAACTGCCGGGGGTGGGAGATCCCCGGCTGGTTCGTGCCGTTTGAGGGCGACGGGCACTGGTGGCTCGGCTTCGACTACCGGACCGCAGGTTCGACCGACCCACCGGTCGTTCACATCGACAGCGAGAGCCAGCGCACGAGGACGATCGCGACGAACTTCGGCGACTTCCTCTCGCGATTGGTCATGGAGCACGAGTACATCGTGCTGGCCGTTCCCGAGCGCCCCGCCGATGCGGTGCTTCGACAGCTCGGATGCAGCCCGAGCATGCATCCGAGCCCAAACGTGTGGGGCTGGCGCCGGTTTCAAAGCGCGTTGCGGCCCGGCCAGGCGGCGTCCGTGACCCTCAGCGACAACGTGCACAGCAAGACCGAGGCGCAGTTTCTCAGTCGACCTCTGGAGCAGCAGCTCGTTCATCTGGACGTCGCGCTCAGGGAGTCGGATGACGCCATCGACCTGATCCTGGAGGCCGCGGGAACCGGCGCTGAGGTCATCCACTGCCTACCCGATGAGACCCGGAAGAGGCTCGAACGTTGATCCACCTCAGCGCGAGGCCCCGGATCGCGTCTCGGGATCCAGGGCCGCCCTCACCGAGCGATCCGGGGCGACCACGGCCCAGGGCCGGGAGCTAGGCTGGGCGCGTGACTACGTCATCACAGAGGAAGGTCCGTCTCGACCTGCCCGACCTCGAGTCGTCCTCGGCGGGCGAGAAGCTGCTGGCTTCGTCGCGGTCGGGGTGGTCGCAACCGCGGCGCGACGTACACGGGGCGCTTCCTCGAGTGTGCTCACCCGAGGTAGTGAGGCAGCCGTGATGGGCAAGAGTGAGCGCAACCCACTGCTGGTGACGTCATGAGCGGTTGGTCGGCCTCAATGAAGCGGCCAGAGCTGCCACACCGGACGCAGGCTTGGTGGCTTGATGCGCTCGTCCTGCTGGCTGCAAGCGCCATCGGCGGATGTGGCGGCAACCACGCTACCGCCGATCGCCCGCAAGAACCCGTGCGCACTGCCTCAGCGGAGCCGCCCTCGCCGGAGATGCCTGCTCCTATCAGCATCACGGAGGCCGTCCCTGCGCCGACCTGCGACGACGTACCGTGCGCGGCCCCCGCGCTGGTGGGCGAGAGCACCGCGGTGGGAGGGCCCGGCAGGTCGATTCGTGGCCGACTCACCGACGCTTCAGGGGCGCCGCTCGGGAATGCCCGACTGACGCTCGTTCACGCGCTGTGGGACCCGCCATACCAACGCGAGCCGCCGTTTCGGTTCCCGCCACCGGGTGTTCGGCCTCACCTCGTCACGACGACCGTAGATGTGACGGGCACCGACCCACGCGGCGAGTTCTTGCTCCGGGAGCCTTCCGAGGCCGAGCAAGACACGCGCTTCGTGGTGGTCGAGCACGGCGGACGGGGACGCACCGTCCAGCTCGGCGACGAGTCCGTCCTCGAGGTCGTGCTGCCGGAGGTCGCGGCGGTGACCGTCCGCGCTCTGGTCGCGAGCCCTCGTCCGGCGACGACGGCCTACGTGTGGGTCTACTGGACTGGGCCGAGCGGCGCCGAGGCCTGGTCGATGAACCCGTTGGTGCCGCCCGGCGGCGCGGAGGTCGTCACGACCGTCGGCCTGCCGCGCTGGGAGGGCGCGGCTTTGTTCGAGAGTACCTCGCCGTCGACGCTCGAGAGGCGGATCGAGGTGCCGGTGGGCGACGTCCGGATCACCGTTTACGTGGAAGGGACGAGGGCGAACCACCGTCAGCTGCTGGTTCCCGCGCGGGGTCTCGACGGTCAGGTGCTGGACTTGAGCGTTCCCCATCCCGACGGGGCGCGGCTGACGCTGGAGCTGAGTCACGTCATGAGTCCGGCCGTGTTGCACCGCCTCTTTCTCTGGCAGTTTCCCGAGATCAGGTACTACGCGAGCCTGAGTGGCCACGCGCGCAACCGACCCGTGTTCGAAGACCTCCCGCCCGGGCGCTACTTCATCGGTACGAGCACGCACGCCCGGCCCGAGTGTCGCCGTTCCATTCTGTTGGGTCCCAACGAAGACCGAGTCCTGCAGGTCGACGGACGAACCTGCGTCGTTGGGATACAGATGCCGTACGACTGAGAGGCTGCCGCGAGGTCGAAGCGATATCCCAGCGGATCCGTACCCCAGCGTGTCCCTCTAGCCCAACGGATCGATCCCGGATACCCAGCTTGAGCACCCGCCAGATCGCGGCCCGCCCGGGTCTGAGCCACCTGCCGCGGCCGATGCCTGGCCCCGGCCCCGACGCCCCCGCTTCTGCCAGCTCGCTCACAGCCCCCCAGGAGCCCGGCTGATCGACAACAACTTCGGATTCGTTCAGCGAGCCCGTCCCACTGTCGCCGTCGCACGCGAGGCAACAGGGAAGCATGAGTGTCGTCAACGGCGGTCATCGGACGAACCGCGCGGCCGCGATCACGCCTACGCCGCCGCGGTGGGTCGACCAGAACACGAACGGGTCTCCACAGCTCGTGAGCCCCAGCCGCGGGTGACTGGCGCCGAGCTGCGCGTCGGCGCTGTCGCGGACGTAGAGCGTCTCCCAGCCAGCGCCGTCGTAGCGGCGTACGTAGAGCCCCGGCGCCGAGCCGGTCACGAAGAAGGTGACGAGCACGCGGCCCGCCGAGTCGATCGCCACGTCGGGCTCGCGCGCCGTGTCGACTCCTGGCAGCCCGTCTTGCGGGAGCGGGAGGAAGTCCCAGGTCGCACCGTTCCACGCGCGGAGCTCCACCTCGCCGGGTGAACGTCGGTACGCGTGCACGGGATACCCGGTGCGGGGATCCAAGGCGTGCCGGTGCCCGCTGCTCATCGGGACGGTGAGCGCGGCGCCGACCTCTTCCACGGCCGAGCCGTCGATCCGACTCACGTGGAACCGGAGGCCTCCGACGCTGTCGCGGTCGGTCCAAGTCAGCGTGACCTCTTCGCCCCAGCTCTCGAGCTCGGTCTGGCCCGCGTCGGCGAGCGCGGGATGCACAGGGCTCCATGCGCCAGCCGGCGTCCACTCGACGAGGTTCAGCTCGAACGGCGAGGCCGCCTGCCACGCGACGTAGAGTCGGCCGGAGGCGGTGATCGCGAGGCTCGGGCGCGCGTCGTTGCGCGATGGCGATCCCAACATCCCGCCGAGCGGCGCCCAGCCGCCCGACTCGAGTCGCCAGACGTAGGTGTCGTGCTGACCGGACACCGCCTCGTGGAAACCGACGACCGGGCGGCCCATGGGATCGATCGCGACCTCGGGCTCGGTGCAGTGCTCATCGATGCTGATCGGGTCGCCGACCAGCTCCCACCCCGCACCGCCGAGGCGCTGCACGTAGCAGCTCGCGCCCGTGCCCGCGCCCGCGCCCGCGCCCGCGTTGTACTCCTCGAACGCGACGTACGGCGTATCGCCGCTCATCGCCACGGACGGATAGATCACATCGGTGTCGCCCGCGAGCACGCCCAGATCCGGGAGGTCCTCCCAGCGCGCTCCTCCGTCCGTCGTGGATGCGCAGGGATCCCCGGCGTCGGGCCGTCCCGCGTCGAAGCCGGCGTCGTGCGCGACGGCGCCGCCGTCGAGTCCGGCATCGTGGCCCGCGTCGAACCCGCCGGCGTCTGGCGCGCCGGCGTCGATCCGACCTGCGTCGACGACCTCGACGTCGGCGCATCCCATGACTGCCGCGAACAACATCGCGAGCGCCGCCACAGAGACTCGGACACTCCGTCGCTCCCCCATCCGGCGCGGATCCTAGCACGACGCAGGCCTCCATCGCCGTCAACTTCACATCCCTACCCCTGCTCACTCCATCGAGGCTACCCCCCGTTTCGCACCTGCCGCGGCTCCGTCCCAGATGTGTGCGAGCTCGCTGACCCGTCGTTCCTCACCGCTACCGAACTGTGGTCCTCTGACGGGCGGACCTAGAGGCTCTCGCAGCGCTGTATGCCGGTGACCCGCCACGGAAGATGGCGATACGCCTCCGGCATGAATCCGCGGCCCGCATCGAGATGGGTCCCCGCGAGGTCCTCGATCCTCGCAGCCTGCTCGACCGTCCGGTGCCGCCACCACTCGTCGCTGAAGTACACGTTCTCGATGTGCACGAAGATGACCTCGGCGAGGACGGAGGGGAGACGGCGCTCGGGAAACGCGAGAAGCGAATCGATGAACCTCGTGATCGCGCGGTGGGTGCGCTCCCAGACGAAGACCACCCCTCCGCCGGTCGGCGTGGCGACGCTCCCGATCGAGAGGAGCTGAGCTGCGGCCGAAAAGTCGAGCAGATTCTGGGTCGGGCGGCCATCGAGAGTGGTGTCCGGAGTGAACATCCCCGTTGTTGCAAGCGAGAGGTCACCATCGAACCAGACCACCACCGCGCTGAAGTCGCTCAGGTCCTGCGATAGCAGCGCGACGTCGTACTGGGTCTTCGCGGCAAGGATGTCTTCCCGTCCGGCCAGTAGCTGCGCCCGCTGCGAGCTGAGGAACATCTGCAAGTGGCGCTGCGCACCGTCGGGGAGTCCGCGATCTAGATGCTCGAGGGCCCACGCGCTCGATTGCAGGCTCGCATCCTTCTGGTACAGCTCGTGGCAGGCAGCGCGGTAGCCGACCAGGAACATCTGCTCCGGCGAAGCGGCGAAGTCGACTACCTCGATCGGGCGGAACACCGCGACGTCGTGTCCTGCGCAGAAGCCGTGGAAGGTGGACGCGCGCTTCCAGCCCACCCTGTGAAGTCGAGGGTACGCCCGCGCCCCGACTCGAAGGTGATGCTCCTCGCGCATGTCCAGCGGGTGAAACGTGCGGACGTGGTTGGTCGAGTCGATGAGTCTCTCGAGGATGCGGCTGCGTTGCACGGTGTGCGATCTGATGATGTCCCCGTGACAGCCCGTCGGCGCCTGTGGATGCATACATCGTTCATCCGAGAAGGCTCGATTGTGGTGATGCCGCACCTCGCCCAGAGTGGGTCGCCGCGCCTCCTCGCGTCCGGCGTGACAGAGGGAGTAGGGTCGACCCGAGCCGCACCAGCAGGACTGGTTAGGCACCGCAGTCTCCGTGAGCGGGCCGTGCAAGTGCCGGTAGCAGAGTTGATGCGACAGCGCGGAGGCTCCAGAGAGGAGTCACCTCGGCACTCCTACGTCTTGTCCACGAAGCGGACCTTGCGGTTGCTGGGCAGGCCCCTCACGGCCTTGCTCGCGGTACGGACGAGGGCCGGGTCGGACTTGGCGCCGCAGACGACGAGGACGAGCTCGCAGTTCCAGTGCTCGATGTAGTCCCACGCCTGGCCGATGAGGCGGTGCATCTCGGTGCGCTTGGTGAGGTTGGCCTTGAGCTCGATGGCCACCTCGCAGCCGCTCTCCCCGAAGTCGACGAAGATGTCGGCCGTCGTGTTCGCGCGGGAGTACTGGCGGTGGAACTTGTCCTCCGGGAACACCTCGTGGAGATGCTTGCGGAGGGCGTTCTCATAGGCCTTCTCGCTCCCGAGCTCGCCGGGGTCCCAGTGCTCAACGGCGGCTTGGATATTGTCGGAGTCGGTCTCGAGCAGGCCCATGGCGTTCCTCGGTGTGCGTAGCCCCGGCGCGGTCAGCGCCCGGCTCGGATGGCGTTGAGCTCGAAGAGCTTGTCCAGCACGTGGTCCTCGAAGCGCTGGTGGAGGTCCTTCTCGGCCGGGGTCACGGGGTCGGTGAAGGGCGGGATCTCGACGTCGGTCCACGTGGGGTCGCCGGTCTGTTCGGCGTAGGCCTCGAGGACGGCCCGGTCCATGTCGAGGTGGAGCTGGCGGAGGTGGACGATGCGGGCTCCGTGCTCGCTCCGCTCGGTGACGGTCGGGTCCTTGAGGGCGTTGTAGGTCTTGGTGAGGCCCTGGTCGGTGTCGACCATGAAGGCGGCCCGGGTGTCGTAGAGGGTCTGGCCGATGGTCTCGAGGGCGGGGAGCTCGGCGCGGGGGTCGGGCTTCGGGAAGGGGAAGGTCTCGAAGCAGTCGGAGGCGGCGTACCGCAGGTCGGTCTTCATCGAAGAGGAGAGGAGCCGCGCCCAACGGTCATGCGTTCGCGATTGGAGAACGGCGAAGCTAGTCTGCGCGGCAAGCGCAAACACGTAGAGTGAGTGCGCGAAGAACGGGGACTTGTCTTGCCAACTAAACATGAGGTGCTTGGACGTGTTGGCAGCCACGAGGCAACGCGGCACCGAGGCGAGTGCGGCGTAGAGAGCGCCTCCGCTTTCGCCGGGACGCCACCAGTACGTCTTGTACGTCCCACGCTTGTCACTCATGCGGGCGGGTCTCACCCGCTCCTCGACGATCCGCAGCAGCTCCGGCCAGCCGGCAGCGCTCTCCTCGAGAGTCTTGGTCGTGAAGTCGATCACGTCGCGGCTGGCCGAACCGTCAGGATTGGAGTTCACGTCCTGACCGCCCAAGTAGGGACGGATCACCTCGCGGTTGGCCTCACGCTCGCGAACGAGCGCGGCTGACTCCTCCTTGTCGAGGGCGAGACCGATACCCACGAGCTTCCCGCCCATGTAGGCGAGCTTCGCGTTCTCTACGAGAGCCTGCGGCTCGGCTCGCTCGGGAGTCGGACGAAGGCGCGAGTTGATGAACGGGGACGATGCACCATCCAAGACCAGTGCCCCGGTGATTGCTCCGGGCTGGCCCAAAGCGAGGTGAACTGTCGAGGCGGTGACCGCCGCATCGCCGGGCCATCGGAAGTTCGAGCGGGCGTCGTAGATGACCGCACCGCGGTCCACCAACCACTTGAGCGAGAGCAACCGCGAGTCGCCCTGCGCGATCGTGTTGGTCGCGATGAAACCAAGCGTCCCGTGCTCCGCGAGCAGCTCGGCTGCGCGGCGAAAGAAGTAGGCGCAGAGGTCGGTGTTCGGGCGGCCCTTCACCTCGGGATGGCGGGCCATCAGGTAGTCGAGGTAGCCGTCCGCGTTCGAATGCGCGATCACGTTCTTCCCCGCGAACGGCGGGTTGCCGATCACGGCGTCGAGATACGCCGGCTCCTCATCCGTAGTCCCCGTCAGCGGGTCCACCCTCCCCGCCCAGAAGACCTCGGGGAACTCCAGCGCCCAGTGGAAGGGGCGCAGCTCGCGCCTCGTCTGCTCGGCGAGGGCGACGAGCTCCTCCGGGGGGTGCAGCGCCTCGGTGTCGAGGAGCCACTGCTCGACGAGGCCCTTGCGGCGTTTGCGCTCCTGCTCGCGGGCCTTGTCTTTGGCCTCGCTGAAGAAGGCGCCGATGAGGAGGTCGCCGATGAGGCGGAGGCGAACGAGGGCGTCGTCGGCGTCGCGCATGGCGTCACGCATCGCGCGGTTGGCCTCGGGGGTGTCGTGGCGGCTCTGCTCGGCGATGCGCTCGCGCGCGCGCAGGGCCTCGTTGAGGCTGTCGGCGAGCTCGCGGTCGAACAGATCGAGCTGCTCGCCCTTCCGCTTCTTCTTGGCCTTGGGCGACCAGTGGAACTCGGTGATCTGCTCGAGGGAGCAGCCGACGAGGCTGTCGCCGCAGCGGAGCGCGTGGTCGAGGAAGGTGAAGGGCTTGTCCTTCTGGAGGGTGACGAGCCAGAGGGAGAGCTTGGCGATCTCGACGGCGACCGGGTTCTTGTCGACGCCGTAGAGGCAGCGCTCGGCGACCTGGCGGCGGGCGTAGGTGGTCAGGTCGTCGCCTTCGCCGAAGGCCGAGGTGGTGACGCCCTCGCGGGTCCACGCCTCGAGGAGGCGCTCGCCCAGCCAGCGGCAGGCCTCGACGAGGAAGGCGCCGGAGCCCATCGCCGGGTCGCAGACCTTGAGGCTGAGGATCTGCGCGGAGCTGGGGGCGTCGCCCATGCACGCGAGGAGGGGCTCGAGGGCCCGGGCGACGATGGGGCCGCTGAGCTCGGGCGGGGTGTAGTGGCTGCTGGTTCGCTTGCGCTCTTCGCCGGGCTGGATGACGACGCGGCCGGGCTGGGCGACGTCGCTCGTCTTGACGCGCTCCTCTTCGAGGCGGGCGAGCGCGGCGGCTTCTAGCTGGGCCGCGTCCAGCGAGCCGCCCTCGAGCTTCTTCTCGAGGGCCGCGAGGTCCTTGGCGAGCTCCTTGCCCCGCTTGCCCTTGAGGCCGACCTCGGTCTTGAGCCACTTCTCGCGCTGGGCGCGGGGGACCGCGTAGAGCTGCTCGACGCTGACCCACTGGGGCGCCGTCTTGCTGTCGCTCGGCTTGATGCGCACCGAGGGCGAGACGAGGCGGAGGGTCTTCCAGCCCATCAGGCCCTCGTAGACGCTGCCGATCTGCTCGACCTGGAGCGCGCGGTACGAGAGGCGCGAGCCGCCGAGGAAGATCAGCGAGCGGAGGACGGTGTAGATCGTCTCGTCGTCGACGGTCGGGACGGTGGCCGAGGCGCGCGCGTCGGCCGCGCCGCCGCGGAGCGGGACGGAGACCGCGTCGGCCTCGAAGCCCTCGAGGAAGGGGAAGCGGTGCGGGTCGAAGAGGTGACCCTCGCGCGCGGGCAGGCGCATGTCGCCGTGGCTCGCGCCGAGGTAGACGACGCGGAAGAGCGCGAGGAGGCCGGGCCACGCGCTGTAGCGGCGGCTCATCGCGTCCGGGTGCTGGGTGTGCTCGGCCTCGAGCCGCGCGAAGAGGGCGTAGAGCGAGTAGTGCTTCTGGTAGAGCGGGTGCTCGGTCGGGAGCAGGCCCGCGTCCTCGGCGTAGAGGAGGAACACGAGGCGCAAGAGCACGGTGAGGAGCGCGTCGAAGAGGACGTCGCGCGGCTCGCCGCCCTCGGCGTCGGGCTGCTCCATCACGGGACGGAGCCAGTCGCCGCCGGCGCGGGCGTCGGCCGCCTCGAAGCCGCGGAGCAGCGCCTCGAGCGCTCCGAAGACCTGGCCGCTCAGCTCGGTGGTGACCTCCGCCTGCATCTTGCGGCTGCGCGCGAGGAGGCGGTGGAGCTGGCGGTCGGGGGCGACGTTGAACAGGCGGTCTCTGCCGAGGAGGAGCTGGAGCGCGTCGTAGATGGGGCGGCCGCCGACGTCGGCCATGTCGGCGAAGCGGAAGTCGATGTGGCCGGCCGCCTCGCCGTGCGGGGCATAGAGGAGGCGGAGGACGCGGCGGCTCACCAGGACGCCGATGGGGACGCGGCACTCGCGGAGGAGGCGCTCGAGCTTCTTCGCGGCGGGGTACTCCCAGGGGCCGGTGAGCGTCTCGGGCGCGTCGAGGTCCAGGTCCTCCCCGTCGGGGCCGGGGGGTAGCTCGAGGACGAGGAGGCGGTAGCGGCGGCCGGCCTCCGCGGCGGGCGAGGCGGCCGGGGCGTCGGCGTCGACCTGGTGGTCGGGCATGCGCAGCGCGCAGGTGGGGCGGATGGTCTGCTCGCCCTCGGGGACGAAGAGCGAGAGGTCGTCGGGGAGCGCGTCGCGATCGTGGAGCGCGTCGCCGTCGCCCCAGCCGAGGACGTCGCGGAGGAACCCGCGGACGTCGGCGAGGCGGAGCGCGCCGTCCGGGCCCGGCTCGAGGTGAGCGACGAAGGCGCGGTGCGCGTCGGCGTCCTGGCGCTCGGAGGCGTCGGCCTCGAGCAGCGCGGGGATGGAGACGACGAGGCCCTCGGTCGGCTGGACCATGCCGAGCCACGTCTCGTGGAACATGCGGGCGGCGTCGCTCACAGGCGCATCCTCGGGTAGAGGTAGACGAGGCCGACGGGCTCGAAGCGGCGCAGGAGCACGCGGTAGATCGCGGCGAGCTCCGCGGGCTCGCGCTCGATCTCGGCTTCGAGCAGGTCGAGGCGGCGCTCGAGGTGCTTCTTGTCGCGCTCGGCCTGCTGGGCCTCACGCCGCTCGGCCTCGGTGGTGCCGAGGTCGAGGTTGAGCTGGCTGCCGCCGAGGGCCTCGTCGATCGCGCGGCGCTGGGTCTCGAGGATGCCCCGGAGCTGGTCGGCCTCTTCGCGCGCGCGGTGGGCGAGGCGCTGCTCGACGCTCACCGCCTCGGCGTCGGCCTCGGCGCGGAGCGCGGGGAGGAGCTCGGCGAGCACGGCCGGAGCGCGCTCGACGAGGTCGGCCTGGACGGGGCGGGGGAAGTCGTCGAGCGAGGGGCGCGTGCGCTCGAGGTGGGTCTCGAGGCGCTCGAGCGCCGCGGCGCTGTCGCGGCCGTCGAGGACCTCGAGGCGATCGACCGAGACCTTGGCCGCGACGCACAGCAAGGTGTCGTGCAGGCGTCCTGCGCCGGCCCCGAACAGGCACAGCCGGCCGAGCGCGACCGCGACGGTGTCGCCGGTGTCGGGCATCGCGACCGCGGTGACGCGGCTGAGGTCGTGGCTCGAGAAGCCCTGCGCGAGGAAGCGGCTCAGGACGCGCTGGACGAAGGGGTGCTCGAGGTGGAGGTGGACCGCGGACTGGGTGAGGACGCGCGGCGGCTCGAAGACGACCGGGCGGGGGTCGCGCTTGCGCCACTCGTAGAACGCCTCGTCGCGAGCCCGCGGGGGGCGTAGGCCGTCGAGGGTCTGGCTCCAGTCGCGGCCGAGCGCGGGGAGCGTGAAGCGGCCGTCCTCGCCCTCCTCGAGCGGGCCGGCGCCGGCGAGGCCGAGGCCGACGTCGAGCGCGTCGCGGAGGTGCTCGCCCTTGAAGCGGAGGCGGCGGCGCGACTGCTCGTAGATCTTGCGCGCGGCCTCCATCTCGCGCTCGAGCAGATCGCGGGCGCGGACGTCCTCCAGCTCGGCCTCGCTCACCGCCCGGGCCTCGCCGAGGTCGGCCGCCACCTCGAGCTGGGCCTCGGTCGCGTCGTCGATGCCCGGGTCGAGCGCGCGGGTGATGCGCTCGGAGACGACGTCGCCGAGCGAGCCGAGCTCGCGGTGGATGATCTCGGTCTTCTCGATGACCTTCTCGAGCACGCGGTCCTCGGGGCGCTGCGCGTAGACGAAGTAGTGGCAGCGCACGACCTCGGCCGGCTGGAGCGCGCGGTCGATCCGGCCGTTGCGCTGCTCCATGCGCGAGGGGTTCCACGGGATGTCGAAGTGGAAGAGATCCGCGCAGCGGGCCTGGAGGTTGAGGCCCTCGCGGGCCGCGTCGGTCGCGAGGAGGATGCGCACCGGGTCGTCCTCGGGGTCGGCGTTGAACGCGAACTGCACCTCTTCGCGCGCCTCCTCGCTCATCCCGCCGTGGAAGGTCAGGACGCGGTCGTCCACCTCGTCCTCGCCGATGGCGCGGGCGAGGACGCGGCGGAGGTAGCGCAGGGTGTCCCCGTACTCGGTGAAGACGATGACGCGGGTGTCCGTCCACGCCGCGCCGCGGGCGCCGAGGTCGGGGCACTGGCGCTCGCGGACCCACTGGAGGAACGCCCGCGTCTTGGCGCAGGGGCGGCGCGCGAGGCGGTCGGCGAGGTCGCGCATCGCGTCGAGCCGCGCCTGCGCGCCGTCGGGGAACACCGCCCGGAGCGCGACGGTCGCCGCCTCCACCCGCGCCTGCTCGCGCTCGGTGAGGGCGTCCTCGTCCAGGCCGAGCTGGGCCTCCGCGTCGACCTCGTCGTCGGAGCGCGCCGCGAGGAGCCGGGCCTCGGCCTTCTCCAGGTTGGCGGCCTTGCTGCTCGCGTGCGCGTGCAGGGTGCGGGAGAACGCCTCGACGCTGCTGAGCAGGCGCTTCTGCAGGTTGATGAGGGGCAGGCGCTTGGTCTTCGGGAGGTCGGCGAAGAGGGCGGTGTAGGCGGCGAGCTCCTCGGCGAGGGTGAGCTCGTCGGGGACCTCGGCGTCGCCCTCGAGCGGGGTCGGATCGCCGTCGCCGCGCGCGACCGTCCAGCCTTCGTCGCCGCGGGTCAGCCCCACGCGGACGATGTCGCGGCGCGGGAAGCGCATCGCCTTGCCGAGGTCGCGCAGATCGCGCTTGAGGCGGCGGACCATCACCGGCGCGAGGTCCTCCTTGCCCTTGACCGGGACGCCGCGGGCGAAGCGCTGCGGGTCGAGGATCTCGAGGAGTGCGCTGAAGCTGTTGCTGTGGCCGTTGTGCGGGGTCGCGCTGAGGAAGAGGCGGTTCTCGAAGCGCGGGGCGATGTCGCGGACGACCTGCGTGATCCGTGAGTCGACCGCGTAGCGGCCGCCGCTCGCGGGCGCGGCGGTGTGGGCCTCGTCGAGGATGAGGAGGCTCTTCTTGGCGCGCGTCGAGCGCTCCGAGCGCTCCGCGAGGTGGGCGAGGAGCGGGTCGCGGTACTCGGGCCGGCGGAGCAGCGGGTAGCTGATGATGAAGCGCGTGTGGGTGTCCCAGGGGTTCACCGCGAAGCCGCGCTCGCGGCGCCGCGCGAGGACGAAGTCGCGGCTGTAGATCTCGAAGCGGAGACCGAAGCGCTGGTCCATCTCGCGCTGCCACTGGAGGGTGACCGACGCGGGGCAGACGATGAGCGCCATCTCGACGCGCTGGCGCAGCAGCAGCTCGGAGAGGACGAGGCCGGCCTCGATGGTCTTGCCGAGGCCTACGTCGTCCGCGATGAAGAGGTTGGCGCGCGGGAGCGAGAGCGCCTTGGCGAGCGGGGTGAGCTGGTGGTCGAGCACCTCGATGCCGGCGCGGAACGGGGCCTGGAAGAAGTCGCGGTCGGCCGCGGTGACCGACTGCCAGCGCAGGGCGTGGAGGTAGGCGGCGAAGTGACGCGGCGGATCGAGGCGCGAGACCTGCTCGAACGGCGGCGCCTCGGGCTGGACGACGCGCGCGCCGAGCTCGAGCTCCCAGAGCAGCTCGAGGGTCTGGCCGCGGTTGTCGTCGTCGAGGCAGGTGAGGCTCACCCAGGTGGCGTCGCCGTCGTTGGGCGGGGGGCGCACGTCGTCGACGAGCCACTGGCGATGGCGCGCGATGACGGTGTCGCCGGCGCCGGGGACCTCGCGGCCGGCGGCGGTCGCGGTGAAGAGCGGCGGCGGCGGCGCGGAGTCGTGGGCGCCGTAGGACTCGAGGAGGCGCTGCATGAGCGCCTGGCGCGCGCGGCCCTCGTCGTCGAGGCCGTGGAGCCGGCACGCGGCGCGCAGCTCGTCGCGGCGGAGCTGCGCGAGGAGGCGGCGGAAGGTGACGCGCTGGGTGACGTCGACGGCGCGGACGAGCTCGGCCTTGGTCGCGCCGCGGGGGGCGAGGCCGGCGTCGCGGCCGATCTCCTGGATGCGGGCGACGGTGAGGGCCGACAGGACGCTGGCCACGCTGGCGCGTTCGGGGGTCACGACGAGGCTCCGTAGCGATGGACGAGCTCGCCCTCGATCAGCGAGGCGAGCTGGCGGACGAGGCGCTTGGCGAAGGCGGGGTCCTCGAGGTAGGCGCCGGCCTCGTAGTTGCGGTGCTGGCCGGCGTTGGTGAAGTTCGCCGAGCCGATGAGGACGCGAGCCTCGTCCACCACCACCGCCTTGATGTGCATGCTCGCGCGTGGGCGGCGCTCGAGCGGGCGCGGGTCGTAGTAGATGTCGGGCCGCGGAGGGCCGAACGGCCAGTTGTGCTCGAGGAAGCGGTGGACGATGAGGTTCGCGCCGGCCTCGACCGTGCGCTGGCGCGTCTCGCCGGGGTTGTACTTCGGGTGGAGGAGGAAGCGGGCCTTGACGCCGCGCTCGCTCATCGCCTGGTAGAGCGGCTCGAAGATCTGCGCGCCGTGGTCGATCGAGTAGCCGGCCATCCAGACGTCGCGCTCGGCCGACGCGAGGAGGTGGCGGAACACGACCTCGGTGCGGCGCGCGGTCGCCGCCGGGCCCTCGGGGCCGGTCCAGACCAGCTCGGGCGTCGGGGGGCGGCGGCGGCGCTCGTCGAGGAGCGCCTCGAGGAGGACGGCGAGCGCGCGGCCGGTGAACGGCTCGAGCCGCGGCAGGTGCGCGCGGAGGCCGTCGGCGCCGACGCGGTCGAGGGCCATCGCGGTGAGCGGGAGGCGGACCCGACCCGCCCGCAGCGCGGCGAGCAGGTTCTCGAGCTCGGTGTTCGAGACGTCCGCGAACATGCGGCCTACTCGAAGTCCTCGCGCGCGAAGAACGACAGCCCGGCGGGCTGCCCGATCACCGGGACCACGAGCGCGCGGTCGAGGCTGCGGTTGAAGCGCTTGTCGCAGGAGGTCTCGGCGATGAGGAGGCACCCGTGGCAGGCCGCGCCCTCGAGGAGGCGGTCCGTCGGGTCGTCCTTCGGGGTGTGGGCGCCGCAGATGGGGTCGTTGCTGCAGAGCTGGCCGGTCTGGAGCGCGCGGCGGAGGTGGTGCGTGAGCCGCTCGCCCTGCTGCACGAGGCCGCCGAGCGTGCCCTCGCTGCCGACGGTGCCCGTGTAGAGGAGGATGCCGGACATCTCGCGGCCGCCCTCGTCGAGGGGGCCGCAGTAGATGCGCTCCTTGATCGCGCTCGCGGAGTAGCCGCACTCCATCGCGATCGAGTTGATGAGGAGGTGCGAGAGCGAGTGGAGCAGGTAGAAGCGCATCCCGAGGAACGGCGGGATCTTCTTGGTGTCGCCGCCGCGGCTCCGGTCCTCGTGCCACTTCGTCCAGCCGGCGGCGAGCTCTTGCTGGCGGGCGAGGACGGCGGGCCGCTGACCCCACTCGGCCATGGCGGCCTGGTCGAGCTCGAAGAAGACGCCCTCCCCTTGCAGCGTCGCGGCGGGGAGCCAGTCCTCGATCGCCCCGAGCGGCGCGCGCGTGACGCCGAGGTCGACCTCGCCCTGAAGATCGGCGCTGCTCGGCTCGAGGCGCGTGAACCCGAACTGGACGATGACCTCGCGGAGGCGGTGGACGAGGGTGACGGTCGAGACCTTCGGCGCGTCGGTGGCGACGCGGCGCGCGACGAAGGGCTTGGACTCGTCGACCGGGGCGTCGCTGCCGATCGCCTCGGCGTGGGTGGTGAGCTGGAGGTACTCGCCGCTGCGGATCCCCGGGCGCTGGACGGAGATGCCCTGGGCGAGGAGCTGGGCCTGGGCGAGGACGGCCTCCATCCCGTGCTTCTCGACGAGCTCCTCGTGGTCGTCCTCGAGGAAGTTCGCGAGCCGGTCGCCGCCCTTCTCGAAGCGCTTGCGGATGCGGACCTCGTCGCCGGTGAGCGCGTCACGGATGACGTTGTCCGGGTCCTCGACCGAGAGCGCGGACAGCTGGAGCGCGAAGTAGCCGTTGCTCGCGGTACGGACGAGGAGGTGCAGCTTCTCCTCGCACTTCTCCAGGTCGACCTCGGGGGGCAGCCACGGGCGGCGACCGTCGCACGTCAGCTTCACGTGCTCGGCGCGCGCGTCGGCCAGGCGCTGGCTCGCGCCACACGTGCAGCGGACGCGGATGTCGTTGAAGTCGCCGGAGATGCCTTCGTGGAGCGAGAGCTGGCCGTGCTCGCACGGGCTCTCGCGGCCGAAGTGGGCGAAGAACCGCCAGGGGAACTCCTGGAGGTGGCCGCGGCGGCACGCGCCGACGAAGCGGACCGGGACGACGGTGTTGCGGCCGGACTTGTCGCCCTTGTCGCAGCGGGCGTGGTAGCGGCGGCCGTCGGAGGTGACGGCGTCGCCGAGGTCGCGCCGGTGGAGGAGACGACGGCAGGCCTGGCAGACGAAGTTCGCGGGGAACTCGAGCGCGCGGATGCCGAGGCCGGGGTGCGGCTCGTCGTCGGTCCCGGCGGGCGGGCGGCGGAAGTAGTGCTCGTCCTCGAGGCGGATGCGGTACTTCTCCTGGAGCTTGTCCTTGAGGCGCGGCTCCTCGACGAAGACGCCGTCGTCGCGCTCGGTGCCGCGGTAGCTCCAGGAGTCGAGGCCCTGCACGAGGACCGCGTGCTGGACGAGGTCGATCATCGCGCCGGCGCCGTAGGTCGAGAGCAGCTGGCTCTGGCGGACCTGGCCGTCGGGCTTGCGCTCGGCCTTGCCGGTCTTTCGTGAGCGTCCGATGCGGGCCATCAGGCGTCTCCCTTCTTGCCGCCGCGGCGCACGCCGGGCTGCGCGAGCCAGAGGTGCACGCTCGGCTCCACGTCGCGCATCGAGGTCGGGGCGGCGAACTTCTCCTCGCCGGGGATCATGTCGGGGGGCGGCTCGAGGGTGAGGTGCAGGAGCTGGCGGTCGCCCTTGGTCACGTCGAACTTCGAGTAGGCGAGCGCGGAGTTGTCGCCTCGCGCACGGAGCGCCAGCTCCTCCCACTTGTCGAGGCGGTGGCGGATCCACTCGTCCACCGTCGCGCCGGCGTCGCCGGAGCGCTCGACGAACGCCTCGCGGACGCGCTCCGCGTGGGCGCGCAGCTCGGCGATGCGGGCCGCGGCGAGCGGCTCGACCATCGCGTCGTCGCTCAGCCGCGTCGACGCGACGAGCGCGCCGGTGAGGCCGCGGTCGAGCGCGCGGGGCGCGAAGGGGGTGACGCTCTGGGCCTCGACGTGGCGGTAGAAGCTCTCGTGGTAGGCGACGAAGTGCTCGTAGTGCGAGCGGTCGCGCGGCCGGTTCACGTTGAAGCAGGTCACGACGAGGCCCGGGCGCTGGCGGCTGCGGCCGACGCGGCTCGACGCCTGGATGTACTCGCTGGTGGTCTTGGGCTGGCCGGCCACGACCATGAGGCCGAGGCGTCCGATGTCGACGCCGACCGAGATCATGTTGGACGCGAGGACCACGTCGGTCGTCTTCTCGACGGCGTGCGCGTTGCCGAGGCGGTTCTTGGCCTCGTTGATCTCGCCGGTGCTGCGGCGACTGGTCAGCTCCAGGGGCTCGTGGATCTCGCGGTCGGCGAACCACGGGCTGACGCCGAGGCCATCGCGGGGGACGCGCGCGCTCCGCGTGGCGGCGTGGGTGCGGATGTCGTCCTCGACGAGGCGGCGCATCGCGCCGAGCTCACGGAGCGAGTTGAAGTAGCCCACCAGGGTCAGGACCGAGTCGCGCTGCGCCGCGGGCAAGGACTCGTCGGACGCGAGCTTCTTCGCGGCGGTGAGGAGCGCGAGGTAGACGCGCAGGAGGATCCGCTTGATGGGGTGGCCCGGCGCCGCGACGCCGACGTAGAGGCGCCCGGCGTCGGTGACGTTGACCTGTGAGAAGTAGGTCTCGAGCGCGTCGACGGCGGGCGGCGGGAAGATCGCGGTGCCGCGCTTCTGACCGTAGAGCGCGCGGATCTGCTGGCGCGCGTGGTTCGCGGTGGCGGTCGAGGCGATGATCTTCGGCGAGAAGCGTGACTCGCCCTCGCCGCGCGAGGCGAGGAGCTGGATCGGGATCTCGTAGAGCCCGACCATCGTCCCGAGCGGACCGGTGATGAGGTGGAGCTCGTCCTGCACGATGACGTCGGGCGCGGGGAGGTAGCCGGTGAGCTCCTTCGCGCCCTTGGGCTTCTTGTCCATCGGGCCGAAGAAGCGACCGTCCTTGGTCCACTTCGCGCGGCCGAAGAGCAGCGCGGTCTCGCCGCGCCACGGCATCATCGCGAACTTGTCGACGGTCGCGATCACGAACGACGGCAGCTCGCGGTAGACCTGCTCGTCGATGAAGACGAGCGGGAGACCGTCGGGGTGACGGTTGTCGAAGTCGCAGCTCCCGCCGTTGAGGCAGCGGACCACGACCCGCTCGCAGCTCTTCTTGCTCGGCCGCGCCTCGACGCCGGGCGAGTCGAGCGGGTGGCCGCACCAGGGGCACGCCTCGAGCGGCACGGGGAGCGTCTTGCGGCGCTGGGCCTTGAACGCGTCCAGCTCGTCGAAGAGCTCGGAGAAGCGGTTCGGGGTCGCGCTCTTGCCGACCCAGAGGCCGATGCTGAAGCGCGTCGTGCCGAGCAGCTCCGGGCGCTCGCGTCGCAGGACCTCGAGCGCGCAGATGAGGGTCGTCGCGCGCGCGAGCTGGTCGAGGGTCAGCAGGCGCAGCGTGTAGCGCAGGAGCACCGCGACCCCGAGGCCGCCATGGTCGGTGCCGCGACCGTTCATGCGGCGCAGGATGAGCGCGTAGGCGATGACGCCGAGGTAGGCCTCCGTTTTGCCGCCGCCGGTCGGGAAGAAGATCAGCTCGACCGTCTCGCGATCGGCGTGCCGCGGATCGGTGATGCCGTCGAGGTTCAGGAGGACGAACGCGAGCTGGAAGAGGCGCCACTCGGGCACGGCGCCGCCCGCGTAGAGGTGCGGGCTCCGGCGCCGCGCGGCCGCCGCCATGACGGAGTTCGCGAGCTGGAACGCCAGGCGCGCGTCGGGATCCGACTTGAGCCGATCGATCCCCGCGCGGATGCGCTGACACGCGAAACGCGCCTCGCCGAGGAGCTCCGCGCGCACCGCCGCGCGGGGGCCGGAGAGCGCGTCCTTGTCCTCCGTGGCGTCGAGCCAGGCCGAATAGAGCGTCGGGAGCTGACCGAGCGCGGCCTCGACCGCGTCGGCGTCGGCGAGCTGGGCGAGCTCCTCCATCGCCACGGTGACCTCGCCGACCCGGCGGGGATCGACGAGGCGCACCTCGGTCCGCGGGATCCAGCGCGTGCGCACCCGGGTGCAGCGGCCGCCCTCGCCCGCGACCGGCTCGGCGGCCACGTTGTGGCCGACCGCGTACTCCATGTGTCCGCGGTAGTGGAGATCCATCACCTGCGCGTCGGCGTCGGAGTGAGCCACGAGCCCGCTGCGGTCGGGCCGGGGAAGGAATCCGTCACCGCCGCACTCCAGCTCGAGCTGCACCTGGAAGAGCGTCCGCCCGGTGCGGCCGAGGTCGTCGTCGTGCACCGGCTCGCGGTTGACCACGAAGAGCGAGAGCGCGCGCGTGCCCTTCTGGATCCCAGGCAGGTCGCGCTCGAACGTGGCCAGCCGGCCCTCGAGCACGACCGTGGGCGCGTTCTTGAGCGGATGACCGGCGCGGACCTTCGCCTCGTCCAGCGCGATGGAGACCGCCTCGGTCGGCTGGGGCACGCGCCGCCAGTACTTCTTGCCGCGGCCCCGCTCCCCGTCGTCCTTCGTCCACTCCGGCACGTAGCGCGCGAACGACACCCGCGCGGTCACGTGCGTCAGGTCGGCGTCGGGCGGGAGCAGAACGCTCATCCCCATCGACGCGGGAAACAGCTTCGGCCGCTTCGTCGGCTGCTCCTCCTCGTCGGAGTCGTCCTTCGGGACGTCGTCGCCCTCCCCTGGCCCGTCGAGCTCGTCGGGCGGCGGCTCGCGATCCGTCTCCGGGACGAGGAAGCCCGTGAGGTACCAGTCCGCGGGGTTGCGGAGCAGCTCCTTCGAGGACTCGTGCTCATGCGCACCGATGAAGGGGCCCACGAGGTCGGCGTAGAGCGCGTCGACCAGGTGGTCACGGACTGGGGTCGGAGAGTCGGCCACGGCCCGCCACCCTACCAAGAGGGGACGGCGCGTGGATCAGGGAAGCGAGCAAAGGCAATGGCGGGCGGAGCGGCTTCAGGCCGTGCGGCGTGAGCAGCCTCGATGCGGCCGCCGACGCAGCGTCGCCGCCTCCGCTTCCGCGCCGGCGCTCTGGCGGCGCGGTGCTCGGCTCGGCTCCCCGGCGTCGAGGGAGCCGCTCGGTCGTCGACCCTTCACGGAACTGGCGGATGAGCGAGGGGTCTCGGTCGTCGACCACATGCTCGCCGGGGGCGCCGATACCGCGCTCCCACGGTCCATGCCGACGGATCCAGAGAGGTTCGCGCACAGCCTCGTGGATCACCTGTTCGCGCGCTTCAACTAGGAGCCTGACGAGGCTTTCGTGATTGAGCTGCAGGAGAAGTACCGCCGGTAGCGCGCTCCGGAACCAACGGCTCCGAGCCGAGTAGGTCTCGCAGGCGCTCCCGCGCGAGCGAGTCGAGCTCACCACGGGAGATCGACCCTGAGCGCTCTCCTGAGACTACGATGACGAGCGGGAGGCCCTTGGCGCGCGAGAGGTGCTGCATGATCTCGAGCAGCGCCTCGAGGTCTGCGCGTCGAAGGCGCTCGTCTCGCGGTTCGGAGAGCGCACTCCAATGCAGCCAGAGGCCGACGGTTCGGCGGACCCGCTCGTGCCCTGGGACGGATAGGCTCTCATCGTAGGTGTTGGCCCACCGGGGCGCGCTCAGGCGCCATGCCACGCTCTCCACCGCGGACCGGACCGCCTCCCCGATGCGATCCGCCATCACGTCGTTGACGGTCCCGTCGACCGCGAAGAGCACGGCCTCGTCCGAAGCCGGCTCGGTCGAAGGGCGCCGTTTAGGCCAGTACTGGGGATCGTCGCGCCAGTCACGCCATTGCTTGTACGCGTCGTTGGCCAGGTAGTACTCGAGGCCCTCGACGAACTGCGCGAGGGTCGGCTCCAGCCCCTGTTGCTGCGCATTGGCCACGATGCTCTCGATGTCGCGCAGCCCAAGCTCGGCCGTCAGGCCTCCCTCGACGGCTTCAGAAGGAAGGTCCTCGCCTTCGTCCGCCAGCGCGTCGGAATCGAAGACGATCACGGGGCTTTGCGGGGTGAGCTTCTGAGGGCTGAAGCAGGCATAGCTCAGCTCCTCTGGGAAGGAGCCGAGTGCCTCGAAGAGCTCGCGAACCGTGATCTGGCGCACCGGTCTTCTCGTGGGCAGAGCAAGCGAATCGCTGAATGTCAGCGTACCAGTAACCGTTCACGCCCCGGGTTGAGCTCGTGATCCGCCGCGTGCGACGCGTCCTACATGACGACAAAGTCCCTCGAGGAGAAGATCGGGAGCGCGGTGG